>JAEPNQ010000041.1 GCA_017643305.1 Marinibacterium sp. | reverse complement strand
TGCCGGCGAAGTTCCTGAAATTGAAAACTTCAGTGGTCAAACCGAGGGCGTACAATTTGTCGAGGCGACGAAATCGAATCTCCTTACCGTTCTGGAGGCCAGATACGCCGACCTAAGGCGTCTTCGTAGCATCGATGAGATAATGGTTGCTGCGGGCAAGAATGACACTGTCAGGCGTTTCAATGACCGGATGATCGCACCGAACTATGAGGATGCTGCCCGCCTTGGCGTTTACGCAAGAGTCTATCCAGGTGATCCGGTAATTTGCACCCGCAATTACTACAAGTTTGGCGTTGTAAACGGACAACTGGGACAGGTGACCCGGATCCATCCAGAAATTGAAATTGCCTGGGACGGAAATGATCGAAATGCCAGCGCGCCAATACCGCCAGAAATGAGACTGGATGTCTCATTGGCCTACGCCATTACATGCCACAAGAGCCAAGGTTCAGCTTCCCCTGCCGTTATCGTTGCTTTGGAAGACGCCCCTATGGTCACAAGAGAGTGGCTATATACGGCTATCACACGTGCACGGCAGCATGTCTTGATCGTGGGAGAAAGGCATGCTCTCAAAAAGGTTATTGAGCGCCGGTCTTTTCGTAGAACCGGTTTCTCTGTAGCTATTGATTAGGGCGGAGATAACTAGGCTTGATGCTTAGGCGCTCGTTTCCGAGTTCGTGCCAACTCGTCAAACAAGAAGTCGATTACATCGTCGGGTCCCGTTGGGCCGTTGCAATTCAGCGCGTAATGATGGATCCGCAACTCGAGATCGAGTAGCTCTGAGAAGAGAGATCCGATCTTCGCATGCTCCGGATTTTCCGGTTCATACGTGAAGTCATCCGGAAGCAAGCTCTTGAAAACAAATTCAGCAAGGTCTGGTCTAGTCACAGCCAGCCTGTTCGAGATCTCGCGAAGAGGTTGCTCGTCGGGCAGAGAGTATCCTTTGTTTTCTGTCATGGTTCCAGCCAGCCTCAGGGCCTCTCGGCCGGCATCCGTAATCACTGGGCGATTGCCATGACCATGTCCGATGTATGCTAACTCGTCCAAGACCAGACTATAGACAGCCGCTTCGGCCTCGGTATCCCAAAGAAAAATCGGATCGGGTTCGCTCAACTGCCGCAAAACTCTCAGTTGTGCGTCTGTCAATTCCAACTCACCCAGTGCGTCCAGAAAATCCGGAGCGCCTATTCTGACCGCTCCATCTTCGGCATGAATACCGACGGACATTTTATTAGCGTTCGTGACTTGATGATCCTGATATACCTTGATCGCAGCATCGAAGAGTGCGTAGAGGCCGCCAGCCTCCACGCTGCTATCGATCTCGTTCGAAATCTCCTGGCCGTCTACGGTCAATGTATAGTTGCCGTCATCTTGGCGCTCGATGGTAACCGATTGGGTTGGTGATCTGCTCAACTTAGACTCCAAAAAGATGGTAGGAGACCCCGGAATCGAACCGGGCCGTGAACAGTAATCTGCTGCCAAGGGGATATAAGTCCCTCCCGCACACCTGTGCTGTCTCCCGAAAATCGGGCTATCGGTTATACCGATATTCGACAGATGTATGTGTGCGTTGTGGACATAAATATCCTGATAAGCCTTAGTCGCAAATTGCGCAACTTAGATGTTCGCACATCGGACAAAAAAACGGACGCCCATGGCGCCCGCTCTCACTGTTCGCGGCCATCGGGATCCCTCCCTGTACCGCCTTTACTGAGTACCGAAAAGTAGTCTCCAAGTCAACTAAATGTCTCTTGAAAACATGATCTTATGTAAAGATTGGTGTCACTCTCACTGTTCTAAAATATCCCGGGGGAGACGCCGAAAGGCGGCGGGGGCAGAGCCCCAGTTCGTCCATTACTCTCGCGTAGTTCACGGAACCTTCGCTGAGATTGCAAAGATTATCATGCTGTGGTTTCGTGTTTTCGGGGACAGTACTATCAATTTTCACGACATAGTTCGTGTTTTCAGGTACACAAGAAACAAACCGCTTTTAAGTATCAGTAACAAAACAATAATTGCAGTACCCTTTGCTTTGGTCATTCTCACAAACCCTCCTGGAATCTTGCAACGCTAAAAGCAAAAGGGCTGGGTTTGCCGCAACTGGCTCTGCCCTATGTATATGTAAACAAACAGTAAATGCGTTTCGCTCATTTCTCACGTCTCCAAGCGTCCTCAATGTCGCGAAGTCCGTCCCTGAGAATACGAAACGGCTTAGGAATATCCGGAGAACGTCAATCCCATGGGAAAGTTGTACAAGGCAGGCGATTGCGGCGGGGGAGAAACGCAATAAAAACAATAATTTGAGTTGAAAAGGTTCCAGCTATTACGCGGATATGTATGGGAAAAAGCTACTTCGTTTCTCCGTGATGCTTGAGATTGGGGAAGCCTGTCCCTGAAAACACGAAACGGCTCGAACATTCCTGTAGCAGCCCTGAAGCCAATGATGCTCTCGGCGGGGGCATCTGGGTCTCGAAATTGCTATCGATTCAAGTGGCTTACTGCGGATTTTGCCTTCCAATGGCTAATGTCAGATGGTAGTAAGCGCGTAGGCCCCGGTAGCTCAGTGGATAGAGCAACCGCCTTCTAAGCGGTTGGCCGGGAGTTCGAATCTTCCCCGGGGCGCCATTCCTTCCTTTGGAACAAATTGTTATGAGTTTGGTTGGTCATCGCAGATTCGCTATGACGCTTCGATGATTGAGTAGTTTTTCCGTTGATGCCGATTTGCCACTACGTATCGTGCTCAGCTGGAGAATTCACGTTTAGAAGTTGCGCCGACGCCTACCGTTTTTTCGGCTATCCCTTCCCAGTTGCCACAGCTTCCCGCAGGATTTCATTGCCCTTTCATCAGGCATCACAGGCTGTCTTCGTTCGTGACCATGGACAACACTCCAAGGTCCATGACGCGAGATGATGTGGAGAAAGTTTGCCAAATGCACATCAACTGCTTTTTCGTATCGCGTTTGTTCTTCTGGTCTGGCAGAAGGAAGTCATGAATAAATTGCCCCCTATGAAACGCACTCCCACATCGACAGTAGGACGCGGCCGATCCGTAAAGCGTGACGAAGTTCCTGAGAACCCTCAATGGACTGACGGAACGACGTCGGTCCATTTCGGCGATAGCCTTGCATTCTACACAATGTGGGATGCCCCCGATTGTATCGTGTCGGATGGTGCGTATGGGGTGTTGGGCTTCGAGGGCGACACCTCTGACCACAACGGGATGCCAGAGTGGTATGAGCCTCACATCGCCGCCTGGTCAGCGGCGGCGAAAGGGTCGACATCGCTCTGGTTCTGGAACAGCGAGATCGGTTGGGCTACAGTTCATCCGGTCCTGGAGCGCTATGGTTGGCGATACGTCAACGCCAATATTTGGGACAAGGGCCTCGGACATATCGCCGGCAACGTGAACACTAAGAAGATCCGGCGGTTCCCCGTCGTGTCAGAGGTCTGCGTCCAGTATGTCCGCGAGCCGGTCATGGATGGTCGGCACATCAAATTCTGGCTTCTCGATGAGTGGAAGCGCACGGGTCTTCCAGTCCGAGAGTCGAACAAGGCCTGTGGTGTCGCGGATGCGGCGACACGCAAGTATCTTGACCAGGGCCACCTTTGGTATTGGATGCCAACCGAGAAATTCCAGATGCTCGTCGATTATGCCAACGAACATGGCCGTCCCGAGGGGCGCCCATATTTCTCGGCCGACGGACAACAGCCGATGACGGCTGAAGACTGGCTGGAGACTCGATCCCACTTCGAATGCCCACATGGCATGACGAATGTGTGGAGCCGCCCTGCTCTTCGAGGCGCCGAGCGGATCAAGACCAACGGATCGTCGGGTCGTGCCGTGCACCTCAACCAGAAGCCGCTGGATCTTATGTCGAGGACGATTGAGGCGACCACTCGCTCAGGAGAAGTTATCTGGGAGCCATTTGGCGGGCTCTTCTCTGCTTCAGTTGCGGCGCGAAGGCTTGGTCGGAGATCCTACTCTTCGGAGATCGACCCGACCTATTACCACTATGGACTCGAAAGGATCATTCAAGAAGCTGGTCAGCATCTTCTTCTTTGATGTTGAGACGCTCCTCGAGGACCTGTATTACACGGGCATCGGCTATGTCGACAGCTTTCTCGGCTGCTTTGATCTCTAGCTCGGCCTTTTGAACGCCACGCTTATCGCCCCTCTCCTCTGCTGTCTCGAGAGCACTGACGGCCTTCCTAAGCTTCGCCTCGGCCTTGGAGCTCAGGCGGAAAAGCTGATCCCATTGTTTCGCGGTCATTCCCTCGAAGGTCGTTGACAGAACCCGCTCCTTGAACGCCTCAAGCCCGGGATGGACGATCCGATCCATCTTTGCGTAATTCGTATCGAGCCGATAATTGCAGATATTCATGAGCTCGCGTAGTTTTGACTGGTATTCTGGGGTGGGCTTATAAGATCGCCCATCATCTCCCCATGATGAGATCAATTCCTCAGCTTTGAGCAATTGATCTTCGGTAGGGTCTTGGATGCGATAGCCATTGGTATTGGTCTGCTGAAGATTGCTAGTTCTGCTCGATGTGTTCTCTGGTTCTAGAACGATATAATGTGGCGGGTTATGATAGTGATTATCTCTCGCTTTAGCTACGGATCTCCCCGAAACGATCACCACATCTACAATTTTTGGCTTCCCATAAAGTATCTTCTCTGGAAGCCAAGCCAGCATACAAACGTTCGTGTTGTCGTTTAGGAAATGGTTCTGGCTGTCTTTGAATCTCGCCGTGATTTCCGTCGAGAGCGGAAACCAGGCCTTTATCTCGAAGCCAGGTTGAGGCGTCACTCCGTCGAAAATCGCATCCGGAAATCCAGGATCTTGCCGCTTCCATGTCCCTAGACTTTTGAACTCCTCTTGGTTGTCGAGAAATTCGACGACATTGAACTCGATCAAGTTCCCCAAAATCGGAGACAGCTTCGAGATAATCTTCGAAAGATTTACAGCGGCCTCGGGTGAAACCGGAGGTTCGACCGTAAGAACATCGAACTCGTGCCCACTCATCTTCTCGAGATGATCGCCAGCAATTCGCAAAATCTCTTTGGTGTCCATATTCATTCTTTTTGCCATATGATTTAGCTTCTTTTCTAACAGAGTAATGAGCCCGTGCAACCAGAGCGATGCCTAGCGTCTCAGGTTGTGTGACCGCTCCCGGCTCTATCACCACAACCAGTAGTAAACGCTGAACGTCAATGTCGCGCACCCGCACCACGTAACCCCAAGGCCGGGATTCCTTCTGCCTTTTCTCACCCTAGTCCGCCAGCGCCGGACCGTCCTGTCTAGGCTTGCTGTGCCAGGGTGGCTCTGGCATCCTTTTGGCCATGAGGTTTGGGTTCGGTAGTAGGTGTTTCGGAATGGTTTTCGGGGCCTGCACCTGTCCGCTGTTTTTAATTATGTGGCCACAAACGATAGCCAACTCAAGCTGGCCCCTCTGGCACGCTTCTATCTAGAGGTATAGCTTCCAAAATTTGCAACGACGGTCCCTGCCATCCTGGCTCTCTCCTCCAGTCGTTAATGTGTGTTGCAGAACGCATTTAACTTTTCTGTAGTTGGGAACTTTTCCTGATGCAAAAAGGCTGATTTGGCACATTTTACACACACACGTAACCTTAAGTGATTAACATAAGGGTTCGAGTCCTTCAGGGATCGCCACTCCCTCAACGTAATGCCAATTGGGCATAAGCGTGCAAATTCAGCGCATTTTGTGCAAATGCCGTTCAATGACTTTTGTGCAAGTGCCCCAACTAGGCAGAGGTTCTCTGGTTTTCCGCTAGGAGCAAACGCTTGTTAGGTGAAGTTCGCGATCTGTTATGGCCGAGGGCTAAGCGCCTGACCGCTGCGAACGACGGCAAGCTACTTGAACTTGCCTGCCGTAAACCACGAGATGCGGGCGATAGTAGAACATTGCGAGTGCCGCGTCATTGCTCAGTCATAACTTCAGCATCCAGAGGGACAATATCAAAGTTATCAGCTTGCTCCGGAAAACTCTGACGACCGACAGTCCGATGTTTGAAAACCGCGGCTCTCAGGACATGGCCGGCTTCAGTCCGACATGTCATATTCCTTCCGGGCCGCGTCAATCTCGCTCAGGTGTTCCAACGCCCAATACCCCAGGGCACTCACCGGCTCGCGAAACGATTGGCCCATCTTGGTCAGTTCATATTCGACCTTGGGCGGGATCGTGGGATACTGGGTCCGGTTTACAAGCCCGTCTCGTTCGAGTTCCTTCAGCGTCAGGCTCAGCATGCGCTGCGAAATGCCCAGGTTTCGCTTAATCTCGTTGAAGCGCATCGTCCCGTACTGGGCCAGCGAAATGACAACCAGGACGCTCCATCGATCCCCGACACGGGACAGAACCTCGTTGATACGCTTGCAATCGGGGCATTGTTTATCGTCCAGCACGGCGGTTCCCAATTTGTGACCAAGGCTCAAGAATGTGCCTTCTTGCGGTAGATCTCAGTTCTCATTAGTTAGTCGGTTACAAATTTATACCGTTCAACATGGGCTCTGACAATGGGATCAACAACCGTGACCGCAAAAACACTGAAAGACCACCTGAATTGGCGCTACGCCACCAAGAAAATGGAAGCTGGCAAATCTGTTCCACAAAGCAAGGTCGATGCCATCATCGAAGCTGTGCGCATGGCACCGACATCGAGCGGCACGCAACCGTTTGAGTTGATTGTGGTCACCAACCCCGAAATCCGGGCAAAGATCGCAGAGGCAGCATCCGGGCAGACTCCGATCATTGACGGCTCGCACCTCTTGGTATTTGCAGCCTGGGACAATTACACCGAAGATCGTATCGACACGGTTACGCAATTGAATGTGGAAGCCCGGGGCGACCTGCCGCTGATCCACGGATATTACGGTAATCTGAAGGCCAACTATCTGCCGCGCGATGCCGAGGTGAACTATGCCCATGCGGCGCGTCAGGCATATATCGCGTTGGGCATTGCTCTTGTTGCCGCCGCAGAGCAAGAGGTCGACAGCACGCCGATGGAAGGGTTTGATCCAAATGCCGTGGATATAATCCTTGGCCTGCGCGAACGCGGTTTGCGCTCGGTCGTTCTGATGCCGTTGGGCTATCGCAAGGAAGCCGGTGATTGGCTCTTGCCCATGCCCAAGGTCCGCAAGTCGCGTGATGCAATCGTGACCGAAATCACCTGAGCGCAGAGGTATTCTTATCAGTTTTCTGCGAAAACTGTTCAAAGCCGCACCCACGCCGACCGAGGATGGCGCTTTTCAGCCCTCACCCCTTGCCTTGAAACTCGCAACGTCCACAATGACGGATTATGACGGCGGGGTCTATGCCAACCCCTACACCGGTGGCGGCAAGCGCGTGCTGATGGTCTGTACCGAAGAACGCAACATGACCATGTCCAATGGCAAAAAGTTTTCGACAGGGAACCACCCAGTTGAGATGGGCCTGCCTATGCTGCACCTGCTGGCTGGCGGGTTCGAGATTGACATTGTCACGCCCACCTGCGCTCCTGCAATCATCGAAGACTGGGCTATGCCGCGCGAGGATGAAGCGGTCATGAAGCTCTATCATGACTACGCCGATGCCTTCGCCAATCCGGGCAGTCTTGCTGAATTCGTAGCAAATTCGATGTCCGATGATGCGCCCTACGTGGCTGTCTACCTGCCAGGTGGTCACGGTGCGATGTTGGGTCTTCCTGAGAACGAAGACCTGGGACGGCTATTGCGGTGGGCGCATAAACATGACCTCTTCACGCTGGCGATCTGCCACGGACCAGCTGCGTTGCTTGCGGCAGGTGATGGTTCGTCATTAATTTACAATGGCTACAAGATCGCAGCCTTCCCTGATGCGGTCGACAAGCAAACCCCGATGATCGGCTACATGCCGGGCCATATGCCGTGGAAATTTGGCGAGAAACTGAACGCTTCGGGTGTGGAAATCATCAATTCCAAAGCCGACGCCACATGCCAAATCGACCGTCGTCTCATTTCGGGCGCAAACCCCAAAGCGGCGAACAGATTTGGACGGCTCGCGACGGAAACCCTGTTGAAGAGCATGCAATAAAAAATCTGTGCAAGGCGCGTCGCCATCATTCATGCGCCTCGCAGCATTTGGCACTTTGGGTTCGCCCCGGTCACCTGTATCTTTTTGTCAAACGTCGGCCTGGCTGCAGTTTGCGACCGTCCGCGCGGCCCTCTGTTTTACAAAAGCCAACCTCAGGCGTCGCTTAACTTCCAGGGTAGGATCAATGTTTCGTCCGGAAATGACAGGCAAATCCTGTCCTATGGTACTGCTTGGGAATGGTAGGCAGCACTTCCGTTGATTTCCTTTCACAGAGTGCTCTAAGATTGGACAATGATGCCAAGCAAGCATGGAAGCATTTGGGAGGATGTCATGTGTCAAGTTTTTGCCAATCAAGCGCCGGAGCGGTATTCCAGTACGACCAGAAGGTTGCGGTTGAATGGCCAAAGTACGAGTATTCGGCTGGAGAACGCCTTCTGGGAAGTTATCGATCAGATTGCAGAAAATGATGGTGTGACTGCGCCAATCTTCATTTCCACCCTGCATTCCGAAGTGTTGGAGTTGCGCGGTGAACCCGAAAACTTTACCTCGCTCCTACGCTGCGCGTGTCTCAAGTTTATTGAGCTGTCTGCTGTGTCGGAACCTGAAGTTGTTGCTGCCGAATAGCACTTGTTTCAGGACGCTTACAAAATAGGCAGGTAGTAAACCCATACTACCTGCCCACCCAAACGACCACGCTACGCTTCCTTATTACTGAAAATAAGGGAGGGTCACATTGGCGAAATGCATTCATTCAATGATTCGGGTTTTCGATGAAGCGCGGTCTGTCGCCTTCTATGAAACTGCCTTCGGACTAACCATCGCAGATCGTCTGGATTTTCCCGACTTTACCTTAGTTTATCTCAGCAACTCGGAAAGCGAGTTTGAGCTCGAACTAACGATCAACAAAAGTCAGGCCGAACCTTATGACCTTGGCAATGGCTATGGTCATTTGGCGGTATCCGTCGACAATCTTGACAGTGAGCACGCGCGTTTTGAAGCTGCCGGGCTCAATCCGCGAAAGCTCGTTGAATTTGCGCCCGCCGGCGAGATTGTGGCGCGGTTTTTCTTTGTGGCCGATCCAGATGGCTACGAGATCGAAGTGCTCGAACGCGGCGGGCGTTTCAAATGACAGAAAGTTTGGGAGGACACAAAATGTCAAAAACACAAAGCCCGAGGGGGCTGACGCGGCGCGAGTTGCTGTCGCAGACAACCGCACTTGGCGCCAGCTTTGTAGTAGGCGCCGGCTTCATTGCCTCAGGTGATGCCGCATGGGCAATGGAGACGACTTCACTGAAGCCTGAAACCTTCGCGACATTGGTCCAATTGGCGCGTGATATCTATCCGCATGACAAGGTCGGCGACGAATATTACGTGGTTGCGGTCAAAGGCTATGACACTGCAGACGCAGCCCCCGGCATTGAAGCTGGCATCGCTGCTTTGAACGCGGCGGCTCAGGGCATGGGCAATGCCAGCTATCTGGACACCGCTTGGGAACGTGACCGGGTCGATATCCTCCGTGGCATGGAAAACAGTGCGTTTTTCCAGCAAATCCGCGGCGGATTGGTGACCGGCCTTTACAACCAAAAAGCGGTCTGGCCGATCTTTGGCTACGAGGGCTCGTCATTCGAGTTTGGCGGTTACATCGATCGCGGCTTCAACGATATCAACTGGCTTTAAGGGGGAGAGGCACAATGACGGCACCTTTTGATCTTTCCGACGACAGCGTTGTTGTCGTAATTGGCACCGGCGCTGGCGGCGGTGTATTGTCTAATGAACTGGCGCAAAAAGGCGTCAAAGTTGTTGCGCTTGAGGCTGGTGGAAGGCACCTGCCTCAGGATTTCATCAACGACGAATGGGACAGTTTCGGCCAGCTGGCTTGGCTTGACCCCCGCACAACCAGTGGTGACTGGCGGGTATCAAAGGACTTCTCTGGCCTGCCCGCGTGGATCGTGAAATCCGTTGGCGGCACGACGCAGCACTGGGCGGGCGCTTCGCTTCGGTTTCAGGAGCATGAGTGGAAAGCTGCGTCCTCCTACGGCAATGTTCAGGGAGCGTCACTGCTCGACTGGCCGATTGACGCCGCTGAAATGGACCCCTGGTACTCCAAGGCCGAGGACAAGCTTCATGTGACGCGGACAGGCGGTCGTCCGGGTTTGCCGGGCAACAACAATTTCAAGGTGTTTGAAGCTGGCGCCAAGGCGCTTGGGTACAAGGACGTCCACACGGGCCGGATGGCTATTTCGTCCAGCGACGATACCGACCGGACCATGTGTCAGCAGACCGGCTTCTGCTTCCAGGGTTGTAAATGGGGAGCGAAGTGGTCGGCAGGCTATCACGACATTGAGCAGGGCGAAGCCACCGGCAATCTGGAGGTCAGGCCGCAATCCCATGTAGCGCGCATCCTGCACAACGATGAGGGCAAGGTCACAGGGGTCGAGTATTTCGACGCAGACGGCAACCTGCAGATGCAGAAGGCGCGCGTAGTCTGTGTTGCAGGCAACTCCTTTGAAAGCCCGCGCTTGCTGCTTAACTCGGCCTCTTCCATGTTCCCGGATGGATTGGCCAACAGCTCGGGTCAGGTGGGTCGCAACTATATGCGCCACATGACTGGCTCAGTTTACGCGGTCTTCGATAAGCCTGTGCGCTTCTGGCGTGGTACCACCATGGCAGGCATCATCACGGACGAAGCGCGCCACGATCCATCACGTGGCTTCGTTGGCGGATACGAGCTGGAAACGCTTGCTCTTGGCCTGCCGTTCATGGCCGCATTTCTGGACCCCGGTGCTTGGGGTCGCGAGTTCACCTCAGCGTTGGACGAGTACGAGAATATGGCCGGTATGTGGATCGTGGGCGAGGATATGCCGCAGGAAACCAACCGCGTCACGCTCAATCACGAGGTCAAAGACCAGTATGGTTTGCCGGTCGTGAACGTGCACTTCGATGATCATCCGAACGACATCGCAATGCGCAACCACGCTTACAAGCAAGGGGCCGCTGTCTATGATGCAGTGGGTGCAACCCGCACATTCCCGACACCGCCTTACCCCTCGACGCATAACCTTGGCACCAACCGTATGTCCGAGAATGCGCGCGACGGCGTGGTAAACAAGTGGGGCCGCACACATGACATTCCAAACCTGTATATCTCGGATGGTTCGGTGTTCACTACGGGTGCAGCAGAAAACCCAACGCTCACTATCGTAGCCTTGGCGATCCGTCAGGCTGACCATTTGGCGAGCGAGCTCTCAGCGGGCAATCTCTAAAGCAAATCGGCAGTGCCTTCTTGGCACTGCCACCGCAATTGGTGAAGGGCACAAGTTCTGTAAAATGCGCCTTTGTGTGATGCTGACCAGCACACGACAACTTTCACCAATCGGACCTTTCAGACGCTGAAAGGGCAGCCATCAATATTGCCATGCAACACAAACTCTGATTGGCTCGCGATGTAAAAATGGCGGACCAAATAGTCTGGCCTTTCTGGGAGGAAAATATGTTAAGAACCCTTTTGGGGGCCGCCGCTGGCTTGGCCCTGACTGCATCCGTTGGCGTCGCGCAGGAAAAAATGCGCATATCACTCCAGTTGCCTCTAAAGAGCCATCTAGGTCAAAATCTGGTTCTTTTTGAGCAAGAAGTTGAGTCGCGTACTGGTGGTGCAATTGACGTTGAGATTTACGACAGCGCTACTCTCTACAAGGATAAAGAAGTTCCTGCCGCAGTTGGTTCGGGCGCCATTGAAGCAGGCGTGGCGTCATTGACACGCTACGTTGGCGATGCGCCCGTTGTTGATGTCTTCTACATGCCTTTCCTATTCAACAGTGAAGACAAGGTTCGTGCAGCCGTCACTGAAGGATCTGTGGTGCGACAAACAATTGAAGCGGAGATCGAGAAAACCGGAGGACAAGTCCTTTACTGGCAAGCTTATGGCGGCGCAATCATGTTGTCGAATGGTGGGCCAATTCGCACGCCATCGGACATGGAAGGCAAAAAAGTTCGGGTATTTGGTAAAACCCTTGGCGACTTTGTGAAAGCGGCAGGCGGTGCGCCAACACTCATCTCGGGATCAGAACAGTACCTTGCCTACCAGCGCGGCACTGTGGATGTGGGCATGACAGGTGTATCGGGCGTAAAATCTCGCAAGCTTTGGGAAGTAATGGATACCATTACTGTGACCAACCATGCAGATATCGAGTTCGTTGTCGTCGTCAACAATGACTGGTGGAATGGGCTGTCTGAAGAGATCAGAGGCCACATCGCCGAAGCTGCCGCCGTTGCGCAAGGTAGTGTCCGTGACAAGATGGCATCTATTGAAGCCGAAGCTTATGCGGCCGCAAAAGAAAACGGCATGACAGTTGTGGAACTGACGGATGACGAGCTGGAGCAATGGAAGGCCGTCTCGCAACCTGTCTACGATGCTTACCTTGCCGCAGCCGGCGAGGCTGGGCAGAAAGTTCTGACTGCGGCAGGCAACTAAAAAGGACCTGTGGGCCGCTTGCTCTTTGGCGCGCGGCCCGCGTTTAATATTCTATGCAGTTCGTAACGACCCTGTCCCGATTAGCAGGCCTTTTGGGTGCGTGTTTGATGGCCGCAACTGGCGCAATGCTGACATATGAGGTTATTGCCCGATATTTCTTCATTAAGCCGACCATTTGGGCCGCAGAACTCAGCCAACTCTGTCTGATTTGGGGATGTCTGCTCTCATTGGGCTGGGTCCTGAACATGCGCCGCCACATCACCGTAAACGCCGTGACGGCGCTCTTGCCGGTTCCGGCGCAACGCGTCTGCGTAATTCTGTCGTTGGCCATATTGATAGCGTTTTCGAGCATCGTCACCTACTGGGGATGGGACATTTTCCACGATAGTTGGGAACGCGGTCGGACGACGGGATCACTTCTGAACCTCCCCAGTTGGGTGGCTGAGTTGTCGGTCCCTGTCGGGTTTGGGCTCCTAACAGTCCAAGCCTTTGTGGAGCTTCTGTCACTTCGGCGAATTCACGTGTCTTCGTTGGGAGCGAGCCACGAATGACTATTTTGCTAATTCTGGCCTGTCTCTTTGCGCTCCTTCTTCTTGGTGTTCCCGTGGCATTCGCTTTGGGTGGCTTGGGACTTGGGATGTTACTTTTGGGCGGGTTTTCACCACTGATGGCCCCTCAGGCGATGCTCTCCACACTTGATGGTTTCATCCTTCTGGCAGTTCCACTTTTCCTTTTGATGTCAAACATTCTTCTGAAAGGCGGTGTCGGGCATGATCTCTTTGCTGCTGTTCAGGCTTGGGTCGGGCATTGGCCGGGTGGCTTGGCGGTCGCAACAATACTGAGCTGCGGTCTCTTTGCTGCAATTTCCGGTTCGTCTGTTGCAACCGCGGCCACCATCGGGACAGTTGCAATACCCGAGATGGTAAGCCGCGGATACGACAAGCGCTTTGTATATGGATTGCTCGCTGCCGGTGGCACGCTTGGTATCCTTATTCCACCTTCGATCCCAATGATTGTTTTTGGTTTCGTGGCGGAAGAGTCGGTCATTGCGCTTTTCTTGGCAGGCATAGGTCCTGGGCTCTTGCTCGTAGCCCTGTTTGTGATCTTCGCCATGATCTATGCACGGCTCTCACCGACCTACACACCAGTTGAAAAGGCGGACCGTCAGCAACGGATTAAAACTTCGGTCCGTGCTTTACCTTCTCTTGCTCTCGCATTGCTCATTGTCTTGGGTCTTTATTCGGGAGCGTTCACACCAACCGAAGCCGCGGCAGTTGGATTTGCGGCAGCCATTGTCATCACCGTTTTCTGGCTGCGCACGCTCACTTGGGCGGCTTTTTGGGAGGCTGTTAAAGAGAGCGCAATTACGACAACTGCCATCTTGCTAATCGTCGCCGGCGCCAAGGTATTCGGAAAGGCGATTGCGCTCTATCGGATACCTCAAGATATCTCTGCCTTCATTGCCGCTAACATTGATGGGCCGCTTGTGTTTATCCTGCTTGTATGCGCTGTGTTGCTTCTGATGGGCCTGGTTTTTGAAGCTCTGTCCATGATCCTGATAATGACACCTGTTCTACTGCCTGCGGCTATGGGCTTGGGTTTTGATCCTATATGGTTTGGTATCTTCATGGTGATCATGGTGGAATGCGCGCTGATCACGCCGCCCGTCGGGCTGAACCTGTACGTTATCCAAGCTGTTGCGCGCGTCTCACTTGGACAAGTGGCGCGCGGCGTTTGGCCATTTCTTGCATTAATGCTGGTCACCGTCGCGATTTTGTACCTCGTGCCAGACTTAGCGCTCTACATTCCTTTCAAATGGTGAATGCTGTATGACCCAAGCGGAAAAGCTGCGTAATCTTCTAGACAAAAACCAATGCCACGTCATGCCGTGTTGCTTTGACGCTTTATCGGCGAAACTGATCGAACAAGAGGGTTATGACCTTACTTTTATGTCTGGTTTCGCGGCTTCTGCCAGCCGGATTGGCGAGCCAGACTTAGGACTCATGAGCTACGGTGAGGTCGTCGATCAAGCCAGCAATATTGCAAACGCAACTAGTATTCCGCTGATTGGCGACGGGGACACCGGTTATGGCAATGCCATGAACGTCAAGCGGACTGTGAAGGGATTTGCCCGAGCGGGATGCGCCGCAGTCATGATCGAAGACCAACTCGCGCCGAAACGGTGCGGGCATACGCCCGGGAAGGCCGTCGTCGCGAGAGACGAAGCTTTTGACCGTATCCGTGCAGCAGTCGACGCCCGACAAGAGTTACGAGAAAACGGTGGTGACATTCTTATTCTGGCACGTACCGATGCTCGTCATGAGCACGGTCTTGCTGAGGCGCTCCACCGTGCGGAAACCTTCGCAAAACTTGGGGCAGACATTATGTTCGTCGAAGCGCCGCGCAGTGAAGCCGAAATGCGTGATATCTGCTCCGCTGTGCCGCTGCCAAACATGGCCAATATTGTTGAAGGTGGCGAAACGCCGGATCTACCAAATGAGGTGCTTCGGGATATAGGCTATTCTATAGCGGCATACCCGCTCTCTCTCATGGCGTCCGCAATGCAGGCCATGGTCATGTGTCTGCGATCAATGCGCCAAGACCAGCGTCCCGGAAGAATGGACTTTGCCGAACTCCGCCAAAGGGTGGGCTTCGATGAGTATTATCAACTATCCGAGAAATACGCTTCATCAGCCAGAGAAAGCTGAACAGCAAAGCGGTAAAAGGTGGGTCTCAATTTGTTTGGTGGCAACTTGTCAGCTAGGCTTGCTTCGATCAAGCTAATTGCTTCGGGCTCAAAGCCGCCTTGCGTCGATGCAGCGGGCGATCCGCACCACGTCAATCCTGCGATCGGTGAAGATTTCACCTGGGACGCAGGCCTTCGGGTTGTCCTATTGCGCGGCCTTTGCGTGGCTTTCCGCAATGTCGAGGCTGGTGCAGGCAACAGTGTTGATGTCGTCGAAGCAGGCACAGTCCTTGAGGTGGATATCGCTGATCTTGCCGCAGCCGATCAGGCCAACTTGAAAACTCATTCTGCTCTCACCCGAACAGCTCTTTGAAGCGGTCGACGCAAAGACGGAAGCCCGCTTCGAAATCACCGCCGCCGGGGTGATAAACACTTTCTAGGCTGATGACACCATCATAGCTGTCAGCGCGAAGCGCGTCGGCGACAGGTTGGAATTGGTCAGCCAGTTGACCTTCGCCTAGGCGCCGCACTTCCAGAGTGGCCGAGGGCGTATCGACTTGAACATCCTTAATGTGGATATGGCCGAGATAGCCGTCTTTGGCTGTCTCATAGCCGCGCGGCCACGCCTCTTCGTGGCACCAACAATTGTTGGCTGGGTCCCAGAGGATTTTCAGCACGTCTTTCGCACCGAGATCGTCGATCAGCTTGCGCGCGGTCCAGTTGGAGTTGACCATGGTGCCGTTGCCGGTTTCGACCACCAGCGTGAGCCCTGCGTCGCAGGCCACGTCGCAGGCAGGCGCGATGAGAGGGAGGGTCTTGTCCCAGGCACCGTGCCCACGTTCCATTTCTCCGCACCGTTCCTGCCACAGAGGATTTGTTCTTTTTTGATGGTCATAATCCGCACCAGCGGGCTACCGACCACATGGGCCATGTCGATTACGCGTTTGAGCGCATCCATATGCGAGGTGTGCTGCTCATCCCCAGGCACATTCGCGTTGGTCAGCCCGGCGAAGATGTGCCGCGAAAGGCATGAAACAGGTTTGCCACGGTCACGCAGCAGGCTGTCGATCTCGCGAATTTCTTCTGCCGAGTGATCGCCGACCTCGGTGTCTCCCACGAATTGCAGTTCGGCATACGCAAGATCGAATTCGTCCATGACATCGACCGCTTGTTTCAGATTGCGGCTGATGCCGTCGCAGATGACACCCAGTTTTATTTCGCGCCCTCCCGGTGAAGTTCGGCTCCGACGATTTCTTCGATAACGCGGGCGCAGGCCCAGTTATCACTGTCCGGATACTTCGACCGACCTGCGTGGAAGATTTGCATCGCAGTCGAAGCCATTTGCATCGGCACCCCAAGCTCCTCGGCAAGGTTCATCGAAATGGTCAGGTCCTTGTGCATTGTGCCGATGCCCGAGCCGGTTTTTTCAAATTTGCGGTCGATAATGTTTTCCAGCGCCGTGTTGGTGCAGCCGCAGCGCGCGCCGCTGGTTGAGAAGACCTTGAAAAGGTTCTCGCCCGTCGCGCCCACTTTGGCCGCCAGGACGCTGGCCTCGAACGTGGCCGAGAAGATCGAGCCGATCAGCGTTTGCAAACACGCCTTGACTGTTTGCTCAGTGCCGGGGGCGTCTCCAATCCGGTGGATCGTGGCCGACACGGCCTCCATCACCGGCGCAAACTGGTCGAGGACGTCTTCGGGAGCGGAGGCCATCATGGTCAGCGTTCCACCCTGCGCGCCGGGGGAGCCCCCCGACACGGGGCTGTCGATCAGGTGAATGCCAGTGCCTTGCATTGCCTCGCCGATCTCGCGGGCTTCGCTTGGTTTGATCGTCGCGGTCAAGATGATCGCGCCTCCTTTGGCCATCTTGCCGGTCAAACCGGCGTCTCCCAAAATGACCGATTTTGCCTGGTCGCCGTTCACCACCATAACGAAAACTGCATCCGAGTTGGCTCCGACGTCGGCCACGCTGGCGGCTGGCGGGCCGCCCATGTCGCGGAACGCGGCCATCCTCGTTTCACTCAGATCGATGCCGGTCACTTCAAAGCCGTTGGCGATCAGGTTTTTTGCCAACCCCGACCCCATATCCCCTAGTCCAATAGCGCCTGCACGCAATTTAAATCCCTTCCAAAGTTTTCATCTTGCCAAGGTTTTGAGCGCCTGTACGTCGCCAGAGATTTTCGGAAATGCTGAGGCAGCTGGGTAACGGACGGTCCGGTTTGATTTCTGTTTGAGTTTAGGTGGCAGCTGCTTGGGGCTGCAATCTGCGTTTTCTGATTGTCCGTTTCTTGATCTCCTCTCTCATCTTCAGGATTTTCGCGCCGCGCCCGCAATCATCTCTGGGCATTCGGCTGCCAACCCGAGTGCGTGGGTCAAAACTGGGGGCTACGGGATGGTCTCTGAAAGAAGCATTTTTGGGAAACTCGTGGCATGATCGCGTAGGGTGGTCCGGTTCGATTGTAAGTGCATCTGAAATGGTTCTCTGTTGCGGGCGGGTCCATCTTTTATATCGAAAAGCTTGATAAGGTCCTGTTAAAGCGTGGCACAAATGTTCAGCTTGAATGCAAAGTCTCGGCCTTGACCCGTGAGAAGGGGGCGTTGCGCTGAAAGTAGAAGGGGACTGGCAAGGATTTGATGGCATCGTCTTGGCCGGTCATGCAGATCATGTGCTTAGCTTGCTCGCTGACCCATCCAATCAGGAAAACCAGTTCCTAGGTGCGATCCGGTTTCACCCTAACACGCGTGTGTTGCGCGCTGACTGCCACTCCGTGCCCAGACGACAGGCTTTTTGGGCGGCTTGAAACCATATCGGAAAGATGCGCGCGTCAGATGTGCCGCCGTCGGCCACCTATTGGCTGAACGCCCTTCAAGCATTGATTTCGGCGGATGCTGCTTTTCGCAATACTCAACCCGGCGCGAACGATGGCCGAAGCATTTGTCTATGATCAAAGCGTCTTTCGCCACACTGTTTATGACCACCAATCTGTTGCGGCGAGAGCGGTCATTCGTGCATCAAATGGACCGCGAACACATGTTTCCGCGGTACGTGGATGCGCCTGGGCTACCACGAAGACGGAATTGCCAGCGGGTATGAAGCGGCGCAGGGTCTATGCAACGTATCATACGCGGAGCCCGTCCCATGTGACGACAGTTCAAATCGCTGCTGTCTTGCTGTCGTTCACCAGGTGACACGCAACACGATGGTAGCCGCCGTGGTCCGTTAGTGGTGGCTCCGACTGGCGGCACACATCCGTCGCGGCTGGGCAACGGTTCGCGAACCGACAACCGGGCGGCAGGTTCACCGGGTCTGGTGGATCGCCCGGGATCAGGATGCGCTTGGTTTCGGCGCGGCGCTTCTTGTCCACCGAAGGGACGGCCGAGAGCAGTGCTTTGGTGTAGGGATGCAAGGGGTTGTTGAACAGGCTCAGCCGGTCGGTATGTTCCACAATCCGGCCCATATACATAACGGCAATTGAATCGCACATGTGTTGGACGACGCCCAGATCGTGGCTGATGAACAGGTAGGTCAGCCCTAATTCTGACTGGAGATCGCGCAGCAAGTTCAGGATCTGCGCCTGCACCGCCACGTCCAATGCAGATACGGGTTCGTCGCAGATGATCAGCTGTGGCTGCGTTGCCAGTGCCCGGGCGATACCGATCCGCTGTCGCTGCCCACCCGAGAACTGGTGCGGGAACAGCCGCTTTTGTTCCGGACGCAGCCCAACCTCGGCAAAGAGCCGATCGATGATTTGTTGCTGCTCCGCCCCGGATTTGTCAGTGAGGCTGACCAGTGGTTCGCGCACAATGTCTTCGGCACGCTGGCGCGGGTTCAGGCTGGAATACGGGTCCTGAAAAATGAACTGGACCTTGTTACGGGCTTGGCGGAGCTCTTCGCCTTCGAGCCCGAGCAATTCCTGCCCGTCCAGCTTTACCGACCCGGTATAGGCCGCAGTCAGCCGGGCGACGGCCAGCGCAGCGGTGGTTTTTCCCGAGCCACTTTCGCCGACAATGGCCAGCGTTTCACCGCGATTGACGGTGAAAGAAACGTCATCCACCGCGTAGAGAAACGCGCGCTTGCCCCAGCCGCCACCGCGTTTGACGGCGAAACGCACGCCCAGCTTGTCGACAGTCAGCAGAGGGGTGTTTGGAGTATCAGCCATCACACGTCCTCCGCATGCCAGCAAGCAGCGATCTGGCCGTTTTCGAACGGTTTCATCGGTGGCCGGGCACTCAGGCATTCTTCGGTCCGGTGATTACAGCGGGATGCGAAAAGGCACATGTTTTTGCCGAAATCCTTCAGCCCCGGCACAATCCCCGGCACCTCGGTCAGCCGTGCGCGATCTTCGGTCAGTTGGCTGACAATATGCGGTACACAGGAAGTCAGGCCCTTGGTATAGGGATGGCGGGCGTGTTCGATTATCTGCTCCACAGGCCCGATCTCGGCCCCGCGACCGGCATACATCACGATCATCCTTTCCGCCATTTCCGCCACTGCGCCCATGTCATGGGTGATCATGATGATCGATGTTCCCGTGTCTTTGCGCAGGTCCCTGAGAAGGTCAAAAATTTGTGCCTGAACGGTTACATCCAGCGCGGTTGTCGGTTCATCCGCGATCAGGATCTTGGGCTGGCAGGCCAGCGCCATGGCGATCATCACCCGCTGCCGCTGACCCCCTGACATCTGGAAAGGATAGTCACTGACGCGCCCCCGCGCATTAGGAATGCGCACCGCATCCAGCAGGTCCGCCGCCATATCCCAGGCAGCTTTGCGCCCCAGCCCTTGGTGTTCACGAATAACCTCGGCAATCTGTTCGCCAACGGTATAGACCGGGTTGAGCGAGGTCATCGGTTCCTGAAAGATCATGGAGATTTCGTTGCCGCGGATGGCACGCAGGCGGGCGGGCGAAGCCTTGGTCAGATCCTCACCATCAAATAGGATCGATCCGCTGGCGATACGGCCGATTTTTTCGGGCAGCAGCCCCATGATCGCCAGCGCCGTCATCGATTTGCCGCAGCCACTTTCACCGACGAAACTGATGTTTTCGTTCTGTCCCAATTCGAATGACAGATCATCAATCACCGGTGCGACCCCGTCTCGGGTCGTCAGCTCAATGCGCAGGTTTTCGACTTTCAGAAGCGGGGTGGTCATCAGCGCGACCTCAGTTTCGGGTTAAGCGCGTCATTCAGCCCGTCGCCCACCAGCGAAATTGCCAGAACGGTGACGAAGATCGCGAGGCCAGGGATCGTTACCGTATAGCTGGCATCGAGGATGTATTGCCGGTTCGAACCAATGATCTGGCCCCAGCTGACAACGTTCGGGTCGGTCAATCCGAGGAAGCTCAGCCCCGCTTCGAATAGGATGGCCGAACCCACCATCAGCGCGGATTGAACAATGATCGGCGGCAGCGCGTTGGGAAGGATCACGCGAAACATCAGTTTCATATTCTGTACGCCTGAGGCGCGCGATGCCATGACATATTCCAGCTCGCGGATGCGCAGGAACTCCGCCCGGGTGATCCGGGCGACGGCTGTCCAGCTTACGATGCCGATCGCCAGCGTGATCATCGGCAGGCTGGCACCGAAGAGCGCGACAATGACCATGGAAAACAAAAGTGTCGGTAACACCTGAAAGAACTCGGTGATCCGCATAAGGATTTCTTCTAGGATACCGCGATAGAACCCTGCCAGTGCGCCAATGGTGACACCAATAAAGATCGACACCACTGCAGCCGCCAGTCCGATGATCAAGGACACCCGCGCCCCGTTTATAATCATCGCCATGAGATCGCGGCCCAGATAATCAGTGCCCAAAAGGAAGCCTTCGGCGCCGGGGGGTGAAAACGGTGCCCAGACCATTTCGAACGGGTCGGTGGGGTACAGGAACGGGCCGATGATGGCACCGATCACAATCAACCCCAGCACAACCAGCGCAGCCACGGCGGCATGATTGCGGCGGAACATCTCCCACGCCTCAGATAGCGGTGACCGCGCCTGTTCGATCTGTTCTTCGATGGGGGGTGGTTGCTGGCTCATCCTTTGCCTCCCACGCGGGGGTCCACGAGCCTTAGCGCGAGGTCGGTCAGAAGGTTGCCGACAATCACCACAAGGGCTGAGAAAAACAGGATGCCCAGGATCGTCGGCGTATCCCGCGCGATGATCGACTGGAAGGCCAGCGTGCCAAGACCTGGCCAGCTGAATACGGTTTCGACAAGCACCGCGCCCGAGACAACAGCAGAAAACTGCAAACCTGCCAACGTAATCACTGGCGACAGCGAATTTTTCAGCGCGTGTTTATAGACCACCTGCCGTTCGCTCAGCCCCTTGGCCTTGGCCGTACGCACATAGTCAGAGCCCAATGTTTCCATCATTGTGGCCCGCGACAGGCGCGAATAGAGCGCGAGGAAGATCGATGCGAGCGTAATCATCGGCAGCACCAGATGGCGGGCAACATCGATGAAATGAACCCAGAAGTTGCCTTCGATGGTGACATCGCGCATGCCTGCCACCGGTAAGATCGGGATCATCAATGAAAACGAAATCAGGAGCAGGATGCCTGTCCAGAACACCGGCGCAGAGTAGCCGAAAAGTGCAAAGAACGTAACGAAATGGCTTACAATTCCGTTGGGCTTGCGGGCGGAATAAACGCCCAGCACGACGCCGACGAAGAGCGCCAGCAACTGCGCAGAGATCACCAGCAGGAGCGTCGCGGGCAGCCGTTCCAGGATCAACTGCGTAACCGGCTGATTGAAAAAGAAGGAATGTCCGAGGTCGAATTGCGCCACATTGCCCATGTAGCGACCAAGTTGCACCAAAAACGGCTGGTCCAGACCATAGTCGGTGCGGATCGCGTCAAGCACCTCCTTGTCGGCACCACCCATCGACTGTGCGATCGTATCGGCCACGTCGCCGGGTGCCATATGCATCAGGCTGAAATTCAGCACCAGCACCGCCATCAACAGAATGATGGCATAGAACACGCGGGTCGCGAATGTATTAATGAAGGTCAAGGAAGGGTCGCCTCTGGCAAGACCCCGCGGCGGCGGACCGCCGCGGGGCAAAGATCAATTGATCACTGTTTCAGGTACATCATATCGATGGGTGTCGACGTGCCCCAAATACCGATTGGCGGATTGCCGATTCTGTCGGAATAGACCGTGTGATAGGGCAGTGTGTTGACATGATAAACCGGCAGCTCGTCAGCGATGATCTGCTGGAATTCGGCATAAAGCGCCTTGCGCTTTTCCGCGTCGCTTTCGACTGCCGCCATCGCCATCAGTTCGTCCACGCGGGCGTTGGAATACCCTTGCGTGTTCGACCAGACGCCTTTGCCGATATTGGTGGAGTCATAGGTGCGGTGTACGCCGATCACCGGGTCACCCCAGTTGAACACGGTATCCCAGCTCAGGTCGAAATCCATTTCGCCCATGCGCTTGGCCCAGGTTGGGAAATCCGCGCTGGCGCGCACTTCGACATCAATACCGACCTTTTTCAGCGCGGCCTTGACGTATTCGACCTGCGGCTTCACGCCTGGCCAGCCGAAATCGATGGTCAGGCTAAACCGGCTGTCGCCGTCCATCGCATAGCCCGCTTCATCCAGCAGCGCATTGGCCTTGTCGAGATCCACATCATAGGTTTCGACATCCCCGTTGTAGAACGGGCTATCGGGGTGGATACCGGTCCGGCTGTCGGCGGCGGTGCCCTGCATCAGCGCGTTTTGCACGAAGTTCTTGTCGACGGCATAGGCAATCGCCTTGCGCACACGCACATCGGCCAGCGGGCCTTTCTGTGTGTTCATCGCCAGCCAGTCGAGCGGGCCGATGGCGCCATAGCCATTGGGCGTCACGGTCAGGCTGTCGACCTTTTTCAGTCGATTGACGATACGCGGCAGAGATTCGAATGCACCAAAATGCACTTCGCCGTTTTCGTAGGCGATGGCACGCGCCGCAGGGTCGGTGATGATGCGCATCACGATTTTGTCCAGATACGGACGCCCATCGATGAAGAAGTCGTCGAACCGCTCCAGAATGACATGTTCGCCGGACTTGTATTCAACCAGCTTGAACGGGCCGGAACCGACGGTGCCTTCGTTGTTGCGCGGGTGCGTCTTGACCTCGTTGATCGCCACATCGCCATAGATATGCTGCGGGATGATCGACATCAGCTGTCCGGACATAGCCAGCATCAGCGCCGGGTGCGGTTTGCTCAGCTTCAGGATCGCGGTGTGATCGTCAGGCGTTTCGACGGTTTCCACGGGTGCAAACATCGATTTGAACGGGTGGTTCGCCTTGATTACGTCAACTGAGAACGCAACGTCTTTGGAGGTGAGAGGCGTGCCATCATGGAACTTGGCGTTCTTGACGAGGTTCAGAGTGACTGAAAGGCCATCTTCGCTGACTTCCCAGCTTTCGGCCAGATAGGGCTGCGGATCCCAGTTTTCATCATAGCGCAGGGGCGAAGCAAAAAGCTGCGCGCCTGGAAAACCGGTGACGATACCTGATTGTACTGCCGAGTTCAGGTTGCGCACGTTCGACCCCAGAACAGTCACCAGCGTGCCGCCCTGTGTCGGTTCTTCCGCCGTGACGGACCCGGCCGCCAGAACGGAGGCCATCACCGCGGTTGCGACGAGCCCCTTGATGTTGTGTATCACGAGTATTTCTCCCCTTTGGACATGGTTATTCTTGTCGAATGACTCGGAGCGTAGCCCAAGGGCTTTCCTTCAGAAAACAGAATTAATGAACCCAATTCCACTAAAAAGCTGAAGAATTGGACTTTAAGGCCACTGAACCGTGATGTGGTCAAATGCGTGTTTTTCCTTGAGTGTCAGACAACTTTCCAAGAAAGCGCGGACAGTCTTGGGCTGCCGAACGCTAGCCAGGGTGGCAATTCCGAAAACAGGTCCCGGTATACCCCCCGAAAGTGGTACAGCCCGAAGCGGCGTGTCGATTTCGCGGTAGTCCGGTGGCAGGATGTTCAGCAAACAATAGCCAAACCCGCCGGCGACCAATGTCCGGCAGATTTCCGAAGACCGGCTGGTATGGGCGATGTTGCACGTCAGGCCGGCGGAATCGAACAGATCGACAAAGACATCACGGACTAACGGCAGATCGAGCAACACCATCGGTCGTTTGGACAGTTCATCGAGGCTTACACTGCTTTGATGGCCCATTGGGTCTGTTGCGGGAAACAACGCGAAAAACGGTGCTTCAAAGAGCGGCAGGAATTCGTGCCGGGTGTCGAGGGCTGCATCGTATGTAAAGGCAAGATCTGCCTCGCCTTCTTCAAGAAATTCGACCATGCGCCCCATATGTCCCTCGAGCAACTTGATGGAGATGCCTGGAAATTCTTCGGTGATCGCCTTGAGGACTGGTGGCAGAAAAGATGGCGCCGCAGTGGCATAGCAGCCAATCCGCACCAGTCCGGTTGCATCGCCGCCGACAGATTGCACCTCGGCTTCGAAATGTCGGGACTGGTCAATAAAGCTGCGCACGAGTTGCAGGGCTTCCAGCCCTGCGGGGGTGGCTTGAATGCCCTTGGCTGGCGTCCTTACGAATATGTCGAAATCCAACGATTGTTCCAACGCATCAATCGCCGCGGTGATCGAGGATTGGGAAATGCTCAGCTCGGCCGCAGCCTTGGAAATTGAGCCCAACCGCCCTGCGGTTTCCACGTATCGGAGTTGTTTAAGTGTGAAGTTCAAACCATTTCACCAAAAAATCGGCCTTATTAGACAGATAAATCCATTATTCAGAAAAATGAAAGCAACTTAGGCTCGCATCGATGCATCCGCCCGACCTGGAGTCACCATGACCGAGACCACAATTTACGTTGCCAAGAAAATCCTGACGATGAACCCGAACCAGCCCGAAGTGACACATGTCGCTGTGCGCGATGGACGGATTTTGGGCGCGGGGGTGCTTTCTGATCTGGAACCTTGGGGCACCTACACGCTGGACGACCGTTTCTCTGACAAGGTTCTGATGCCTGGTTTTGTCGAGGGACACGCACACACGATGGAAGGGACATTGTGGCGCAAAACTTATGTCGGGTGGTTCGACCGGCGTGACCCGGATGGCAAGACATGGGCCGGGTTGAAATCCATCGACAGTGTCATCGAGAGACTGAAAGAGACCGAAGCACAGATGACCGATCCGGATGCGGCGCTGTCGGGTTGGGGTCTGGACCCGATTTACATGAATAACCAGCGAGTTTCGCGGCATGATCTCGACAAGGTGTCGACGACCCGACCCATAGGGGTGCTGCATGCTTCGGGTCATATCCTGAACGTGAACACCAAGGCGCTAGAGGTTTCGGGCCTGCTCAAGCCTGGGGTCAACCATGATGGTATCCCGCTAGCCGAAGATGGTCTGTCCACGGGCGAAATCTACGGCATGGACGCGATGAGCCCAGTGGGCCCGCATGTGGGCTTTGATCGTGCGATGACGGACTGCGACGAACAGGGGTTGAGGGACTATGCCAAGCTCTGTGTGCGGGCCGGGGTCACCACCTGTACCGATCTGGCCGCGCGTCTGACTGATGAAAGCGTTGCGATGATGCTCAAGGTTACATCCGAAGACCGGTTTCCAGCCCGACTTGTGCCGCTGCGCATTTTTTTCGGGATGAGCGCAAAGGATGTCGTCGAATACGCTCAGGCGCTGGGCAAGAAATCCACCGACCGGCTGCGGCTGGGGCGGATCAAGGCGGTGGCCGATGGCTCGATCCAAGGGTTTTCGGCGCGGATGCGCTGGCCGGGTTACCACAACGGGGCGCCGAACGGGCTGTGGTACACGGCACCGGACCAGATGTCCGAACTCTATCATCTCGCGCTGAAGGCTGGCGTCCAGGTCCACACGCACACCAATGGCGATCAGGCGACGCAGATGGCGCTGGACATGTTGGAACCCGCGCTCCGTGCGCATCCCAGCCCAGATCACCGCTTTACCCTCCAGCATTGCCAGCTGGCCGATGCCGCGCAGTTCCGCAAGATGAAGGCGCTCGAAATGTGCGTGAACCTCTTTGCGAACCATCATTTCTACTGGGGCGATGAACATTACCGCCTGACCGTTGGACCGGAACGGGCCGAGCGTATGAATGCCTGCCGCACGGCTTTGGACACGGGCGTGCCGATGACCATACATTCCGACGCGCCGGTGACCCCGCTGGGACCGCTCTTTACCGCTTGGTGCGCGGTCAACCGCATCACCGCCTCCGGCAGAACCCAGGGCGAAGGTGAAAAGATCGATATGGCAGCGGCCTTGCACGCGATCACGCTGGGCGCGGCCTACACGTTGCATATGGATGGTGAGGTCGGGTCCATCGAAGTCGGCAAACAAGCTGACTTTGCCGTTCTTGATGAGGATCCAATGGTGGTTGACGTAATGGCGCTCAAGGACATTCCGGTCTGGGGGACCGTACAGGGTGGCCGCGTATTTGCCGCTGGTGAGCTGTGACGGACGCGGTGCTGCCTGTCATCACAATCGGTGGCTATCTAGGTTCGGGTAAAACGACGCTGCTGAACAACCTTCTGCGCCGCGCTGATGGCCGGCGGTTGGCGGTGCTGGTCAATGAGTTTGGCGAATTGCCGATTGACGAAGACCTGATCGTTGCCGAGGACGAAAACATGATTTCGATTGCCGGGGGGTGCATCTGCTGTTCCTTTGGCAATGACCTGATCGGCGCGCTGAACGAATTGGCAATGCTGGATCCGCCGCCGGACTATGTTGTGATCGAAAGCTCAGGTGTTGCGATTCCCGGCGCTATCGTTTCCACGTTTTCGTTGATCGATGGGTTCCGCTCGGATGGGATCGTCGTCGTTGTGGACGGCGAAACTGTGCAGGCGGCCGCCAAGGATGACTACATCGGCGATACAATTACCCGGCAGCTCAGTGATGCTGAGATCGTCTTGGTGAACAAACTGGACCTGGTGGAGCCGGAACAGGAGAAAGATCTAGCCTCCTGGCTGTCTGAGATGGCTCCGGATGCCGCGCAGGTCCCGGCCCGGTTTGGCGATGTTGCGCCTGAAACGATCCTCGGCGTTGTTGCAGAACCGTCAACAGGGCACACTGCTCCGCATTCGGACGCGCAATTCGAAAGCATGATTTTGCGTCCGAACGATGATGTTGATGCATCACTTCTGGCCCAAGACTTGGCGACAGGGGGGTATGGCGTCATTCGGGCCAAGGGGTATGTTGCAGGGGCTGAAGGGCAGACCTGGCTGATCCAGACAGTCGGACGTCGGTGGCAGGCGGAACAGGCACCGGGACATGGCGTAACTGGTATTGTGTGCCTTGGGCTACGCGGGCTTCTGCTGAGGGATCAGGTGGGCAAGCTCGCCATAGATTGTTGCGGATGACTGGCGCCGCCCGCCGCGCAGGAGGGGCTGACCTGTCCGATCTTGATGATCACTGCCGGCGGAGGCATGATCACAGTTGAAACGACGGCGCTGCTGCCCATCCGCTTGGCGAAATCTGGCCCGGCGGGGGGTGCGGTTCTGGCCGCGCACATCGCGGCAGAGACCGGGCAGGCCGAAGTGCTGTCGTTCGACATGGGCGGTAGCACGCCCAAGCTGGGCCTGATCGACAAATATCGCCCGCAAAACGCGCGTAAGTTTGAAATTGCGGGGGTCGCAAGTTTCGTTATGAGATCCTGTATGCCGGTGCGTAGCCCTATAGGGTTCCTGCATAAACGCGGAAAACAAGGCTACACTGCGGCGGTAAAGCACGCCTGCCAAAGCGACCCGATGACACGGCACGTCGCCAATCATGAACTTGACAGAATATGCCGATCAGAACCGGGATGCAGCACGTTGGCGCGCGCAGTATTTCGAGAGATTTTCTGCGGTGCTGCGTTGTCAGCCAGGTCAGAAAATCTTGCCGGGGTTCATGATGCCTTGCGGGTCCAGCGCGGATTTGATTGCGCGCATCACATCGACCGCACCTTCGCCCAGTTCCTTGGCGAGGTATGGCTTCTTACCTTGTCCGATCCCATGTTCGCCGGTGCATGTGCCATCCATCGAAATCGCCAGTTCTGCCAGCCAGCTGACATATTCCTTGGAGGCCGCAACTTCGCGCGCATTTTCCATGTCGATCAAAGGGGAGACGTGGAAATTGCCGTCTCCCACATGGCCCACTAATGGAGCAATTAGCCCCAGCTCCTTTGCCTTGGCTAATGCGGTGACCGTGCATTCAGCCAGTCGCGAGATTGGCACGCATACATCCGTGGCCAGCGATTGCGATCCGGGTCGCAAAGCCAGGACCGCCCAGTACAGATCGTGCCGAGCCTTCCACAGCCGTGTGCGTTCTTCCGGGCTTGTGGTCCATTCAAACCCTGTGCCTTCAAACTCCTCTGCGATCTGTCCAAACAGTTCCGCCTGTTCGGCGACACCTGCTTCCGAGCCATGAAACTCCAGCAACAAAAGCGGTGTTTCCGGCAGATCCAGCTTGGAATAACTGTTCACGGCCCGCACAGCGATGGGGTCCAATAGCTCAATCCGGGCCACTGGTATGCCGTACTGGATGGTCGCCATAACCGCCTGGCTGGCCGCGTCGATGCTGGGGAACGAACAGCGCGCGGAACTCATCGCCTCGGGGATACCATAAAGTTTTACTGTCAGCTCGGTGATTAGCCCCAGCGTGCCTTCGGCCCCGACCATCAGGCGGGTCAGGTCATAACCCGCCGACGATTTCTTGGCGCGGCGCGCGGTGCGGATAATTTCGCCGGTTGGCATCACCGCTTCAAGCGCCAGCACATTGTCCTTCATTGTTCCATAGCGCACAGCGTTGGTCCCGCTGGCCCGGGTGGAGGCCATTCCGCCCAAGCTGGCATTCGCGCCGGGGTCGATGGGGAAAAACAGGCCCTGGTCCCGCAGGTGGGTGTTCAGGTCTTCGCGCGTGACACCGGGCTGAACCACGACGGTCAGATCTTCGGCCTGCACGGCGAGGATTTGGTTCATGTCAGTAAAGTCGACTGAAATACCCCCGGCAGGCGCGTTCAGATGCCCCTCCAGCGATGTGCCGGTGCCATAGCCGATGATCGGCACGCGGTGGTTGGCACAGATTTTCACAATCTCAGCAGCGTCCTGCGAATTCTGTGGCCAGACAACACCGTCAGGGGGCTGGTTATCAATCCAGGTGGTGGTGTGCGCATGCTGTTCGCGGATCGCCTGGCCGGTCTGGAACTTCTCTCCGAACCGTTGCTTGAGCACGCCCAAGGCGGCTTCGATACCGGTTTCATTGCGGGGCAGGGTCTGCGCTTCAATCATGGGTCCTCCCGGGTTCGAGATGATTGAGCATAGCGCACAGGCTGGGGCTTTAACAAACCCAAACAGCTCATTCTCCGAAAGCAATGCCCTCGCGGCGCGGGTCTGCGGCGCCGCGGAGGATTGTGCCAATTTCAATGGCATGCAGCCCCGAGTTCAAATCGCGGATCCGGGTTTGGTATCCCATCGCCTCCAGCTTGGGCTGCATGGCTTCAGCCCAGGTGCCCGGTTCCAGATCATATCCGCCGAACCGGTTGACTGCGTGGGGCAGGGACACGGCCTGTTGAATATCCAAACCCCAATCCGCCCAGGCAAGGATGGTTTTGGCGACATAGGGAATGATACGGCTGCCGCCAGGTGAACCGATAGCCAGCACCGGTGCGCCATCTTTCATCACAATGGTGGGCGCCATCGACGACCGGGGCCGTTTGCCCGGCTCCAGCCGGTTGGCGATGGGCACGCCGTCGCGGTGGGTGCGGAAGGAGAAATCGGTCAGTTCGTTGTTCAACAGGAACCCACCGGTCATCAACCGCGACCCAAAGGCGTTTTCGATGGTGGTCGTCATCGACAGCACATTGCCCGCCGCATCCACGATGGAGATGTGGGAGGTCGATGGCAGCTCAACACTGTCATCATCCGCCCAGATGATTGCATGGTCCCATTCTGGTGTGCCCGGCGCGACCTCTTCCAGCGCGGTCTCCCCTTGGAGCAACTGGGCACGGGTGGCGAGGTAGTCTGGATCGACCAGCCCCTTGGTGGGCATCGGGACATAGTCGCTGTCGGCCATGTAGCGACCCCGATCCGCGAAAGCGAGCCGGCTGGCATCACCAAACAGCCGCCAGCTGTGCGGGTCGTTTGGGTGACCCGGCGCATGGTGATCCAGCATGCCGAGGATCTGTCCAACGCTCAGCGCGCCCGACGAAGGTGGGCCCATTCCGCAGATGTCATAGATCCGGAAGGCCACGCAAACGGCGGGGCGATCCCGTACGCTGTAGAGTGCAAGGTCGAGGTCTGACAGGACGCCGGGATTGTTTGGGGCGCTGCGTACAGTGTTGATGGTATCGCGCGCGATGTCCCCGCTGTAGAACCCATCGGCGCCGTCACTGGCCAGCGTGCGCAGGGTTTGCGCATAGGCGGGGTTGGTCAGCGTATCACCGGCCTGCAGCGGCTCGCCACCTGGCAGGAAATAGGCTGCCGTTTGGGGATGCAGCGCCAGTCGTTCTGCATCCGCAGTCACCAGCGCTGCCAGACGGGGCGACACGGTAAACCCGTCCTCTGCCATACGGGTGGCATCGTCAAACAGGTCAGGCCACGGGCTGCGCCCCCAGCGGCTGTGTGCTTCCTCCAACAGGGCGGGCGTGCCTGGCGTACCGACCGACCGGCCGCCCACGACCGCATCAAAGAACCCCATCGGCTCGCCGCTTTCCGTCTGGAACAGTCGTGGCGTCGCCGCCAGCGGCGCAGTTTCACGACCGTCGAGCGTGGTCAATTCCCCGGTGTCAGCGTCATACCAGACCAGAAACGCGCCACCGCCAAGACCGGAGGATTGCGGCTCCACCAGACCCAGCACGAGTTGCGTGGCCACCATCGCATCTGCTGCGCTACCACCCCCACGCAGGATCCGAGCGCCAGCCTCCACTGCCAGCGGATTGGCCGCAGAGATCATCCAGTTTTGTGCCTCAACCGGTTGCCCTGCCTGCTTGCGCTCCCAGGCCGATTGCAACTCAGCAGTGGTCAGGGACAGGGCGGTATCCGTGCCCGTCTCAGGCGCAACCGCATCGGCTGCCTGCTGGGCAGACAGCACAGGCGCGATCAGCAATGCGGCAATAGCAGTGAGCGTTCGTAACATGCAGGTCTCCCGTCCCGGCCCGATGATAGGTCCGGTCACATACCGGCCCGCGTGATACAGGCGGTTACAGCATGGAGGGCACCACCTGATCCGGTGGCCGGTGCCCGTCTTCGAAGGTCTTGATGTTGATGATCACCTTTTCGCCCATCTCCAGCCGTCCTTCGACGGTTGCGGAGCCCATATGCGGCAACAGCACCACGTTTTCGAGCTCCCGCAGGCGCGGATTTATGTCGGTGCCGTGTTCATACACGTCCAGTCCGGCCCCGGCGATTTCCCCAGAACGTAACATGCGGGTCAATGCGTTTTCGTCGATCACCTCACCCCGCGAGGTGTTCACGATCACTGCATTGGGTTTCACCAGCTTCAGACGCCGGGCGTTCATCAGGTGGAAGGTCGAAGGAGTGGAGGGGCAGTTGATACTGATGATGTCCATCCGGGCAACCATCTGATCCAGGCTTTCCCAATACGTTGCCTCCAGCTCCTCCTCGATCTCGGGGCGCAGGCGCTTGCGATTATGGTAATGGATCTGCATGCCAAAGGCTGCCGCCCGGCGTGCCACGGCCTGCCCAATCCGACCCATACCCAGAATGCCTAACCGGCGGCCTGCAACGCGCCCACCAAGCAGAGCGGTCGGCGCCCAGCCATCCCAATTGCCTTTTTGCATCACGCTCAGGCCCTCGGGAATGCGGCGGGTCACAGCAAGGATCAGCGCCATGGTCATGTCGGCGGTGTCGTCAGTCAAAACGCCTTGGGTGTTGCTGACCAGAATGCCTCGCTGCCGTGCGGTGGCCACATCGATATTGTCCACCCCGGCGCCGTAATTCGCGATCAGTTTCAACCGTTCTCCGGCCTGGGACAGCAGCGCGGCGTCGATCGTATCGGTCACTGTCGGCACCAGAACATCGGCCGACCGGACCGCTTCGGTCAACTCGGAGCGGGTCATAGGCGTGTCGTTTTCTCTCAGACGTACGTCGAACAGTTCGCTCAGGCGGGTCTCCACCGCTTCGGGTAACCGTCGCGTCACGACAACACTCAACCTCTCTCTTGCCACCCTGATCCTCCGTTCGCTTTTCAAAACCTCGTCCGCCGTGTCATGGTGGCGCAGGAAGAGACGGGGCACAAGAACTCCAGGGCGCAAAAATGCCCTCTCCTTTAAAGAAGATAAACAACGGAATTCGAGCGGGCAGGTCGTGTTTAAGTGGGCAAAGATGAAACGCGGGGCGGTGGCCCTGGCAATGCTGTGGTGGCTGGGCATCGCTCCAACTGCGGCTTTGGCACAGGCCGTGCTTCAAAAAGGGGCGGTGACCAACCTCCCCATCCCCAGATACGTGTCGCTGAAGGCCAGTGAAGGCAACGTGCGGCGCGGACCGTCGTTGACGCACCGCATCGACTGGGTTTTCAAGCGCCGCGACATGCCGCTGCAGGTCACTGGCGAACATGGCCACTGGCGCCGGGTGATGGACCGCGACGGGGCAGGGGGCTGGGTCCACTACGCCCTGCTGTCGGGCGTGCGCACGGTGATTGTTGAAAAAGATATGCTGACACTGCACACCCGCCCGGACCCGCAAACGCCGGTGGTGGCCGCGCTGGAGCTTGGCGTAGTCGCGCGACTGGGCTACTGCAACATCGACTGGTGCAGCCTGTCCGCCGGCGGATATCGCGGCTGGACTCGCAAGGAAAATATCTGGGGCGTGGGCGCCGACGAGCTCCGCGACTGAACGGTTATCCCGTCCGATCGATAAAGGCATTCACCAACGCCGCCAGTTCAGGTCCGACGTCTTCCTGAAGGAAATGTCCCGCATTTGGAAGTACGGTATGCGGTTGACCCGCTGCGCCGGGCAGTTTCTGGAATATCTTATCCACCCCGGCCATGATTTTGTCATCCGCACCAAACGCCGTCAGCACGGGCGTGTCGAGACTGCGCAGGACCTCCCACGCCGCCCGGTTTGCGGGACTTGCCGGATCGTCCGGTTGATTGGGCACCAGCATCGGGAACTGTCGCGCCCCGGCTTGGTAACGTTCATCAGGAAAAGGTGCGTCATAGGCGGCCACCTCCGCCTCGCTCAGTTTCTGCGTCGTGCCACCATAAACAATCCGTCCTGCCGGAAAGGGCTCCACCATCTGACTGAAATCCCGCCAGGCGCAGAACGCGTCGCTCATCGGCTGGTCCCCGGTGGGCAGGGCAGTATTGGCCACCACGATCCGTGCAAACCGCTCCGGCACTTCCGCCCACAGCCGCAATCCGATCAACCCGCCCCAATCCTGGCAGACCAGCGTGATACTCTGCAGATCCAGCTGCCGCACCACCGATGCCATCCAATCCACATGCCGCTGATACGTGTAATCCTCCCGCCGTACCGGCTTGTCCGACCGCCCGAACCCGACCAGATCTGGTGCAATCACCCGGTGCCCTGCAGTTGTGAAAACCGGGATCATGTGCCGATAGAGATAACACCAGGTTGGCTCTCCATGCATCACTAACACCGGCGTCGCAGAGGCAGGGCCTTCATCCAGATAATGGACCCGCAGCGTACCGCCTTCAGTGTCGTCCACATCCAGGTAATTGGGTTTAAAATCATACTCGTTGAGCCCGTCAAACCGCGCATCCGGTGTCCTGAGAAAGTCCATGATATCTCCTCCCGCCGTCGCAAGCAGGCTAGCATCTCCCAAGGCATATGACACCGCCCGTTTTGGGACACACACCGCCTATGCCAATGACCTCAGAAATTTTGCAACGAACCCTTGAACCCCACGCTCAAGCGCTTTAATGACCCGGGCACCGTTGGGGTGTAGCCAAGTGGTAAGGCAGCGGTTTTTGGTACCGTGTATCGTAGGTTCGAATCCTACCACCCCAGCCATCTTCTTCTAGATGATCAGACCAAGTAGTCAGGCACCCCAAGGGTCCTGAGAATGCCCCTGTTTATGCCCCAGCCAGAGGTTCTCTTATCCAAGGTTATCCCTCCCCATTAATAGGTATAAGTA
>JAEPNQ010000064.1 GCA_017643305.1 Marinibacterium sp. | reverse complement strand
TCACGGCACGGGCGAATGCGTTGGAGCAGGCAGCGGCGCGGGCCACCATTCGGGGGGCCGGCGATCTTGCACCAGCGCTGGGCAGCATCGGTGCGGCCTGCTCTGGCTGCCACAAAGCGTACAGGAAATAGGCACTGGCCCGCGATAACAGGAGGAAACCACCGGGCCACCGAAACGCCTTGTTCTTGTGCCGTCTCCAAACTAGTTACTGGTAATCTAGTTCGGAGTTCAACAATGCCTGATGATCTGATCAATTCCTTCATGACCGGCCCGGATGAGCAGGGTCGCTTTGGCAAGTTCGGTGGCCGCTTTGTCAGTGAAACGCTGATGCCGCTGATCCTCGATCTCGAAGAGGAATATGAAAAGGCAAAGATCGATCAGAGCTTCTGGGACGAGATGGATGATCTCTGGGCCAATTATGTCGGTCGCCCGAGCCCGCTCTATTTCGCCGAGCGGCTGACTGAACATCTGGGCGGTGCCAAGATATATATGAAGCGTGACGAGTTGAACCATACAGGTGCGCACAAGATCAACAACGTGCTGGGCCAGATCATTCTGGCGCGCCGCATGGGCAAGACACGGATCATCGCCGAAACTGGTGCGGGCCAGCACGGCGTGGCCACGGCGACTGTTTGTGCAAAGTTTGGGCTGAAATGCGTGGTCTATATGGGCGCGCATGACGTGGAGCGTCAGAAGCCCAACGTGTTCCGCATGCGTTTGCTGGGGGCCGAGGTGATCCCGGTGACCTCGGGCAGGGGCACGCTTAAAGACGCGATGAACGACGCGCTGCGCGACTGGGTGACCAATGTGCGCGACACGTTTTATTGCATCGGCACCGTGGCCGGACCGCACCCGTACCCGGCGATGGTTCGCGATTTCCAGTCGATCATCGGCAAGGAAACCAAGGAACAGATGCAGGGTGCCGAAGGCCGTCTGCCTGACACGATCATTGCGGCCATTGGCGGCGGGTCGAACGCCATGGGCCTTTTTTATCCGTTCCTCGATGATGCATCGGTCAACATCATCGGTGTTGAAGCGGGCGGTAAGGGCGTGGATGACCGGATGGAACATTGCGCTTCACTAACGGGCGGTCGTCCGGGTGTGCTGCATGGCAACCGCACCTATCTGCTTCAGGATGATGACGGGCAGATCCTCGAAGGATTTTCGATCTCGGCGGGGTTGGATTATCCGGGGATCGGACCAGAGCATTCCTGGCTGCATGAAATCGGACGCGCCCAATATGTGTCGATCACAGACCGGGAAGCACTGGAAGCCTTTGAACTTTGCTGCCTGAAAGAAGGCATTATCCCAGCTCTGGAACCCAGCCATGCGCTGGCCCATGTGATGAAGATCGCCCCGGATCTGCCAGAAGATCACATCATTTGCATGAACATGTGCGGGCGCGGGGACAAGGACATCTTCACCGTGGCCAAGGCACTCAATTTCGACATGAGCGATACCGAAGGCCGCACGATGGACTAAGCGTTCGGCTATATGCGCCACGTGATTTGGAATGCCGGGTGCGGATCAGACCGCCCCGGCATTTCTGTTTCGGGGTGCCTTAGCTTTCTAGAAGTATCGTTTCGAAGCCTTCGAATTGAGGGTGGCCCAGGGCGATGTGGAAACGGTTCATCGCGTTATAGCTCATGCGACTTTTCTCCCGATGTAGACGATCAGGCTGGCTTTGGCATGGCTGGCTGTTGACACTGGCGTAGCACCGGTGCCGCAGCGGGCAAGCAGACGGTTACTTGCGCGCCCAGGTCGCCTGTTCGATCGCAATGCGCGCCGGGTCCATGAAATGATCGATCATAACCTCGGTCGCGGTCTCATAGGCCTGCGCCAGGGGCTGTTCCATCTGAGAGTAAAAGGCTCTTTTGCCGGTGGCCAGCGCGTTGGGGTTGCCGGAAGCAACCTTGTGGGCAAAGGCCAGCGTCACATCCCGCACGTCTTCGGCCGGGACAATGCGATTGATCAGGCCGTTCATCTGCGCCCAGTCCGCATCGAAGACCTCCCCCGACAGGGCCATTTCCATCAGGGCATTGCGTCCGATCACCCGGCCCACGGCGACCGACGGCGTGGTGCAGAAGCCGCCGTTTTGCACACCTGGCAGGCTAAACGTGGCCTGAGGTGTGGCAAAGGTCACATCGCAGGAGGCCATCATTTGCAGCCCCCCTGCGGTGGCTATGCCTTCGACCATGGCGATGGCGGGCTTGGGCAGTTCGACAATCGATTGCATCATGCGCCCGCATTCTTCGAACAGGGTCCGCAGATAGGCCAGCCCATGGTCCGGCTCGGACCGGTGGCGTGCGATTTCCTTCAGATCATGCCCGGCGCAGAAGATATGGCCGGGGCCGTGCAGCACCACGACGCGAATGTCAGGGTTATCGGCGCAGCGGTCCAGGCTGGCCTGCAAAGCGCGGATCATGGCAAGTGACAGGGGATGCGCGGGCATGGCGCCCAGCGACAATATGGCAACCGGGCCATCGAGTTCCTCGTGCACCAGCGGCAAGGACGATTGATCTGTCATGGAATGTCCTTAGTTCAGATCCAGCGCGTGGGCTTTCAGCGTTTCAATTGGTACGACGTCAAGCGCGCGGTGGTGGGTGCTGGCCAGTCGGATTTTCGGGCCGCAGCCTTCGTCGGCGGCCTGCGCGAACCGGGCCGCGCAGAGGCACCATTGGTCGCCCGGCTGCAAACCGGGAAAGCCGAATTCGGGTCGGGCTGTGCTGAGATCGTTGCCAACATATTTGGAGAAGGCCAGGAATTCTTCGGTCATGACGGCGCAGACCGTATGGCTGCCCTGATCGGCGGCGCAGGTGTTGCAACTGCCGTCGCGGAAAAAGCCAGTGAGCGGGTTGGTGGAACAGGGTTCCAGATCTTCGCCCAGAACATTGATGCTGTCTTCGGGTTCCATGGCTCTACTTTACATTTCTCGCGCGATTCGGCGCATCATTTCGACATTGCTGGTATGCACACCCTTGTCGCGGAACTTGCGATCCGCACCGGTGACCACAATGACCACGCCAAGTGCCTGATCGACGAACAGATATTATCCATAGACGCCACGGCCCAGAAATTCGCCCGGGTCTGCGCCGACGGGGATCCACCATTGGTAGCCATATCCGATCTTGCCGGGTTCAGTGGGGGCAGAGGCTGCTGTTGAATCGGCGACCCAGCCTGCCGGGACAATCTGTTGCCCGCCGTAGCTGCCGTTTTGCACGATCATCTGACCAAAGCGGGCATAGTCGCGGGTTGTGAAGTTCAGCCCACCCAGCACAAAGGCCACGCCGGCGCCATCGGTGATGTAATAGCCATCTTGTTCCAGCTCGAGCGGGGCGATGATTTTCTCTGACATCAGGTCAGTCACGGACTGGCCTGTTGCCCCCCGGATCACCATGCCTATCACGTGTGTATCGATGGAGACATATTGCCATTCGTCGCCGGGTGCTGCGAATCTTTCGGTAAAGCTTGCGGTGAAATCGTCCAAGGTGCCGCCGAGGGCAATCACGCGGCCCATCCGATTGATGTCGGACTTCGGGTCGAAATAATCTTCGTCAAATGTGACGCCGCTGGCCATGTTCAGAACGTTGCGGATGGTAGCGGCCTCATACGCGCTGCCTTTAAGTTGGGGCGCATATTTGGTGACCGGATCGTCGATGGAGGCAATGGCACCTTCGTCCAGCAGCACGCCGAACAGGGCTGACAGATAGCTTTTGGCGATGGACCACGAAATGCGGCGATCGGTTGGCTCGGTGCCGAGATAGTAGCTTTCGTGCACAACAGTGCCGTCCTTCATCACCAACAGGGATGTGACCTGCCGCGCGGTGATCCAGTCGTCCAGACCGTCGGGCATTGGTGCGTCGGGTCCTTGGGTCAGCGGGCTGGCGGGGCCTGTGCCGCGTGCAACGGGTCTGCTGATGAAAGCCGCGTTCATGTTGCTGAAATTGCCTACGATCTTGTCTTCGTGAAACAGCGAATTCACGGCCCAAAGGCGTGTAATTTCTTCGCGTTTCCACAGGCCGACAACGACAAGCGCGATGCTCATCGCTGCCAGAATGCGGGCAAGCCATTTCAAGATAGTACGCATATTCACTCCCAAGGTTTGGGGCATCACACCACTTTCATGCGGTGTGGGCAAACCCAAAGTTGCGACAGGGTCAGGTGTGTTGGGTCGGGTTAAAGCGCGTCGCCAGCCAATGGGCGCTGGGCACGGTCATTTAAACTTGTCCATCAGTCTTTGCAGCGGCGAGCGCGCATCTTCCGGTTCGTTCTGCGGTTTTTCTTCAGTCTTCGGCGCGGGTTTCTTGGCTGTGGTGCTGGACCGGGGCGGTGCGGTGCGCAGTGCGACCGCGTTCATGAATTTGCCGCTGTCGCCATTGGCCAGGTGCGGCGCGCCGTCGGCGATAACGCGCAGGACATTTTCGACCCAGTCTGCTTCGGCCTTGGCAAAGTCACGCAAGACATAACCCGGTACGGCCTCCTTCCGGCCTGGATGGCCCACGCCAATCCGCACGCGGCCATAGGTATCGCCGATATGTGCGTGAATTGACCGCAGCCCGTTATGCCCCGCATGGCCGCCCGCGAATTTATAGCGGACCTTACTGGGAGCGAGATCGATTTCGTCATGCAGGACAATGATGTCTTCGGGAGTGAGCTTGAAGAAGCGCATGGCCTCGCCGACGGACTGGCCCGAATTGTTCATGAAAGTTTCAGGCTTGAGCAGGACAACCTTGCCACTGCCCAGCCGCCCCTCGCTGAGCTGACCCTGGAATTTACTGCGCCAAGGGGCAAAGCCGTGATCGTCCGCAATCCGGTCCAGCGCCATGAAGCCGATATTGTGCCGGTTGTTGGCGTATTTGGGTCCGGGATTGCCGAGGCCGACCAATAGTTTCATGCGCTGCGTTGCCTTGCCAGTTCTGCGTCTGGCCCTTCCATGCCTTGTGGCGCGCGGAAAATCCAGCGGAGGTGGCAAACAAAAACGGGGCCCGAAGGCCCCGTTCCGTGTCCACGTGTAAGTGGATTTAGCTTTCTTCGCCTGCTGCGGCTTCTTCGCCTTCGCCTTCGGCTTCACCTTCTTCGCTGTCATCGGACGAACTGAGGCCGGACGGAGCTGAGATGGTGGCGATCACGAAGTCGCGGTCGATGGTCGGCTTGGTGCCTGCGGGCAGGGTCACACCGCTGATGGTCACCGAGTCGCCAATCATCAGGCCGGATAGATCCACGGTAATCTTTTCCGGGATGTCACCAGCGGTCACCACCAGTTCGACTTCCGGACGCACGATGGTCAGCACCCCGCCGCGCTTGATGCCCGGTGCTTCTTCTTCGTTCGCGAACTCAACCGGGATAAACAGGTTGATCTTGGTGGTCCGGCGCAGACGCATAAAGTCCACGTGCGTCGGCAGGTCCTTGACCACGTCGCGCTGAACGTCGCGGCAGATCACGCGTACATCTTCTTGACCTTCTACCTGAAGATTGAACAGCGTGGACTTGAACCGCCCGGCTTTCAGCATCTTGAAGAGCTTGTTGAACGGAATGTTGATCGGCAGCGGGTCTTTCTCACCACCAAAAACAATCCCCGGAACCATGCCGTCGCGACGGGCTTGACGGGCGGCGCCCTTGCCTGTCCCCGTCCGTTCCAGGGCTACGAGGTCAGGAATCTCACCAGCCATGATATTTCTCCAATGTTAGGCAGGGTGCCTCCAAGGCTGTCACCCCGCATGAAGCCGCGTCCTTAGACCAGTCTTGCCAGATTGGAAAGCGTTTTCTGGCCGCGTTCAGATGGCCGTGACCAGGTGCCCGCCGGCATCCAAGACTTTCTTGTACAGCGCGAATTCATCTGCCCGCGCGGCGTGGAGTTTTTCGCGCACATCAGGGCTGAGCGGTGCGTTCACTTCGGGCGATACGTTTTTCGGTTTTATAGTGATGTCCTGCCCGAACCTGTCGGCCAGAAAGCTGCGCAGCAGGGTCTGACTTTCATAAGCAAACAGGTGATGGACCAGCACCTGACCCTTGCTGTCGGTCAGCATGCGGTACTGGCTGCCGATACCCGCATGGGGTGGGGGCGGGTCCTTGATTACGTCCAGCACGTATTCATCAAAGCTCAGTCCCAGCGCGCTGCGTTCGCCGCTGGGGCCTGAGCGGGTGCGGTAGCGGTACCAGCTGCGGATCTGTTCTTCGGGTTCGCGGATAACGACGAACCTGTCCGGCCTCAGGTCGAACGCCTTGTTCAGAAACGGGGCGATACGGCGGTGGAACCGCTGGGCTGTCATATGTTTGCGATGCTTGCCGAATATGATGTCGGACCGTGGCCGCAGCGCCATTTCAATCGCGGTTGTCCCAGTTTTGGGGACTGCGATAAAGGCCAGGTTCTGTTCGCTCAGGACTAGCATCGGTTTTGCTTCAGGTCTGCCAGCGCCCTTCGAAATCTTCGGGGACCAGCAGGTTGTGGCGCCCCAGATTGGCAACGTTGGTTTCCCCGCAGAGCGCCATGGTCAGGTCCAGTTCTCTGTGCAGGATCTCCAGCGCGGTGTGCACGCCTGCCTGCCCGTCAGCGCCCAGGCCGTAGACAAAGCTGCGTCCGATGTATGTTCCCTTGGCCCCCATCGCCAGCGCCTTCAGCACGTCCTGGCCGGAGCGGATGCCGCCGTCGAGATGCACTTCGATGTCGCTGCCCACTGCGTCCATGATCGACGGAAGCACACGGATGGAGCTGAGCGCACCGTCCAGCTGCCGACCGCCATGATTGGACACGACAATGGCGTCTGCACCGAGCTTGGCGGCCATTTTGGCATCTTCAGCGTCCAGAATGCCCTTGAGGATGACCTTGCCATCCCATTGTTCCATCAGCTTGGCGACCTTGGCCCAATCGAGCGACGGATCAAATTGTTCGGAAGTCCAGGAGCCCAGGGAACTTGCGTCGGAAATCCCGTCAACATGACCCACGATATTGCCAAAGAAACGGCGTTTGGTGCCCAGCATTTCCAGTCCCCAGCGCCACTTGGTGGCGAGGTTGGCCATCGTGGAAAGGGTCAGCTTCGGTGGGGCGGACAGGCCGTTTTTCAGGTCCTTGTGCCGTTGGCCGAGGATCTGCAGGTCCAACGTGATAACCAGTGCGGAACACCCTGCATCCTTTGCACGCTTGATCAGGCGCGCCGTATAGTCGGTATCCTTCATAGTATACAGCTGGAACCAGAATGGTTTGGCCGTATTCTCGGCTACGTCTTCGATGGAACAGATCGACATGGTCGACAGGGTGAAGGGTACGCCAAAGGCCTCAGCTGCCTTGGCCGCCTTGATTTCCCCGTCGGCGCATTGCATGCCGGTCAGCCCAACCGGGGCCAGCGCCACTGGCATGGCCACATCCTGACCAACCATCTGGCCGGATGTAGTGCGGCCGGTCATGTCCACGGCAACCTTCTGGCGCAGACGGATGTCTTCGAAATCCGAGCTGTTGTCGCGGAAGGTCTGTTCGGTCCAACTGCCGGATTCGCAATAGTCGTAAAACATCCTGGGCGCGCGGCGGCGATACTCGTCCTTGAGATCATGAATGTTGGTATAAACGGGCATGTGCAGCTCCGGCTGAAATCGCTCGACTCCTTTTGCCAATTTTCGGGACCATTCTCAATGCGTGAAGTGTTTCTCTTTAATAGCGTGATATCGGGCTATTAAGGCGATCCAGGATCGACAAGTTGATATGGCGGCGTTTTTCGGTGTGCTAACCTACTTTATCAGCGCGCCTTTCTGGTCCCAAGACGTTGATGACGCGCATGGTTGCGGTCTGCACAAACCTCGGGTGGTGGATGTCAGGCCCAACCTGAACGCTGGCCGATCAAAATGCGTCTGGATCACCGCAGAGGGCAGGGCGCTGCGGGATAAGACCATTGCGGGCACGTCCTCTGAATGCAAAACAATGGCACAAAGGTTCGACATGGCCCGGCTGGCTGAAATCCAGCCGGTGTGGTCTGGCATGCGCATATTTTTGGACAATCATCACAACGCGGAACTCCCGTGTGATCACCCCGTGGAAAGGTAGACATGTATTTTGACGAATTGCCAGTCGGCTACCGGTTTGAAACCGGGAAACGGTCGATCAGCGAGGCAGAGATCATTGCTTTCGCCAAGGAATACGACCCACAGCCCTTTCATATAGACCCCGAGGCCGCAAAAGGCAGCATCTATGGCGGTCTGATTTCGTCTGGCGTGCAGACCATGGGTGTGGCACTGCGGTTGATTTTGGAAAGTGGCGTTTGGACGGATGCTTCCATGGGATCGCCGGGATTGGATGCGGTGCGGTTTGTCTGCCCAGTGCGGCCCGGCGATACTCTGCATGTGAAAGGGGAGGTCTTGGGGGCGGAACCATCCAAGACACGGCCTGATCGGGGACGGACCCGACTTCGGTACGAGGTGTTTAACCAGTCGGATGAGATCGTGATGACTTGGGAAGCGATCCAGTTGTTGAAGCGGAAGTAAGTGAAAGGGCCGGTGCGCGCTGCGCTGGCTATTGCGCAACCCGCTGCTGCAGGGCCTTTCGATGAACCTGTCGAAACACAAGGTCGTGCTAGCCCGAAGCACAGTGCTGGTCTTAGGTGCGAAGGGCGACAGCACAGAAGTTCAGATCATCATCGCAACCGGGGCCTGCGTGTTGGTCGCGCCCACCGGCGGTATCGTCGCTGTGGTGTTTGCCATGGCCGGTGTTGGCTTGATCTGGTCCGCCTTCGCGCGCGGCAAGGTTTGCTGGCCGATCAGACCGAATGCGCCCCATCGGCCAGCGTTTTCACAAAGGCCACAACGTCAGACGGTGCATCGCCCGCGCCGATTTTGGATACGATGGCGGAGCCCACTACAGCGCCGTCAGCGACACTCGCGATGGAGGCCGCCGTTTCGGGCGTCTTGATGCCAAAGCCCACCACAACCGGTAGGTCGGTGGCCGCCTTGATCCGCGCGACGTCGGGGCCGACATCGGTGGCCTGAGCTTCCGCCGCGCCAGTGATGCCGGTGATCGACACGTAGTATACAAAGCCCGAAGTGTTCTGCAGCACTTTGGGCAGACGTTTGTCATCCGTGGTTGGTGTGGCAAGGCGGATGAAGCTCAGCCCGGCGGCCTGAGCAGGTATGCAAAGCTCATCATCTTCTTCCGGCGGCAGGTCGACCACGATCAGTCCGTCAATTCCAGCCGCTTTTGCTTCGATCAGGAACCGGTCAACGCCGAGAGAATAAATCGGATTGTAATAGCCCATCAGCACGATCGGCGTTTCGTTGTCGGTTTCGCGGAAGGTGCGGGCCAGCTCCAGCGTTTTCAGCAAGGTCATGCCGCCATCCAGCGCGCGTTGTCCGGCCAACTGGATCGTCGGGCCATCGGCCATCGGGTCAGTAAAGGGCAGGCCCAGTTCGATAATGTCCACACCAGCGGCAGGCAAATCTTTGACGACTGCGAGCGAGGTATCATAATCCGGGTCCCCGGCCATCACATAGGAAACGAATGCTTTCTTCCCTTCGGCGCGGAGCGCGGCGAATTTTGCGTCGATGCGGCTCATGGGAGCTCCCTTGAATCTTCTGCTTGGAACCCATGCAGAATACGCGCGGGAAAATCAATGGGCAGCGGTGTCACCTTCGCACATCACCATCCACGGCACGCCGTACCGGTCGGTGCAAAGCCCGAAACCGGCAGAAAAATGGGTGGTGGCAAACTCCATCCGGGTTGCGCCCTTTTTGGCCAGACGGTCGAACACGCGTTTGGCGCGGTCGTGGTCGGCATAGGTCATCCGGATGTGAAAGCCGGATGGTGGGGTGTAGTCCCCCATAAGGCTGTCGGATCCCATAATCACTCGGTCGCCCATCTGCACCTGCCCATGCATGACAAAACCTTGCTGGCTGTCATCAAACTGATCGGCTATCGGGCTTTGTGCGACTGTTTGTACGATCTGCGCCTCGCCCACAAACACCTCGGCGTAAAACTCCAGCGCTTCGGCACAATTGCCACTCAAGTTGAGGTAAGGGACAAAGGCCATGGCCGGCTCCTGCTGATGCGCGCTTGCACCCTATCACAACTCTGCCTAGAAGCAGCGCGGCAATCAAAGGAGTCACGGATATGGGCTTTCGCATGGGGATCGTCGGTTTGCCGAACGTTGGCAAATCCACGCTGTTTAACGCATTGACGCGGACGGCGGCGGCGCAGGCCGCGAATTTCCCGTTCTGTACGATTGAACCGAATGTGGGTGAGGTCGCCGTGCCCGACGCGCGGCTGGACAAGCTGGCGGAATTGGCAAGTTCCAAGCAAGTGATACCAACGCGGATGACCTTTGTGGATATTGCCGGCCTGGTCAAAGGCGCGTCCAAGGGCGAAGGGCTGGGCAACCAGTTTCTGGCCAATATCCGCGAGGTGGATGCCATCGCCCATGTGCTGCGCTGTTTTGAAGACGGTGATGTGACCCATGTCGAAGGTCGGGTGGACCCGGTGGCAGATGCCGAAACCATCGAAACCGAGCTGATGCTGGCCGATATCGAATCCATCGAAAAGCGGATGCAGGGGCTGGTGCGCAAGGTGCGCGGTGGCGACAAGGAAGCGGTTCAGCAAGAACGCTTGCTGAAGGCCGCGCTGGCCGTGCTGGAAGATGGCAAGCCCGCGCGTTTGGTCGAGGTGGATGCCGAAGACGCCAAGGCGTGGAAGATGCTGCAACTGCTGACCACCAAACCGGTTCTTTATGTCTGCAACGTGTCTGAAGAAGAAGCCGCCGAAGGCAATGCGCATTCCTCAGCCGTGGCCGCAATGGCAGCAGAACAGGGCAATTCGCACGTGATTATCAGTGCGCGGATCGAAGAGGAAATCAGCCAGTTGGAGCCTGAGGAGGCCGAGATGTTCTTGTCGGAAATGGGGCTGACGGAGGCCGGGCTAGATCGGTTGATCCGGGCGGGCTATGACCTGTTGCATCTGCAAACCTATTTCACCGTGGGCCCGAAAGAGGCGCGCGCCTGGACCATCCGCGACGGAACACTTGCGCCGCAGGCGGCGGGTGTCATTCACGGTGATTTCGAAAAGGGATTTATCCGGGCCGAAACCATCGCTTACGACGATTTTGTTACGCTGGGCGGGGAACAGGCGGCCAAGGATGCGGGTAAGATGCGGGCTGAGGGCAAGGGCTATACTGTCAGGGACGGTGATGTGATGCACTTCCTGTTCAACACCTAAGGGTCGGGCCGCCATCGCTTCGCGGAATCTGCGGGTGGCGTTGACGGCCAAGTTACCGTCAGTTCTGGGCCAGCTCGGTTACGGACGCGTTCGGCAGTTGCAGCATCGTGCCGCGCTCGAATTGCAGGATGTGTGCCAAGTGCATGTCCTTTTCCCAAAGTGGCGCGTCGGTGAGCGTGGCGCAGGCGGCATCGGTATCTGCCCCCTCGGAGCAGTCATGCACGTCTCGACCGGTCAGATACTCCAGCCGGTAGGCCAACGCGCGGGGGTTCTGGATTTCTACCGTGTCCGAGTGAGGGACGGAGGTGTAAGATCCTGTAATCCAGATCGGCCCGTCGCCCTTTTCCAGCGATTGCGCTATGGCACGGGTGGTAGATTGCCAGGGCTCATAGGACATGTACATCTTGCCGATGTTCAGCGCGTAGGTGCCCACCACGATCAATAGCGCGTTGCGCATCAGGCACGCGCCCATTGGTTTGTGATCATGCGCGATCAGCACCATGCGTGCCAGTCGGCAGGTCAGCAGGACCCAGGCAAAAATCAACACACGCGGTGATAACAGGATGCCGGTGCGCAGGATCTGCAGGACCACCAGCCCAAAACCGGCGCTGAGCCCCGCGGCGATGTACGCGGCGGGCCAGCCTTCGTGGCGTGCGACCAGGACCAGGCCAAAGAACGTGACGGCGAGGATGACCCAGGCCATCGGCGCAAACTCGTGGGAGAACGTATCCAGCGTGCGCAACATGAAATTGCCCAAAAGGTCGAGATTGGCCATGAGCGAGGCCATGTCGGTCGCCGGGTTCGGTTGCCGCCATTCGGCCATTGGGATGCCGAACACGCCGTGGAAGGCATAGTTCAGGCTGTAGATGGACAGTAGCCCCAGCCCAAAGCTGCCCACGAACAACACCATCAGCACGGCCAGATCCCGGAAAGACCAGCGGTTGTCATGTGCGGTTAGAAGCAGCACCAGCAGAAGCAGGGGGTAGGACGTGTAGCACATCAGTGTGCGGGCACGAAGACCAGCAGCCATGGCCGCATTTTCCGCGCGCCATGGCGCAGAACCAGCAGGGCATAAACCGCAACCACCGCCAGACCGGGCAGAAGAGTGTTGAACCAGACCGAAATCATCGCGGCGGGCGGGGCCACCATGATGAACAGGGCAACAGCTATCGGGTAGATCGGGCGCGCGTTGGGACCGCAGGCATTCAGCGCAGCGGCACCCGTAAAAATCGCCCAGCACAGTTGATAGAGCGCAAAGGCCAGCCACGACGGCATAACAAAGGCACGCAGGTGCCAGATGTAGCTGAGCCAGCGGCCCTCATCGAGCGTCTTGATGTAGTACCCATCCGGATCGGCCAGAAGCGCCGGGAAGTCATCGTGCCGGATAAACGGGTCCGGGAACATCGCAAAGGATGTCATCAGTAGGGCCACAAATGTGACCCCGATCGTGACAAGTGCCGGGGACCGGCGCCACAGCTCTTCTGGAGTGGTTGGCATGGGTTTGGTTATCCTGCTGCGCGGGCACGGGCCTGACGTGCCAGAACGGCAGCGCGACGCTGGGCGATCCAAGTGACCGTGTCACGCGACAGCGCGCGCACAACGGTGCGGCGCAGTTTCCAAAGGGCGCTGCCGCCATTCTGTAACGGCTCACCAGTGGTCAGCGCGGTGGCCGGCACCTATTCGGGCAGGCCAATGCAGCCATCGGGATTTGCGTAAAGTACGGTATTGTAACGATACCAAGGTTCCACCTCCCGATCATTTGCAAGACTAGGGCGGACGCAGTCAAAGGCACGATAGCCGCGCTCAGCAACCGGTCCTGCCAGAAGGAGAGGGGCTGTTCGTTGATGTGAAATTCTCCGCCTTGACCTGTGACAGCAGCGGAAAAAAGCACACGGTCACTGGCCTTGGTCAGGCTGTCGACCAGTGTTTCGGCGGCGCTGGTGGGCAGGTGTTCGCCCACCTCCAGGCTCTGGGCCAGTTCGAATTTGCGTTTCAACGTGACTGGTTTGGTCAGATCAGCGGCCATGAACTGGTTCTGAGGAATGGCCAGCGCGTCGCGGTCGACGTAATCGCCGTCAATGGCCAGCACGTCTTCGACCCCGGCTTCCTGCCACTGGGCCAGCCACACGCCCCGGCCGCTGCCCATGTCGACGACGCTTTGCGTGTCGAGCCAGGGTTGCACGGTGTGAATCAGACGGCGGGCCGAACTGCGGGCGCCTGCATCAATATAGTCAAAAAATTCGTTATTTTAAATGTGTCCCATAGCGTTACGCTGTGGCCTCCTTTGCAGAATAAACCCAGAGTTTCATAAAGAGATAGTTTTGAACCGGCAGGATCACCGTGACCGCTGCCGCAGCCACCCAGTCGGCCAAGCCCAAGACAGGCCCTACCGCACCGGTCAGAATCGCCGACATCACCAGCCCGGCGCTGATCATCGCGATGAAGCGGCCGATTTGTGCAGGCACGCCCAGCGGGCGGCGGAAGGTAAGTACGGTCTGGCCCACATATTGCACTGCAACTGCGATCAGGAAGGCAACCGCATTGGCGACGGGTTGGACCATGACGGTCTTCAGCCCCGCGTAGAGCAGCACGTAGAGCGCAGCGACGGTCACGCCGACCACGCCAAATCGCAGAATCTGTCCCACCTCGGCGCGTGTCATGCACGGCGCTCCAGCTGGACCGGCTGGCTGTCGCGCAGTTCTTCGCTGAGGAAGTAAAGTGGGCGGCCTTTGGTTTCGACATAGAGCCGGCCAATATATTCACCTAGAATGCCCAGCGTCAGAAGCTGGATGCCGGAAAACAGGCTAATCGCCAGAATGACCGAAGCCCAGCCAGGCGCAGTGTTGTAGAATATCAGAGAGGTGAACACGTAGATCGCCATCCAAAGGCTGACGAATAGGCTGTAGAAGCTCAGCCGCGTGGCAAAGCGCAAAGGCTTGGTCGAAAATCCGGTGATGGCGTCGGTGGCAAGCCGCAGCATTTTTCGTAGCGGATATTTGGTTTCCCAGGCCATCCGCGCGTCGCGGTTATACTCCAGCCCAACCTGTTTGAACCCGGCCCAGGCGAACATGCCCCGGATGAAACGCGCCTTTTCCGGCATGTCCAGAACGGCATCCAGACAGCGGCGGCTGACCAAACGGAAATCGCCCGTGTCCTTGGGAATTTCCACATCCGACAGCGCGTTGAGGAAGCGGTAGAAGCCCCAGGCGCTAAGTTTCTTGAACAGGGTTTCGCCCTCGCGCTGGCGACGGCGGCCATAGACCACGTCATAGCCATGATCCATCAGCGCCATCATGTCAGACAGCAATTCGGGTGGGTCCTGCAGATCGGCGTCCAGCATGAAGATACGGTCGCCCTGTGCGGCGTCCAACCCGGCGGTCAGCGCCACCTGGTGGCCCCGGTTTGCCGACAGACGCAGGCCTACCAGTTGCGGGTGGCTGTCCTTGGCAGCGCAGATCACGTCCCATGTGGTATCGGTGGATCCATCGTCGATCAGGATGATCTCGGCGCGGTCCTGCCATGGTGCGATCGCTGCGGACAGACGGTCCAGCAGGGCCGGGATGGATTCCTCTTCGTTCATGCACGGCACGACGACAGAGAGATGGACTCTGTTCAATTTCATGTTTCTGCCCGGGGCGTTTTGTCCCGTTATCGTTGTTTGTGAGGCTGTGGGTTTATGTTCCATGCCCCTTTATTGTTCTCGTATTGGGGGCAAAAATGGCGAGATTTGGGCGAAACTGCAGAATTTCAGGTGGGTCTTTGCCCAAGCCTGGGGGTGATCTAGCGGTTCAGTCGTACCAGATCGCGCGCCGCAGCAGGTTCAGACCCAGAACGCCAAACATGATCAGCAGCATGATGCGGAACGTGCCCACAGACAGGCGGTTGCGCAGTGCTTCGCCGGCGGCAAACCCTGCGAAGGTCGGTATCAACATCAGGGCAGAGATTTTGGCCAGTTCCGTGGTAAGGTGCCCCGTCCAGAGATACGCCAGTGTCAGAGGGACCGAGCCTGTGAAAATCAGAAACCCGGTGGCGCGGATCCAATCTTCCCGCCCGGCACCTGACATTGACAGGTAAATCCCCAACGGGGCAGCCCAGCCGGAGGTTAACCCACCAAGGATGCCGGCGATGGCCCCGAAACTGATTTGAGATGGAGTGTCATATTTTAGTGGTAGAACCGGCATCAACCCTTTCCAGCTAAACCCAACGAACAGCAGGATCACGCAGCCCAGCACCGCCATAAGAAACCTGTCTACTGCGTCGCGGGTCACCACTGCTGTCAGGCCAACAATCACAAAGAGGACAATGGCAAAGTACCGGTACCGGACCACCGTCTTGCGGATTTCGCCTTCGCGCCACATCTGCCAGAGGTTGCTGAGCAGCATGGGAAACAAGATCAGCGCAATGGCCAAACGGGGAGATACGAAGAGTGTAAGCATCCCCATGGAGGCGGTCGGCAGCCCGATCCCGACCAGACCCTTGATGGCACCGGCCAGAAGAAAGGTACAGGTTCCAAGAACCAGAAGCTCCAAATCTGCCATGTGCCCTCCGCGTGCGCGCAGCCTAGCGATATCCGGGTCAGGGAAAAGACCTAAGATCGGCGGACCCAGCCGTTTCGAAACAGCTGGGGTCAAACGCATTTGCACGCACTTCAGGCGCGGTTTTCAAAAATCTTTACGCTTCGCGCCTGATAAGAGCTCAGTAGGTTGCCCGCCCGCCGGACAGGTCGAAGACTGCGCCGGTGGTGAAGCTGTTTTCCTTCGAGCAAAGCCAGGTGATCATGGCCGCGGCCTCGTCCACCTCCAGGAACCGGCCACGCGGGATCTTGGATAGCATGAAATCGATATGCGCTTGTGTCATCTGGTCGAAAATCCGGGTGCGGGCCGCTGCCGGGGTCACGCAGTTCACAGCGATATCCAGATCGGACAGCTCCTTGCCCAGTGATTTTGTGAAACCGATGACACCGGCTTTGGACGCGGAATAGGCCGACGCATTGGGGTTACCTTCTTTCCCGGCGATGGAGGCGATGTTGACGATCCGGCCATAGCCTTGCGCCCGCATCGCGGACACAACGGCCTTGTTGGTGTGGAAAGTGCCCAAAAGGTTCACCGCGACCACATGTGCGAAATGGTCGACAGGGTAGTTCTCCACCGTTTCCACATCGCCCGCGATCCCGGCGGAGTTCACCATGATGTCTATGCGCCCGGTGGCCTCCTGCGTGGCAGCGGCTGCGGCCTGCACATTGGCCCAGTCGGACACGTCCACAGCAAAGGCCAAAGTGTCGCCGCCCATTTCGGCAGCCGTGGACTGGGCCAGTTCCAGGTCCATGTCCCACAGAACCACGCGTGCGCCGCCGTTTTGCAGCATTTCGGCGGCGGCGCGTCCAATCCCTTGCGCGCCGCCTGTGATGATGGCCACCTGGCCTTCGAAGTTGCTCATGCTGCGTCCAATCCTTTGCGAATGCATTCGTAACCGTCCCGATAGTAGGCTTCGGGACTTTCTGCCAGATCACGCCAGATGCGCGTGGCGGCTGCAAGATCAGGCAGGGCGCGCCCGAAGGCTTCGATGGTCAGCCACCCGTCATATCCGCTGGCCTTGATCGCCTTGAAGGTTTCTGCCCACGGAACGTGGCCTCGCCCAGGAACGCCCCGGTCGTTTTCCGAAATGTGGACATGCACGATGTCAGCCACGTTGCGGCTGAATGCAGCGACAGGGTCGCGTTCTTCGATATTGGCGTGGAAAGTGTCGTACATGGTTTTGATCGCCTGGTGCCCGACTGAGCGGGTATAGGCACAGAGATCATCCTGCGTGTTGGCGAAATAGCTTTCGAACCGGTTGATTGCTTCGAGCGCGAAGGTGATGTCATTGTCCTGGGCGTGGTCCGCAACGCTCAGATGCACCTCGCGGGCGCGGGCGAATTCGTCCTGGGTTGTAGCCGCGCCTGAGAAATGTCCAATCGTCTGGTGCAGTGGGCCACCGATTGTATTCGCGCCAAGGGCTGCGGCGCAATCGACCAGCCAGCGCAAATGGTCGGCCCCGGCCTGGCGATGCGCGGGGTCTTCGGAGAGCGGGTTTTGGCTCAGTTCCGGGATCACGGCGATGGCCGTGCGATCCAGCCCAATGTCATCCAGCATCTTGCCGATGGACGCGTAATCATCAGGGGTACCTTCGAAAATGGGGATCTCCACGCCGTCATAGCCGGTGGCCTTTATGTCTTCGAGCAGCGCCCGATGGCTTTCGTCCACTGCCGTCGTCCAAAGCAGCATGCAGAAACCGATTTTCATACCTTCCTCCCAATCTGGTCATTGGCAAGCATATCGGCGGGGATGGGGTAAAGGAAGACAGTTTTGAGGGGCGTACATCAGAAATTGATTGCAATTGTGGTGTGTGGTGGCAAGTTGGCTGGGAGGAGAGCCAATCTGGGAGGATGCGATGAGTGGGAATACATTTCCGAAGCTGCATAATGCGATGTGGCCTGGGCTGGTCGGTAAAGGCGAAGAAGAGCCACCGATCGATCTGAACAAAATGCTGGACATGACACAGGCCGCTGAGGTCGATGGGGTCAAGTTTGACGGGGTTGATCTGTTCCTGGCGGATCCACACACGTCGATTGATGTGGATGATGACGGGATCAAGGCGTTGGCAGACAATGTGGGTGGTCGCGGGTTGGCCATCGGATCCGCCGTGGCGCCGGTCTGGCCACCGGTTGGCGGTGGTTCAGCCATGGATCCAGGTGAGGGGCGCACAGCATTTCTTGAAGCGGTACGAAAGGCTTGCGGGATCATGGGCAAGCTGCGCGATTTGGGCGTGCGTCATGGCGGCGTGGTACGGATCGACACCGCCACCGATGTGGCCAGCTGGGCTGCCGACCCGGCGGGCAATACCACGATCATGGCGGAGACGCTGAAACAGGCCTGTGACATTGCCGCTGATCACGGTGAAAGGCTGGCCGCCGAAGGTGAAATTTGTTGGGGCGCTATGCATTCCTGGCAGCATATGGTGGATCTGCTGGAAGCGGTGGACCGGCCTGAGCTGGGCTTTCAGGCGGATATGGCGCATTCGATGCTGTACACGCTGGGCTACAACGCGCCAGAGCATCAGTTGATCACTCCGGAGCAGTTGGACGACCAGGCTGCGCTGGACGAAGCGCTGCGCAAGATAACCGATGCGCTGCGGCCATGGACCATAGATTTCCACGTCGCGCAGAATGACGGCACGGTGCATGGCTCGGGTTCGCACGACAAGACCGGGCGACATTGCATGGCGAACGACGCCAACGGCAAGCTGGATATCGTAAAACATGCCGGGTTCTGGCTAAACAACCCCGATGGCACACCGACACAGGCGACGCGCCACATCTGTTGGGATGGCTGTATGTTCCCCAATTCGGTGCTGGAATCGCAGCAAACCTGGAACGACATCCTGGCCGCGATGATCAAGGTCCGTGATGCCCATGGCTGGACGGAATAGGGAGGACGAAATGAGCAAACCCAAGCTGAGAATCGGGATGGTTGGATACGGCTTCATGGGCCGTACGCATTCCAACGCGTTCCGGGAGGCGCCGAAGTTCTTCGATTTGCCACATGAGCCAGAACTGACAGCGATTTGCGCCCGCAACAAGGACAGGGCGGAAGAATTTGCCGCCAACTGGGGCTATGGCAGCGTTGAAACCGACTGGCGGGCGTTGATTGAACGGGATGACATCGACCTGATCGATATCGCCGCGCCAAACAACATGCACCACGACATCGCCATCGCCGCTGCCGAGGCGGGAAAGATGGTGATGTGTGAAAAGCCGCTGGGCCGGACGGCAGCGGAATCGGCGGCCATGGTGGCCGCTGTGGAAAAGGCCGGTGTGCCCAACATGGTGTGGTACAATTACCGGCGTATCCCGGCGGTGACGATGGCCAAGCAGATGATCGAAAGCGGGGCGCTGGGCCGGATTTATCACTACCGTGCAAAGTTCCTGCAGGACTGGACCATTGCCACCGACCTGCCGCAGGGTGGCGAAGGCTTGTGGCGGCTGGACGTGGAAGTGGCAGGCTCCGGCGTGACCGGTGATCTCCTGGCGCATTGCATCGATACGGCCATGTGGCTGAACGGTGGGATCGACACGGTCACGGCGATGACAGAAACCTTTGTGAAGGAACGGGAACATGCGCTGACCGGTCAAGTCGAACCAGTGGGGATCGACGACGCCTGCGCCTTCCTTGCGCGATTTGATAACGGGTCACTCGCCACGTTCGAATCGACCCGCTATGCGCGGGGTCACAAGGCGCTCTATACCCTTGAAATCAACGGCGAACATGGATCCCTGTTCTGGGACCTGCACGATCTGCACCGCTTGGAGTATTTCGACCATGGGGTGGAGGGGACGACACGCGGATGGCGGTCGATCCACGTGACCGACGGCGAACACCCCTATATGGGCAATTGGTGGGTGCCGGGGCTCAGCATCGGATATGCTGAAAGCTTCACGCACCAGGCCGCCGATTTCATCCTTGGGCTGGACGGAGAGGCTGCCGCACCCACCTTTGCCGACGCGCATCGGACGGATTTGGTGACCGATGCAGTCCTGAAGTCTGGCAAGACCGGGCAGTGGGAAACAGCACACTGAACATTGTAATCGGAACGGGCGAACACACCCGTTCCGGTCACTACCGCGCGTTTCGCAGTTACCTGTTGCGCTCCATGATGCAAGCAACGTTTCCTTTCAGTTGAGCACCGGGTAGACTGCGGATTGGCTCAGGTTTGAGGTCAGGCAGGAAACAGGCAACTTTCATGGCCGAACGCACAGAAACCGAAAGCCGCAAGCTGTTGGGACGGTTGCGCGACGCGATGGCGTCGGACGAACCGGGGCAGGCGCGGCTCGACAGAATTACCGGGCTTATCGCGGACAGCATGCTGTCCGAAGTGTGTTCGATATACCTGTTTCGGGATGCCGATACGCTGGAGCTTTGCGCGACGACTGGCCTGCAGGCCGAAGCTGTGCACCAGACCCGGATGCGGTTGGGCGAAGGTCTGGTAGGTCGGGTCGCCCGGCGGGGTAAGGTCATCAACACCGCCGATGCACCTTCTGAGCGTGGTTTTCGCTACATGCCGGAAACTGGGGAAGAACGGTTCCGGTCCTTCCTGGGTATTCCGATCCAGCGTTTGGGTGAGGTGCTGGGCGTTCTTGTCGTGCAGTCCCGCGAAAGCCGCGAGTTTTCCGCTGACGCGATCTATGCGCTGGAAGTTGTCGCGATGGTTTTGGCTGAAATGGCAGAGCTGGGCAAATTCGTGGGCGAAGGCGCGGCCCTGTCCGCGTTGCACCAGCAATCTGTCACGATCCAGGGCACCAGCGGACAGGAAGGGTCAGCCGAAGGCCATGTCTGGTTGCATGACCCGCGTGTTGTGGTCACCAACCCGATTGCAGATGACCCACACCGGGAAATGGAACGTCTGACCGAGGCAGTCGAGCAACTGCGCGTTGGCGTCGACAAGATGCTGGAGATGAACCAGACCGGTGACAAGGAGCAGCTGGAGGTTCTAGAAGCCTATCGCATGTTTGCCAATTCCAAGGGCTGGATGCGGCGCATGGAAGAGGACATTGTGCGCGGGCTGAGCGCCGAGGCCGCTGTCGAAAAAGAGCAGAGCCAGGCGCGCACACGGATGAGCCAGGTCACGGATCCGTATCTGCGGGAACGTCTGGCCGATCTTGACGACCTGTCGAACAAGCTGCTGCGCATCCTGTCGGGTCAGGGAAGCGAAACCGGGGCCGAGATGCCGCCTGATCCAATCCTTGTCGCGCGAAATATTGGGCCGGGTGAGTTGCTGGAATATGGTCGGTCGCTGAAAGGCGTTGTCCTGGAAGAAGGCTCGGTTGGCGGACACGCGGCCATCGTCGCGCGGGCGTTGGCCATTCCGCTTGTGGTGCGTGGCCAACGGATCACGACCGAAGCGCTGAACGGCGACCAAATCCTTGTCGATGGTGATCAGGGCATCGTGCATCTGCGGCCCGAAGAAACGGTGACTTCGTCGTTTCGGGACAAGATGGCGATGCAGGCGCAGGCGCAGGAACGCTATGCCTCGCTGCGGGACAAGCCTGCGGTGACGCTGGATGGTGAAACCATTGCGTTGCATATGAATGCAGGACTTATGGCAGATCTGCCATCGCTGGAAAGTTCCGGGGCCGAAGGTGTGGGCCTGTTCCGGACCGAATTGCAGTTTCTTGTGCGCAACCACATGCCCAAGCGGAACGAACTGGTAGAAACCTACACACGGGTTCTGGATGCCTCGAAGGGCAAACGTGTGGTATTCCGCACGCTCGACATTGGGTCGGACAAGGTGCTGCCGTATATGAAAACCATTCAGGAGCCGAACCCGGCGCTGGGGTGGCGTGCGGTGCGGGTCGGTCTGGACAAACCCGGCGTTATGCGGATGCAGTTGCAGGCGCTGTTGCGCGCGGCCAATGGGCGGCCCTTGTCGATCATGTTTCCGTTTATTGCCCAGTTTGATGAATATCGTGCCGCGCGGGCGGAAATGGACAAGGCGATCGCGCGTGAAGAACGGCTGGGCCATGTGCTCCCGGAAAAGCTGGAGGTGGGTTCCATGCTGGAAACACCGTCGCTGGCTTTTGCCCCGCAGAAGTTTTTTGACGAGGTCGGGTTCGTGTCTATCGGAGGCAACGATCTGAAGCAGTTTTTCTTTGCTGCGGATAGGGAAAATGAACTGGTCCGGCGGCGCTATGATTCCCTGAATGTCAGCTTTTTGGGGATTGTCGAACGGATCGTGGAGCGCTGCGCCGTCTCAGGCACGCCGCTAAGTTTCTGTGGTGAAGATGCTGGTCGCCCGGTGGAGGCGCTGTGCCTTGCTGCGATGGGCCTGCGGACGCTGTCAATGCGGCCGGCGTCCATCGGGCCGGTAAAAAGCTTGCTGGTGCGATCTAATCTTCAGGACATTCGAAAGATCATCTCAGACGCGCGCCACCGCGGCGAACAATCGGTACGTCCGGCGGTGATGGAGTATCTGCGCGGGATCTGAGCCGTCAGCCCGCTTCGGGTGCACAAAAGCGGTCGTATAGAAGCGACACGATTTCCAGAACCAACGGATCGGCGATGGAATAGAAGATCTGCCGCCCTTCGCGGCGGGAGGTCAGCACGCCTTCGGTTTTGAGCTTCAGCAGGTGCTGGGACACAGCTGACTGGCTGATGCCGACCTTTTCTTCCAGCTCTGACACCGACACTTCGTTTTCCACAAGGCAGCAGAGCAGCTTCAACCGGTCACGGTGTGCGAGGGATTTCAGGAATTGCGCAGCCTGGATGGGCGCCTGCGATGCGTCATCCGTGAAAACTGCCAGATCGCTGGCGTCGAAGTTCTTGGTCTGGGTCATGGCATTTGCCTTTGGTTGTTCCCATAGGCGTTACGTATACTTCTTTTGTGCACATTCAACTTTTATAATGTTTTTGTGCGAAGACAATTGACATATTAAAAAAATATAATATTTCGAGTCCATTTGAGGAGATGCTCCATGAGACCTGGAGTAATACCATTTTTTGACGAAGAGACCTTCACAGCGTCC
>JAEPNQ010000091.1 GCA_017643305.1 Marinibacterium sp. | reverse complement strand
GGCAAGACAAAGGATACCACCCACCCCGTGGGCTGCAGCTGCAAAATCAGACGGTGCAGCCAGCGGATCAAAGGTTACGAAGCCGGGCTTCGGTTGGCGAGATTGCCATATACCCATTCCATCGGGCCATAGCGCACGAAGTAAGGAGCCCACTCGACCTGTTGCACCAATCACAAGTATCTTATCGGAATTCGCCGCCAACTCAGTTATCTTTGACGCACCCTACCTCAACGGTATTTTCAGGACAACGTTAACACTTGATACCAAGAACCTGAACTCGAGCAGAAAATCCTTTCTCGAATGCACGTAATATACCGACTTTTCTATCTTATTTGTCTTCTGGGCGTTCTTTCAGCTTGCGATGATCTCCCGGCTGGATCGGCCGAACGGGAAGAGATCCTCAAACAGTCTGAAACTGAAAGCGGCGATTTAGCAGTGTACGCCGTGACACGTGCTTTTCTGCCAACAGTCCGGCATTGGCCGTCAACCGGAAATGACCGCAAATTTACCTGGCTGCCCGCAAGTTCAGGGGCGCGTACGCAAATCATCCAGCCCGGTGATTCGCTGACACTTAATATCTGGGACAGTTCTGAAAACTCCTTGCTGACGGCAACCGATCAGCGTGTGGCCACCTTTGAGGCCATGAAGTCGCCGCCAATGGTACGATCTTCGTACCTTATGTCGGCAACATCAACGTTATTGGGCTGACGCCTGATCTTGCGCGTGAGGAAATCCAACGATCGTTGGAAGTGATCGTCCCAGCTGCACAAGTGCAACTCAGTCTTTCCGCGGGTCGCAACAACTCTGTCGACCTTGTTGGCGGGGTTGGAGCACCCGGTAGTTATCCGATGCCCGACCGCAATTACACCGTCCTTAGCCTGCTATCCGATGGTGGCGGGGTACAGTCCGGATTCACCCATCCACAGATCCGGCTGGTGCGTGGCGGCCAGATCTATGGGACGTCGATTGACCGTCTCTATGACAATCCGAAATACAACACGCTGCTGCGTGGTGGAGATCGGGTAATTGTTGAAGAAGATAACCGGTATTTCGCAAGCTTCGGCGCCACCGAGGTCGAAGCCTTGCACACCTTCACGCAGGATGACCTATCGGCGATGGATGCGCTGTCCATCGTGGGCGGGGTGTCAGACAACAAGGCGGTTTTGCAGGGTCTATTGATCCTACGTGAATACAGGTCTTCCGCAGTGCGCCCAGGCGTGACAGGTCCGCGTAATACGCGGGTTGTGTTTACCATCGACCTGCGCAGCGCCGATGGCCTGTTTTCGGCCCGAAACTTCGAAATCAACCCGAACGATCTGATCATGGTGACAGAATCGCCGATCAACGACGTGCTGCTTGTATCCAATATCGTCGGTAACTTTTTCGGCCTCTTCAATTCGGCCCAGAACTTGGCCAACTGACGCGGGCGCAGAAACGGGTTCACCCTGTAGGCGTCAGGCGGTAGAAGCGGCTCGAGTAGTTCAGCGTCAGGAGAATTACATGGCAGCGCCGAAGCCGGTTGTTTTGTGCATTCTGGATGGCTGGGGGCTGTCTGAGGTTGCCGAAGGCAATGCCCCTCATCTGGCGAATACGCCTGTGATGGACAGGATCCTATCGACCTGCCCCAACGCCACGCTGATCACCCATGGGCCGGATGCCGGGCTGCCCGGTGGGCAGATGGGGAATTCCGAAGTTGGGCACACGAATATCGGTGCCGGGCGCGTTGTGGCGATGGATCTGGGTCAGATTGATCTGGCCATTGAGGAAGGATCGTTTGAAGGGCGTACAGCCCTCCAGGATTTTATCGTCAGAATGCAGGAAACCGGCGGCTGCGCGCATCTAATGGGGCTGTGTTCACCCGGTGGGGTGCATTCGCATCAACGCCATCTGGTGGCCACGACCAAGGCACTGTGTACCGCTGGCATCCCCGTGCAGGTGCACGCGATCACTGATGGGCGGGATGTCGCTCCGCGCTCCGCACTGGACCAGATCGCTGATCTGATGACCGCGCTGCCAGAGGACGCGCAGATCGGAACCCTGATCGGCCGTTACTTTGCGATGGACCGCGACAAACGGTGGGACCGGGTGCAACAGGCGTTTGATTTGGTGGTCAGCGGCGCAGGCCGGCCCGCCAAGGATGCAGTGGATGCGGTGTCTCAGGCCTACACCACGTTTGACGAGAGCGACGAGTTCATAAAGGCCACGTGCCTGGAAGATTATCGCAAGCCGCAGGACGGAGACGGCCTGTTGTTTATCAACTTCCGGGCTGACCGCGCACGGGAAATCCTTTCGGCATTGGCAGATCCGGAATTTTCGGATCTTGACGTCACGATGCGGCCCGAATGGGCCACTGTGTGTGGCATGATCGAATATTCCGAGGGCCATAACGATTTCATGTCAGTCATCTTTCCCCCGGAAGAAATCCGCAACATGCTGGGGGAATGGGTGGCCAAGCAGGGTCTACGCCAGTTTCGGCTGGCGGAGACGGAGAAATACCCTCATGTCACATTCTTTCTTAATGGGGGCGTGGAAACTCCAGCAGACGGAGAAGACCGGTTCATGCCGAAATCGCCGAACGTGGCGACTTATGATTTGCAGCCGGAGATGTCCTCGGCAGAAGTGACAGACCATTTCGTGGCAGCCATAGAAAAAGGGTATGACCTGATTGTCACGAATTATGCCAACCCAGATATGGTGGGGCATACGGGTGACGTGGGTGCCGCGATTGCCGCCTGTGAGGCGGTGGATCAAGGTCTGGGTCAAGTGCTGGCCGCGCTGGATAAAGCCGGGGGTGCGATGATTGTGACCGCCGATCACGGCAATTGCGAAACGATGATCGATCCCGAAACCGGTGGTCCGCACACCGCACATACGCTCAACCCCGTACCTGTCGCCCTCATCGGTGGGCCAGAAGGCGCTAAGCTGCGCAGCGGGCGACTGGCGGATCTGGCTCCAACAATCCTCGATCTGATGCAACTGGCCAAGCCGCCAGAAATGACAGGGGAGAGCCTGATCGAATGATTCTGCGCACGATTGTCTTGTTTCTGATGTGCATGGGTGCGCCACTATGCGCCCAGACCAGGGAACCTGCCGAAGCTGCGCGTCTTGCCGCCGAGCAACTTGAAAACGCCGCCATCGCGTTGAACGAGGCTGACAGCGCCCGCGATCGCGTGCGGGCGTTAACCGAAACGATCCGTGCTTACGAGGCCGGGCTGGCTGCCATGCGCACCGGTCTGCGCCGCGTGGCCACCCGCGAAGCACAGCTGGCACGACAGTTGGACGTACGCGAGGCTGAGATTGCCCAGTTGCTGGAAACCCTGCAGACCATCGCCGCCGCGCCGCCACCGGTATTGATGCTGCACCCACAGGGTCCTATGGGAAGCGCGCGATCCGGCATGTTGCTGGCCGAGCTGACCCCAGCGATGAATACCCGCGCCAACAAGCTGCGGCGGGACTTGGAAGAGGCGCAGACCTTGCGCACTTTGCAGGAAAACGCAGCAGATATCCTCGAAGATGGGCTGAGCGGGGTGCAACAGGCGCGCGCGCGGCTGAGCAAGGCGATGGCAGACCGCACGGACCTTCCGCAGCGGTTTACCGAAGACCCAGTAAAAACCGCGATCCTTATTTCGTCCAGTGAAACACTGGATGGCTTTGCCAGCGGGCTGAGCGAGATCGTCGAAAACGATGAAAATGCCTCCGCAGGGGATATCGAAGATCTGAAAGGCGCGTTGGACTTGCCCGTCCAGGGATTACTGCTGCACCGTGCGGGGGAGGCTGACGCCGCCGGTGTGCGCCGCGACGGGTTCATCGTGGCCGCACGGCCAAGGGCGCTGGTTGTCAGCCCATCATCGGCCACGATCCGCTATCGTGGGCCATTGCTGGACCTTGGCAATGTCATGATACTGGAACCACAGGCGGGGACACTGTTTGTCCTGTCAGGGCTGGACGAGGTGTTCGGAGAGCCGGGCCAGGTCATTCCTGCTGGTGCGCCAGTTGGGTTGATGGGAGGCAGCGACCCCGAAGTCGGGGCCATTTTGTCACTAACCAGTGATGGGGCTGGAACTGATCGTTCAGAAACGCTCTATATTGAAGTAAGAGAGCGCGGAGCCCCGGTGGACCCGGAAACGTGGTTCCGAACCGAAAAGGATGGATGACACGCATGAAGAACTTTTTGTTGGCCGCTGCCGCTGGAACGCTGGCAGGCGTTGTCGCAACAACGCAAGTGGCAGGTCCGTTGCTGGCGCAGGAAACCGCAAAGGTCACAAATGTCTATGAACAGCTGGACCTGTTTGGTGACATCTTCGAACGCATTCGGTCGCAATATGTGGAAGACGTGGACGAAGCCAAGCTGATCGAAGCCGCCATCGACGGCATGCTGACGTCACTTGACCCACATTCCAGCTACCTGTCACCCGACGATGCCGCCGCTATGCGCGTGCAGACGCGGGGGGAATTTGGCGGTCTCGGCATAGAGGTCACCCAGGAAGAAGGTTTTGTCAAAGTCGTGTCGCCGATTGATGGCACGCCCGCCGACGAAGCCGGGATCGAAGCGGGTGACTTTATCACACATGTGGACGGTGACAGCCTACTGGGTCTGACGTTGGACGACGCCGTGGACCTAATGCGCGGTCCGGTTGGGTCCGAGATCGTGATCACCGTGGTGCGCGAAGGCGAAGACGAACCGTTCGACGTTTCCATCATCCGTGACACGATCACGCTGACCGCCGTGCGTACCCGTCTGGAAGGTGCCACTCCGATTCTGCGTGTGACCACGTTTAACGACCAGACCTATCCTAATCTCGAACAAGGGTTGCAAAAGCAAATCGAGGAAGCAGGCGGCATCGACAATATCAACGGCATCGTGCTGGACCTGCGCAACAACCCCGGCGGATTGTTGACCCAGGCGATCAAGGTGTCAGACGCATTCCTGGACGAAGGTGAGATTGTCAGCACCCGTGGTCGCGCACCGGAAGACGGTGAACGGTTCAATGCAGAAAAAGGCGACCTGGCACAAGGCAAACCGATTGTCGTGCTGATCAATGGCGGGTCTGCCTCGGCCTCCGAGATTGTGGCTGGCGCGCTGCAGGACCACCGCCGCGCCATCGTGGTCGGCACCAAAAGCTTCGGCAAAGGCTCTGTCCAGACGGTTATGCCGCTGCGGGGCGACGGCGCGATGCGTCTGACCACGGCGCGGTACTACACGCCATCGGGCCGGTCGATTCAGGCGCTGGGGGTGTCTCCGGATATCGTGGTAGAACAGCCGCGTCGCCGTCCGAATGAAGACGAAGAAGACACCGACGTGCGCACCCGGTCCGAAGCCGACCTGCGTGGCCGTCTAAGCAATGACAGCCTGAGCGAAGACGAAATTCGCCAGATTGAAGCCGACCGCGAAAAGGCCGAAGCCGCTGCCCGACTGCGGGAAGAGGATTATCAACTGGCCTATGCGATCGACATTCTCAAGGGTCTGTCGGCTCTGGGTCCGTCGGAATGATGAGACGAACGGGAAGGTGCCAAGCGTGCCTTCCCATCTGCTTCAGGGATAACTCATCCACTGGAACGTATCTTCCGTCCGGCGCGACGGGTTATATTCGGCGCTGACCCAGCCGTCATAGCCGCTTGCGTCAAGCATCTGAAAAAACTCTGGAAAATCCACGCTGCCAGAGGCTGGTTCTGAACGGTCCGGCGGGTTACCTATCTGCACGTGAAAGGCGCGGTGTTGATGCCGTCGCCAGACGTCCAGAGCATCGCCTTCGATCAGGGCGGAATGGTAGGTGTCATATTGCAGCCCGACTCTGTCGCTGGCGACACGGTCCAGCACTTCTGCAGCCAGGTCATAGCTGGTCAAGAAGTAACCGGGCCGGTCGCGGGGGTTTAACGGCTCCACCGTGAACACCTGGGTTGGCGCAACCTGTGTCAACCAGCGAAGGTTGTCCACGAACGTATCGCAGGCCTGCGCGCCCGACCCGTTGCCGGACATCACATGGACTAGGCCGGGTTTAAGCCGCTTGACCTGTTCCAGCAGCCCCATCATTTCCTGTCGAAACGCATCTTCCGCCCCGGGAGTGGAAGCAAGGCCCAGCTGCCCAGAAGTAGCATCTGGCTGGGGCGCGTTGATCAGGACCAATTCCAGATCATGCGCGCGCAAGCCCTCCTGTGTTGCCGCCTCTTCCGCATAAGGAAACAGAATTTCTACCGCGCGAAACCCGGCCTGCGCCGCTGCAGCGAAGCGCGCAGCGTAGGGACGTTCGGTGAACAACAAGCTGAGATTGGCGGCAAATTTCGGCACGGGCGGCTCCTGTTCCTGTTGGTCCCGGCATCAGAAAACCTGCATTTCGCGGATCTGTCGAGGCCTGGTGTCAGGACGCCTCCAGCGCCCCGGCGTCCATGAAGCGGAAAAACTGCCCACCGGACCAAATGCCGAACCAACCACCATACGTCACGCCTATATCAACCAGCCGGTAAAAACTCTTGCGGTCGATCAACGCTTCAAGCCCGTCGCGCACAATTACATACGGGGCGGGTTCTCCGCTGGCAGAATCCAAGGCGACACGGATAGGGTGGTTTGAATCAGCGCGCACCGTGTCACCGACATGAGTTTCAAAAGTCACGTCCTGGCCGTCGCCATACCCCGCGACCGTGAAATCCACAGCCACAAATGGCGCGTCATCAACGATGATCCCAACCTTTTCTACCGGGGTGACGAGGAAATACGCATCCCGTTCCCGTTTCAGAATCGATGAAAACAGCCGCACAAGCTCATAACGTTGGATACGTGAGCCTTCGTAGAACCACGTTCCATCCCGCGCGATGCGCATGTCGATGTCGCCGCAAAACGGCGGATCCCACAAGTGAACAGGCGGAAGTCCGCGTATTTTCGCAGCTTTGGCAGAGGCGGCCAATCCTTCTGCGGTTGGGGTAGCAGCTTTTTGTGCACTCATTCCTGTGGCCATTTCCGTTCCGCGCTATACTCTTCTTTTAAGTATATATTTCCAGCGAAAGGAAAGTCATGTCCGAGTCTGAGGATCTGGTGGCCGAGATCGAGGCGCTGGAAGAAAAGCTGGCTGAGGCCCGCCAATCAATAACGCGGCGCTTTATCGGCCAAGAACGCGTGGTCGATCTGACGCTGACCGCCCTCCTGTGCGGGGGCCATGGTTTGCTGATCGGCCTACCCGGTCTGGGCAAGACGCGACTGGTCGAAACGTTGAGCACCGTGATGGGACTGCATGGCAACCGGATCCAGTTCACGCCGGATCTGATGCCCGCTGACATTCTTGGTTCTGAAGTGTTGGAAACCGGTGCCGATGGCAGCCGGGCCTTCAAATTCATCGAGGGCCCAATTTTCTGCCAGTTGCTGATGGCGGATGAAATAAACCGGGCCAGCCCACGGACGCAATCAGCCCTTTTGCAGGCCATGCAGGAACGGATGGTCACAGTCGCCGGTGAAAACCGCCCACTGTCCGCCCCGTTCCACGTTCTGGCTACCCAGAACCCGATTGAACAGGAAGGCACCTATCCCCTACCAGAAGCGCAGCTGGACCGTTTCCTGGTGCAGATCGACGTGCAATACCCCGACCGGCAGACAGAGAAAGACATTCTGTTGGCCACGACGGGGGTTGAGGAGGCCGAGGCGTCTCAGGTCTTTACACAGCAGGAACTGCTGGATGCCCAGACTTTGCTGCGCCGGATGCCGGTGGGCGACAGTGTGGTTGAAACCATCCTGGATCTGGTCCGTGCCTTCCGTCCAGACGAACCCGATGTTTCAGACCGTGTGCGCGAAACTGTCGCTTGGGGCCCCGGCCCGCGTGCGGCGCAGGCGTTGATGATGACCGTACGAGCACGCGCAATGCTTCAAGGGCGTCTAGCCCCGAATGCCGAAGACGTTCTGGACATGGTCCGGCCCGTGTTGTCGCACCGGATGTCTCTGAACTTTGCTGCACGCGCCCGTGGCGACAGCCTGGCGGATCTGATTGACGCCATCGCCGCTGCCCTGACGCGGACCGAGGCTGCCGCGTGACGCAACCTGTCGCCCTTCGTACACTTGCCGAAACCGAAGCAGCCCGCCTGCCAGCCTTGCTGGCCCGTGCAGAGCGTTTGGCCGGCACAGTGCTGTTGGGCGAACACGGGCGGCGACGCGCAGGATTGGGCGATGATTTCTGGCAATATCGCCCAGCCCGCGAAGGCGACAGCCGCCGCATGTTGGACCATCGCCGGTCTGCGCGCGGTGACGTGCAGTTCGTGCGCGAACGGGAATGGCAGATCGCCCAGACGGTCATGTTGTGGGTCGATCAGGGGGCGAGCATGCGGTTCAGTTCCTCCCCCAACAATGCCGACAAGATTGACCGCGCTCGCATGATCGGGCTGGCTATGGCGATCTTACTGGTGCGGGGCGGGGAACGCGTGGGCTTGACTGGCACATCTTTGCCTCCACGCCGAGGAAACGCCCAGATCCTGCGCCTTGCCGAAATGTTTTCACGGGATGAACCTCGGGATTATGCAACGCCAGAACACCGCGCCATGATTCCACATGCGCGGGCAGTGTTCGTTTCGGATTTCCTCGGTGACATTGACGAAGTACGCTTGGCGCTGACCAAAGCCGCAGATCGCGGCGTACGTGGAGCACTGCTGCAGGTGCTGGACCCGAGTGAGGAGAGTTTTCCCTATCAGGGCCGCACGATTTTCCAGAGCATTGCCGGTACCGTCAGCCATGAAACTCTGAAAGCGGGTGAACTGAAGTCGCGCTATCGTGATCGGCTGGCTGCCCGCCGTGATGAACTGGCTTCGCTGTGCCGGGCAACCGGGTGGCAGTTGGGTATGCATCACACGTCGGAACCGGCACAGGCAGCCCTGATCTGGCTCTATCATGCTCTGGACGGAAGCACGCGATGACCATTCTGGGCGGAATCGGATTTGCAACGCCGTGGTTGCTGATGACCCTGCTGGCTTTGCCGGTACTCTGGCTGATCCTGCGTGCTGTGCCCCCTGCGCCTGTTCGGCGGATGTTTCCCGGTGTGGTGCTTCTGCTGGGCCTAAAAGATGATGAAAATGTCACAGACCGTACGCCGTGGTGGTTGTTGTTGCTACGGATTATGGCGGTGGCTGCCGTAATCATCGGTCTGGCTGGTCCAGTTCTGAACCCGCGCGCCAATACGGAAGGTCGGGGGCCGCTGTTGCTGGTTTTTGATGCATCTTGGGCCGGTGCACCGCATTGGTCGGATACGTTGGAATATGCCAGGCAGGTCGTGACCGAAGCCGGGCGCGCAGGGCGGCCAGTGGCCTATCTGCGGCTGACTGCGCCGGAAACGCCTATATTCCAAACCGCTGACGCGATCGCAGGCGCGGTTGCCGGGCTGCAGCCGGAGGCGTGGCAGGTATCCCAAGACCTGACCGCCGAAGCCGTGGCCGCGCTGGACAGCCTCGAAGGCACGTTTGACACCGTGTGGATGAGTGATGGGCTGGATTACGACGGTCAAGCAACGCTGCGGGATGCTCTGCAGCAATCCGGCACATTGCGGGTGGTTGAAAACAGCCGCCCAGTCCTTGGTCTGGCGCCCGCGCGGGTTGAAGACGGCGCGGTACTGGTTCCGGTGCACCGATCGCTGGCGCAGGGAACGCAGAACCTGACCGTGCTGGCTCAAGGCCGGGATCCGGCCGGAACCGCCCGTGTGCTGGCGACGGGCCAGGTCGAACTACCCGCAGGCGAGTTGTCCGGGGATGTGACACTAGACCTGCCATCAGAACTGCGCGCGCGGATCACGCGTTTTGAGCTGTTGGGCCAACGGTCCGCCGGGGCGGTGACTCTGGCCGATGACGGGTTGCGCCGCAGGGAGATTGCTCTGGTTGCCGGTCGGATGGATCGCGAGGGGCTGGAGCTGCTTTCGCCGCTGCATTATTTAGACCAAGCGTTGCAACCCACTGCTGATCTGTTGACTGGTCCTTTGTTGGATATGCTTCCTGCCAACCCAGACGTCGTGGTTCTGGCAGATGTCGCCACCCTGTCGGCAGCAGAAGAAGATGCGCTGGCGGATTGGGTGTCCGCTGGTGGTTTGCTGCTGCGTTTTGCAGGACAGCGCATGGCCTCTAGCGATATAAGCCGTGATGTGGAACATCGGTTGATGCCGGTTCGCTTGCGCGCAGGTGGTCGCACAGTAGGCGGCGCGATGAGCTGGGGAGAGCCCAAGGCGCTAGCGCCATTTGACAAGGACAGTCCGTTTTTCGGGCTGATCGTTTCTGACGAAATTCGTGTAACGGCACAAGTTATGGCCCAACCCGACCCAACGCTGGCCAGCCGCGTGATTGCCACGCTCAGCGATGGCACCCCACTGGTGACACGCAAGACGTTGGATCAGGGGCAGATCGTGCTGTTCCATGTTACCGCCAATGCAGAATGGTCCAGCCTTCCGCTATCGGGCCTGTTTGTCGAAATGCTGGAACGGTTGGCGGTCACATCTTCGTCCAAGCGACCGGAAGCTGAGGAACTGGCCGGCACCAACTGGACCCCAGTGCAGGTGTTGAATGCCTTTGGCGGGTTGGAAGATGCAGGCAACCTGCCCGGCGTGGAGGGCCCGGATCTGATGAACAGCTCACTAAGCGACGCGCTGCAGCCCGGTGTCTACCAAAGCGGTGATCGGCAACTGGCACGCAACGTGCTGGGAGAAGGGGAGGTTGTTCCAGCGCCTGCCGTATGGCCAGACGACATTCAGGTTGATGGCCTGAACTTGTCAAAAGAAACTGAGTTGGGGGGGGGTCTGCTGAGCCTGGCTGCGATCCTGCTGGCGCTGGATGTGGTGGCCGCGCTGGCACTGGCGGGCCGGTTATTGCCGCTGCGTATAGCTGCCTCTGCTCTGCTCGCCGCGCTGCTATTCTTGCCGCCAAATCCGGGTGTGGCTCAGACCGATGCCGACATCGCCGCTGCTCGTGCGAGCGAGTTGGTACTGGCCCATGTTCTGACGGGCGATGCTGCTGTCGATGACATCGCCCGCGCCGGGATGCAGGGGTTATCTGATACATTGTTTTTCCGCACATCGATCGAACCTCAAAATCCCGCGGGCGTGGACCTTGAACGTGATGAACTGGCATTTTATCCCCTGCTTTACTGGCCCGTGACGCCTGACCAGCCTGTCCCGTCGGCAGAGGCTTATGCAAAGCTCAACGCCTATTTGCGGTCCGGCGGGATGATCGTGTTCGACACACGGGATGGAGATATATCAGGCTTTGGCCGTACAGGCCCCAATAGCCGCCGTCTGCAAACACTCGCGGCGCCACTGGATATCCCACCGTTGGAGCCTGTACCGCAAGACCATGTCCTTACACGTACCTTCTACCTGCTGCAGGATTTCCCGGGTCGTCATGCCGGGCGGGAGGTCTGGGTTGAAGCCGCCCCACCAGATGCCGAACAGATCGACGGCATGCCGTTCCGCAACCTCAATGACGGGGTTACACCAGTGATCATCGGCGGAAACGACTGGGCCGCAGCCTGGGCGACGAGCCCGGATGGGCGCGCGTTGCTTCCCGTCGGGCGCGGGTTTTCCGGCGAACGGCAAAGGGAAATGGCGCTACGCTTTGGCGTAAACCTCGTGATGCATGTGCTGACCGGAAACTATAAATCCGATCAGGTCCACGTGCCCGCTCTGCTAGACAGGTTGGGGCAATGACCGGAAACATCCTGTTCGATCCGCTTCTGCCCTGGCCCGTTGTGGCGGCAATCGCCGTGGTTGCAGTCACTGCTGTTGCACTGGCGTTGATTCGAGGCCTGTCGGGATGGGCGCTGCGACTGCTGTCCGCTGCTGTAATCATCGGCGCGCTGTGCGGCCCGGTCTACCAGAACGAAGACCGCACCCCGCTGAGCAATATCGTGATCCTGCTGGACGACCGCAGCGCCAGCCAGGCGCTGGCAGACCGTGCGGAGCAGACGGATACCGGGCTTGCCGCGATAGAGGCGGATATTGCCAGCCGTCCCAACATGGAAATGCGTCATGTGACCGTAACGGACGGTGACGCGGATGCTGGAACGCTGCTGATGACCGCGTTGCGGGAGGTTTTGGCCGAAGAGCCTCGCGCCCGCATCGCCGGGATTATCGCGCTCAGCGATGGGCGTTTGCATGACACCGGACTGGCGCCTACTTTGCCCGCGCCAATGCATCTGCTGCAGACCGGTCGCAGCACCGATTGGGACCGCAGGCTGATCGTGCGCAACGCGCCCAGCTTTGCGATTATTGGGGAACCTGTGACGCTGACCGTGCGAGTAGAAGATTCCGGTGCAGCACCTGGAAGCGCTACGGCGGTAGGCCTGCAAATCTCAGTCGATGGAGGCGCTCCGCAGGATATCCAAGTGCCGGTAGGGCAGGACATTGAAATCCCTGTTACCCTGCCCCACGGCGGGCGCAACGTGATCCAGTTTTCTGTGCCGGAAGCTGACGGTGAACTGACCGATCGCAACAACACCGCCCTGATCCAGATGAACGGCGTGCGCGACCGCCTTCGTGTTTTGCTTGTATCGGGCGAACCGCATCCAGGCGGCCGAACGTGGCGCAACCTGCTAAAATCTGACAGCTCGGTCGATTTGGTGCATTTCACCATCCTGCGGCCACCCGAGAAACAAGATGGCGTCCCGGTTGATGAACTCAGCCTCATCGCATTTCCCACGCGGGAATTGTTCCTGGAGAAAATCGATGATTTCGACCTAATCATCTTTGACCGGTACAAGCGACGGGGAATCTTGCCCGCGATCTATCTGGACAACGTTGCCAATTATGTGAATTCCGGCGGGGCCGTGCTGATTGCGGCCGGACCTGATTTCGCCGGCGCGGACAGTATCTTTCGTTCTCCTCTGGCCGCTGTAATCCCCGCCGACCCGACTGCGCGCGTCATAGAGCAGCGCTTCAAACCAGCAGTCACCAAGTTGGGCGAACGGCACCCGGTCACAAGCGACCTGACAGGTGCCGAAAGCTGGGGTTCATGGCTGCGCCAGATTGAGGTGACGGAAAATTCTGGCCAACCTGTCATGTCCGGGTTCGAAGATCGGCCATTGCTGATCCTCGACCGGGTTGGTGAAGGACGCGTGGCGCTTCTGGCTTCTGACCACGCATGGCTATGGAGCCGTGGGTATGAAGGCGGCGGTCCACAGTTGGAGCTGCTGCGGCGTCTTGCGCACTGGATGATGAAAGAACCGGAGCTGGAGGAAGAAGCCCTGTGGGCCGAGGCCACCGGCCAGCGCATGAAGATTATCCGGCAGAGCCTGTCGCAAGACATCGGCACTGTGACAATCACGCGCCCGGATGGGAGCACCGAGCAGGTCATGCTGGAGGAAGAACGCCCCGGTCGGCTGACCGCCACCTATGACGGGCCGGAAATTGGGCTGTACCGATTACAACAAGGCGACCTGTCTACCGTGATTGGGCTGGGGCCTGCCGCGCCGCGTGAGTTTGAGGAAACCATTGCTACGAAAGCGTTGTTTGAACCGCTGGTTGCGCCACTGCGGGGTGGCACGCTGGATTTGGAAGACGGATTGCCAACCATCCGCATGGTGCGCGAAGGGCGGCCTGCTGCCGGGCGCGGTTGGATCGGGCTGACCCCGCGCGATGCATATGAAACCCGCAGTGTGACCCAGCTGCCGTTGTTGCCGCCATGGCTGGTATTGCTGCTGGCAGCGGCATTCATCATCGGCGGGTGGCTGCGCGAAGGCAGGCAGTAGCGTTCAGTCCAGTTGGATCGAAACGCGGTCAGACAGCCCCACCGCATCCACCACCACCAGCGTGGAATAACCCCGGCCTGAAAATGGCAATTCGAATTCTCGCGTTCGGATGCCAGTGGCCAGCGGCTTCCCGTCTGCCAGAAGAGCAAATGGCACTGTTCCGCCGCGCAGCTTCACAGTCAGCAGCCCATCTTCTGGGGACAGCCGGGCACCAGCGGGCGGGAAAATCAGTCTCGGGGCGTCTTCTGGCGCGGCTGTCAGCGCGTCGCGGGCGCGGAACCGTTGCAGTGGGCGCGGCAGGTCTGAAGAGCCAAGGATCAGTGTGGATGGCGGCGGCGGCGGCAAAGCATCGAAATCGGGTTTCAGCCGTCCAAACAGGTCAAACAACAGTGGCGCGGCCAAATCGCCACCAAACGCGCCCGGCACCGGGGTTCCATCCGGCCGCCCGATCCAGACGCCAGCAACATGCTGGCCATCGAACCCAACGGCCCAGCTGTCCCGATGACCGTAACTGGTGCCGGTTTTGTAGGCCAGAACCTTGGGCCGCGCGCCAGGAGGCGGGGCCAGGCCGCGCAGGATATCCATGATCTGCCAGGCGGCAGGTTCGCTCATCACGCGACGGGACTGGCGCGCCGGATGTTCCATGTCACTGCGTAGAATTTGAGCCTGCCCGCCCTGCGCCATCACGGCATAGACATGCACCAAATCTCTCAACGTCACCCCAACCCCACCCAGTGCAATAGCCAAACCCGGCTTGCCCCCGGGCAGCTTGGGCTGTGCCCCGGCATTTTTCAGGGCCGACATCAGACGGGACGGCCCCAATTCCCGGATGAGCTGAACTACTGGGGTATTCAAAGAATGTTGGAGCGCGGTTCGGATCCGGATGTCACCGCGAAATTCCCCATCAAAATTCTGCGGGGCGTAACCATCATAAGACACCGGACCATCGTGGATCAGCGTTTCGGGGTGCGCGAGGCCCTGATCAAAGGCAAGGCCGTAGATCAGCGGTTTCAATGTTGATCCTGGCGACCGTATTGCGCGGGTCATATCGACGAAACCTTCGCGCCGGTCATTGGCAGAATAGGCGGCCGACCCGACTGAGGCTAGCACTTCGCCGCTGGTATGATCCGCAAGGACAAAACTGACAGACACGCGCTGGCCAATGCGCTTGGCGGCTTGACCTGCCAGCACCTCCAACCGGGCCTGCAACGCGCCATCCAACGTCAGGTGGTGTACCTGACGGTCGGGCCAATTACGCCGGGCGTGGTCGGCTTCATGCGCGGCGATCTGGGGAAAGGGTTGCATCTTGTTCGGCACGACGGCACGGCGGGCGGTGGCCAGCGCCTCTGCGCTCAAGCCACCCTGTGCGCCAATCCGTGCCAGCACACGGTTACGGGCTGCGCGGGCCGCGTCGGTGTGCCGGTCGGGCCGCCGTGTTTCCGGGCTTTGTGGCAAGGCCACCAACAGCGCGGCTTCGGAAGGTGTCAGCCGACGAGGGTCTTTGCCAAACCAGCCCAGCGCGCCCGCACGAATGCCTTCCAAATTGCCACCAAAGGGTGCGTGCGTCATGTAGAGGTTCAGGATGTCGTCCTTGCCAAGGTTCCGCTCCAACGCCAGCGCGAGGCGTATCTGTCGGATCTTGCCCGACCATGACCCGGTGCCGCTGTTTTCCAGCAAGCGCGCAACCTGCATTGTCAGGGTGGACCCGCCGGACACCGCGCGCCCATTGAACAACGCCTGCCCGGCAGCCCGGACCAGCGCAATCCCATCCACACCGGAATGATGCCAGAACCGTTTGTCTTCATAACGGATCAACATATCAACATATCCGGGGTCCACCGAACCGGGGTTCAGTC
>JAEPNQ010000119.1 GCA_017643305.1 Marinibacterium sp. | reverse complement strand
GGCACGGGATGAACCGCCTGACATTGACGTGGATTTCGAACATGAACGACGCGAAGAGGTGATCCAGTGGATCTACCAGCGCTATGGCCGCCACCGCGCGGGTCTGTGCGCCACTGTGGTGCACTACCGAGGCAAACGCGCCATTCGCGAGGTGGGCCGCGCCATGGGGCTCAGCGAAGACACGATCAGCGCGCTTTCCTCCCAGCTCTGGGGGTTCTTTTCCGTCGCAGGGTTAGAAGCGCAGCGGATGCGCGAAATCGGCCTGGACCCGACTGACCGGCGGCTGATCCAGACCATGGACCTGGTCTATGAGGTGATCGGTTTTCCCCGGCACCTGAGTCAGCATGTCGGTGGGTTCATCATCACTGAAGGACGGCTGGATGAACTAGTGCCGATCGAAAACGCCACGATGGAAGACCGCACGGTCATCTGCTGGGACAAGGACGATATCGATAGCCTGGGTATCTTGAAGGTCGATGTGTTGTCTCTAGGTATGCTGACCTGTATCCGCAAGGCGTTTGACCTGCTGCAGCAGCATCACCAGACCAGCTATACTCTGGCCACGCTGCCGCCCGAAGACCCAGTGGTTTATGACATGCTGTGCAAGGCGGACAGTGTGGGCGTGTTCCAGGTAGAAAGCCGGGCGCAGATGAACTTCCTGCCCCGGATGAAGCCGCGCAATTTCTATGACCTCGTGATCGAAGTGGCGATCATTCGACCGGGGCCCATTCAGGGCGACATGGTGCACCCCTATATCCGACGCCGGAACGGGGAAGAGGAGGTGTCTTTCCCCTCCGATGCGCTGGGGGAGGTGCTGGGCAAGACGCTGGGCGTGCCGCTGTTTCAGGAACAGGCGATGCAGATTGCCATCGTGGGGGCCGGGTTTACGCCGGATCAGGCGGACCGACTACGGCGGTCGCTGGCCACGTTCAAGAAACATGGCAATGTCAGTGAATTTCGCGGGTTGTTCATGCGTGGAATGAAGCGCAACGGCTATGGTGAAGATTTCGCCGCGCGCTGTTTTTCCCAGATCGAAGGGTTCGGGTCTTACGGTTTTCCCGAAAGCCATGCGGCGAGCTTTGCATTGCTGGTCTATGCCAGCGCCTGGATCAAGTGTCACCATCCGGGGGTCTTTGCATGTGCCTTGCTGAACGCCCAGCCGATGGGGTTTTATGCACCCGCACAGATCGTGCGGGATGCGCGCGAACATGGGGTGGAGGTGCGGCCCGTCTGTATCAACGCAAGCTATTGGGACAACGTGATGGAGCCTGATGGTCGCGGTGGGCTGGCGTTGCGGCTGGGTTTCCGACAGATCAAGGGGCTCGCAGAGGAAGACGCCGCCTGGCTGACCGCGACGCGCGGCAATGGCTACTGCGAGGTGGCTGATGTCTGGCGGCGGGCGGGGCTGGGCCCGGCGGTGCTGGAGCGGCTGGCCGAGGCGGATGTATTTGCCGCTGTTGGGCTGAACCGGCGTGATGCGCTCTGGGCCGCAAAAGCGATATTGGCCAAAGCGCCTCTGCCGCTGTTTGCGGGTGGGCTGGAAGGCGAGGCGATCGAGGAACCCGCCGCGCTGTTGCCCAAGATGGGGCTGGGCGAGCAGGTGGTGGAGGATTACGTGGCAACGCGGTTGAGCCTTAAAGCGCATCCGGTGGGGTTGTTGAGGCATCTGCTGACACCGGGGATGGCGGAGGCGGGAGGACGGGCTCGGGCTGACGCCCATCGCCCCGCCCACCCTCCCGCAGGTTTGGAGCCACCGCCCCCTAGCCCCCTGAAGTATGTGGAAACAGGAGAAGCCAAAGATGACGGCCATGCTTGAAAAGGTGGTCGTGTGCGGTAGAGTTTAAACAGATCATTTAAAACTCTTGGAGAGTTTAATGCGCAAGACTGGATGGATTGTCGCTCTTGTTGCCGGCCTGATAGCCACGGCCGGGCAGGCCAAGGATGAAGTCAGCGTGCTGCCGAGCGCAGAGAGTATTTTTACCAAGTGGGGCGAGGAAAGCGGCTGGACGATCTATGCCGACCGGTCGCGCAACTCCTGTCTGATCGAACGAGTCGATCCGGCGGAAAACGTAGTGCAAATGGGGCTGACTGAGATCAAGGCGATTGGCTATCTTGGGATTTTCACCAAGGCGAATATCGACCTGAAGGAAGGTGAGGATCCGGTGATCGTGGCCTTTGACGATGCGGTTTACACTGGTACGGCCACCCGCAAAACCAAACATCTGCCAGATGGTTACAAGGGCGGGTATATCCTGACCGATGATCCGGAGTTCGTGGATCTGGTGCAGCGGAAATACGAAATGATCGTGTTTCCGGGCAAGGAATACGCGATTGTCATCAATCTGGATGGCAGCTTGAAGGCCATCGATGCGGCGCGTGATTGTTTCACGTACCTGAATGGTAACTGATCGGTTCCTTCGTTTCTGTGCGGTAGCGTTGTCTGCCGCGCTGGCCCTGGTTGGACCGGCGGCGCGGGCCGATCCAGTTGAGTATTACGCCGGGGTGACGTTTACGTCGAACTTCGTGTCGGACGGTATGACCGAGACACGCGACGGAGCCGCGGTGCAGCCGTATCTGGAGGCTAAGTTCAACGGTTTTTACGCTGGGATTTGGGGTTCCACCGTGGATTTTGCTACTGCGGACCGGGCGGAGGTGGACCTGTACCTTGGCTATCGGACGGCGGTGCTGGATGGTCGGCTGGGGCTCGATCTCGGTTATGCGCGGTATTTCTTCGATGACAGCGGGGATTGCTGCGGCGAACTGTCGCTGAGCGCGCTCTATGCGGTGACTGACCGGTTCGGGATTGGTGGGTACGTGGCCTATGACCCGGAGGTGGAAGCGTTCAATCGCCGAGCGACGCTAGCATATAAGGTAAACGACCGGCTGGCTGTGTCGGCCCGGTGGGGCAAAATCGATGCGGGTGGGCGGACCTATTGGGATGCGGGCGGATCTTATGCGTTCAACGACATCGCGTCGCTGGATCTCCGATATTATGGAGCGTCGGCTGGGGATCCGGGGCTGGTTCTCTCGTTATCATTTGCTACCACCCAAGGCACGTTGCGGCGCCTGTTCGGGACAGCCGGCGGGCGGCGCTAGGCGGGTTATAGCGTGATCCGGCGGTCCGATGGGACCAGCGCATTGATCTGGGTGATGTGATCGGGCAGGCAACGAGTCAGGAAATCATACCTTTCTACAACGCTGGCGCGGGCGGCGGGGCCCAGATGTGTATAGTGGCCGGGGTTGGCTAGTACATCCACCACCTGATCTGCCAGCGCCTTGTGATCGAAGAAATCCACCAGAAGGCCGGTTTCGCCGTGGGTGACTGCCTCGCGCACCGGGGGCACGTCGGAGCTGACGATGGTCGCCTGCATCGACATCGCCTCCAGCAGTGACCAACTGAGCACGAAGGGCATGGTCAGGTAGATGTGGCATTTACTGAGACAGATGACATCGCGGAATTTGGCATAGGGCACATGGCCCAGGAAATGCACGCGATCCCAGTCGATCAGATGGCCGACCTCTTCTTCCATCTCGCCGCGCAGGCCGCCGGGATGGCCGCTTTTCTTGCCATAAGACACCTCGTTGCCGCCCAGGATCAGCACGCGCGCATTGAGGCGCTGTTTCTGGATCTCGGGCAGGGCGCGCATGAAGATATGGAAGCCAGGCGTCTGTTCCATGTTACGGGCGATATAGGTGAAAATTTCGTCCTGTCGGGTCAGGTCGCGGCCCAGCCGTCCCAGCCCCAGTTTGACCCGTTTGTTTGGCTTTAACCGGTCGGTGCGAATTCCGTCATGGCAGACATGCAACTTGTCATGGAACGAGGCCGGGAATGTATCGCGCTGCCAATGGGTGGGCGGAACGCCCTTGTCTACCATCTGTATATTGGCAAAAGGCACCGCATTACGGGCATGCAGCAGAAAGGGCGTATGTTCGGATAATTCTTCTGTGGGGTCAAAACCCACCGGCCCGCCTTGCACCAAGTAGAAGTACTCAAAAAAACCCAGAATGGGCACATCCGGCCAGATTTGTTTGAAAAACAGCAATTCGCCCCAGCCAGTATGGCCCAGCACGATATCGGGTTTGAAACCCTGGTCCTGTTCCAGCTTGCGCGCGGCCATGGCGGCGGCAAAGCCTGATCCGGTGGCTTCTTCCCAGACCTTGGACAGGCCATAGGCATCTTGCGCAGGCACGTGATGCGGACGGTAGCGCACGGTTTTAACACCGGGGATCATCGGAGATTCTTTGCGCTGGGTCAGGAAGACCAGTTCATGTCCGCCTTGCGCGCCCAGCCATTGGGCCATTTCCCGGTATTGCCCGGGCATGTTCTGGTGAACAAACAGGATTTTCATGACCGTACTGGGCCCGCAGCTTACTCCAACAGTCCGGTGAGATACCTTCCATATTTGTTTTTGGCAAACATGGTGGCGCGTTTTTCCAGTTGGTTTGCAGTAATCCAGCCGAGTTCGAATGCGATCTCTTCAGGGCACCCGGTTTGCAGGCCCTGCCGGTCCTGCAGGGTGCGCACGAAGTTGCCTGCGTCCAGCAGGCTGGCATGGGTCCCCGTATCCAGCCAGGCATAGCCGCGGCCCATTGTTTCCACGCTCAACGTGCCTTCGGCAAGGTACATTTCCAGCAGCGTCACGATCTCCAGCTCGCCGCGCGCTGAAGGTTGCACCTGTTTTGCACGTTCCGGGGCCTGTCCGTCCAGGAAGTAGAGCCCAGTGACCGCGTAGTTCGAAGGTGCCACTTCGGGCTTTTCGATGATGGCGCGTACGTTGCCGTCAGCGTCAAAGTCGACCACGCCGTAGCGTTCCGGATCCGCAACGTGGTAGCCAAATACCGTGCCGCCGGTCTCAGCCGCGCCCGCCAGCAGTTTCGGCAACCCGTGGCCAAAGAAGATATTATCGCCGAGCACCAGCGCTGAGGGCGCGCCTGCCAGGAAGTCTTCGGCCAGTATATAGGCCTGCGCCAGCCCGTCCGGTGACGGTTGTTCGATATAGTTCAGGTGCAAGCCCCACTGGCTGCCATCGCCGAGCAGGCGCTCGAACTGAGCCCGATCTTCGGGCGTAGTGATCATCGCGATCTCGCGAATCCCGGCCAGCATCAGCACTGACAGGGGGTAATAGATCATCGGTTTGTCGTAGATCGGCAGCAGCTGCTTCGACACGCCCATGGTGATCGGATAGAGTCGCGTGCCGGAGCCACCGGCCAGGATGATGCCCTTGCGTTCAGTCACTTGAGATCTCCCAGGTCTTGCAAGATTTGGTTCAGTCCGTCTTGCCAGTCTGGCAGCGCCACGCCAAAGGCCGCCGTGAAGCTGGCGCAGTCAAGACGAGAGTTCAGCGGGCGCGCGGCAGGTGTTGGGAAATCAATGGTTTTGATGTCCACCACATCACAGTCAATGCCCGCCAGCCGGAAGGTTTCGCGCGCGAAACCGGCCCAGGTTGTGTCTGGGCGGGCGGCAAAATGGTAGGTGCCGGATTTGTCTGGATCGGCGATCAGCCCTGCAGACGCCGCACGGCAGGCGCGGGCCAGATCTCGGGCCGGGGTAGGCGCGCCATGCTGATCGGCCACGATGGTCAGCGTATCGCGGTCCCGCCCCAGTCGCAGCATTGTCTTGACGAAATTGTTGCCATGGGCCGACACGACCCAGCTGGTGCGCAGGATCGCATGCACTGCACCACTGTCGGTGATGCCCTGTTCGCCCGCCAGCTTGGACCGGCCATAGGCGTTCAGCGGCGCGGTCGGCGCGTTCGGCGTCCAGGGGGTGGTGCCAGACCCGTCGAACACGTAGTCGGTGGAGACAGAGACCAGCGGAATATCCAGCAAGGCACAGGTTTGGGCCATGGCGGTGGGGGCGTCGCCATTGATGACGGTGGCTAGCGCTTCTTCCTCCTCCGCCCGGTCCACGGCGGTATAGGCGGCAGCGTTGATCACGGTGGCAGGGGCATGGGCGTGGATCGCAGCGGCACAGGCCGCCGGATCGCTCAGATCTGCGGCCGCCCGCCCAAGGCACAACACATCCGGCAGGTTGGCCAGTTCCGTGGCCAGCTGGCCGGACGTGCCAAACACCAAAATCATGCGGATTTGCCCAACCGTTCGCCTACGCCCGCGCGGCTGCGCAGCGCCTGCCACCAGGCTTCATTGCCCAGATACCACTGCACAGTCTTCTCCAGACCTTGCTCAATAGTCACAGATGGCCGCCAACCCAGTTCTTCCCGAATGCGGGTCGGGTCAATGGCATAACGCATGTCGTGCCCGGGCCGGTCAGTCACATATTCGATCTGATCGGCGTACGGTTTCGCGCCGGGACGCAGCTGGTCGAGGATGGCGCAGATCGTGGTCACCAGATCGATATTGCGACGCTCATTCTCGCCACCCACGTTGTAACTGCGGCCCAACTCCCCTCGCTGTAGGATCGTCAGCAGCGCATCGGCATGGTCTTCGACATAGAGCCAGTCGCGTACCTGCAACCCCTGCCCGTAAACGGGGATTGGCCGGCCTTCCAACGCGTTTAGGATCACCACCGGGATCAGTTTTTCTGGGAACTGGTAGGGCCCGTAATTGTTGGAACAATTGCTGATCACCACCGGCAGGCCAAAGGTTTCGTGCCAGGCGCTGACCAGATGATCGCTGCCCGCCTTGGAGGCGGCATAGGGGCTGCGGGGGGCATAAGCCGTGTCTTCCGTGAACATGCCGGCTTCACCCAGCGTGCCATAGACCTCATCGGTGGAGATATGGTGAAACCGGAAGCCTTCAGGCCGCCCTTGCGCCATCCACCACGCGCGCGCCGCTTCAAGAAGCATTGCAGTGCCCAGCACATTGGTAGTAACAAACGCATCCGGCCCGTCAATCGAGCGGTCCACATGACTTTCGGCGGCCAGATGCATGATTGCGTCCGGGGCAAAGCCGGCAATCGCGGCATCCATCGCCGCCCGGTCCCGGATATCCGCTTCAATGAAGCTGTAAAGCGGGTTGTCCGCCACGCTGGCCACGTTGTCCAGACAGGCGGCATAGCTCAGTATATCGAGGTTCAGCACCTCGTGTCCCGCTGCAATCGCCTGCCGCACAACAGCCGATCCGATAAACCCGGCCCCGCCGGTGATAAGGACGCGCATTCTTACCCTTTCCACTCAAACGGGCTGTCAAACTCTGCCAGGCTGCCTGCTTCTGAATCTTTGCCGGATAGGATCGCCTCCCCTGTCAGGCCCCAGTCGATCCCGATATTTGCATCGTCAAACCGGATCGCGCCTTCACACTCGGGCGCGTAATAATCCGAGCATTTATAGATGATCTCGGTATCGGGCGCGCGGGTGGCAAACCCATGAGCAAAGCCCGCCGGGATCAGCAACTGCTTGCCATTCTCCGCGCTCAGCTCAACCCCGGCCCATTGCCCGTAGGTCGGGCTGCCCTTGCGGATATCCACCGCCACGTCAAACAGCACCCCGCGCCCGCAGCGCACCAGCTTAGCCTGCGCATGCGGCGGCGCCTGAAAATGCAGCCCCCGCACCGTGTTTACCGTCGCAGAAAGCGAATGGTTGTCCTGGACAAAATCCACATCACACCCCGCTTCCGCCATCCGTGCGCGGTTCCAGCTCTCGGAAAAATAGCCCCGCGCATCACCAAAACGCACAGGAGTCAAAACACAAAGACCTGGCAGTCCTAATGGGTCAATTTGCATAGCGGTACCTGTCAGCGCTGTGCGCCAGAATGCTCAAAACATGTCTGGGCACTGATACCGGCAAATGCGCAGCGATGCCACGGGTCAATTGCCCGCCCGGCGCACCATGCATGTGCCATCAGAGGGGCCGCATAAACCAAAGGTTAGGTTGAATTGGCGTTTGGCCATCTCCGCAGGACGTTAACCGCACCTGCTCGGCGTTAAGATGGGGGAGGAGGCAGCAGTGGCGATGACCTTGGATACAGGCGATAGCACCAATGAAGGGGGTTTGAACGCGCTGTGTGACTGGCACAGGATCGGGTCGATTATCCGTCTCGCGGGTCAATTTAGAAGGCAGGATCATCATTCTGGAAGACGCCCCGATCAGGGCACATTTGGGTTAGCATGTTTTTTCCACGGTCAAGGATGGGGTCGCCTGGATGCTTGAGGAGTTCGGGATGCTGGAGGCGGAAGGGTGGCTGGAGGTCCGGTAGATTTCGCAAGCGAAGCGTCGGGGATAGTTTTATTGACCCATGCATCCTTTAACACTAGATTGTCGCCCCGCCCGGCCCGGTCGGAATGGGTTGACCGATCAGGTGCAAGGTCGCCGTGACCGATCGAACTGGGAGCCCCTCATGTCGCAAACTTCTCCGACCCTGTCCTTGCCCTATCTGCAGCCATCACAGGCGCAAAAACACGTCACGCATAACGAAGCGCTGGAAAAACTCGACCCGGTCGTGCAGCTGCGCGTGCAGAGCTTTGACGACACCGAACCGCCAGCAGCACCGATGGAGGGTGACGTGTATGTGCCTGCCAACGGGGTCAACGGTGCCTGGGCTGGGCATGACGGTGATCTGGCCGTCTGGCGCGATGGGATCTGGCAGTTTCTGGCCGCGCAAACTGGCTGGCGGGCTTGGGACATTGCCAGTGAGGCGCTGCGAGTTTGGACTGGATCCACCTGGGCCGCTCCCGTAGCGGCGACTGAAAATCTGAACGGTTTGGGTGTAGGCACATCTGCCGATGCCACGAACGTTCTAGCCGTTGCGGGCCAAGCGACGCTACTCAGCGACTCTGGCGCGGGACATCAGCTGAAAATCAACAAGGCGGCGGATGGAAAGACCGCGTCGCTGCTGTTCCAGTCCAACTGTTCCGGACACGCAGAAATTGGGCTAGCCGGGACCACAGATTTTTCCATCAAGGTGTCGCCGGATGGATCGGCCTGGACCAGCGCCATGGTGCTGGATGCGGGCACCGGCCAGGCGGGGTTTGGGGCGGATGTTCCGTTGGCGCGTGTGCATGCGCGCGAAACAGCTGATGAAGCAGTGATGCGGGTAGAGGCCAGCGATATGGGCTACTCCGCCGCTGCGCTGGAGGTTGTGACCGACCGGTCCGCCAACGCGGCGTTCGACTTTGCGCGGTTTGCGTCCAATGGTGGCCTGGATGCCGCATTTGTGTTCGCCGGGGACGGCAATGGCAGCTGCGATGGCAGCTGGTCGGGGGGTGGCGCGGATTATGCAGAGTATTTCGAATGGGCCGATGGCAACCCCGCAGGCGAAGACCGCTGGGGGCTGAGTGTTGTGCTGGACGGCGACAAGATCCGTCCGGCAGAGGATGGCGAGGCGCCGATCGGGGTGATTTCGGGCATGCCGTCGATCATTGGGGATGCTGATGCCGGGCGGTGGAAGGGCAAATACCTGCGTGATGCGTTCGGGTCCTAAATCACCGAAACCGTGACGCTGGTGGAATGGCAGGCGGAGGATGCCGACCTGTCCTTTGTCGAGGCCGAGTTGCCTTTGGACATGGACATGCCAGCGCGCGCAGCGCCGCGGTGTGACGCGACGGGTGCAGAACCCGGAATATGTGGAGGGCGTAGCCTATATCCCTCGGGTGGAGCGGGCCGAATGGGCTGTTGTCGGGTTGATGGGAAAGCTGCGTGTCCGTTCTGGGCAGCCGGTAGGCGATCAGTGGCTTCGCATGCGGCGTGTGGCGGACAACGTAGAGGAATGGCTGGTGCGCTGACATCTGCGGGCGTGGAAACTTTTCCAAAAAGTTTCCGCATCGTTTTCCTTGAAAACGGCGTGTGATGTGAAGGGTGGGGCTTGTTGGAGATGGTCTGGTCAGGTGCAACCGAGCAGGGCGTGGACCTCTTCGCAGTCCTGCCATTGTACACTGATGGCAGGGTTATAGATCTGGTCCTGCCCGCTCGCGGTGAGCGCGACATAGCGGCGGTATTCTTCGGCATTGTTGTAATACTGGCCGCGGGCAATTTCGCGCTGGGCTTTCGCAGCGAAATCAGCGTGGTATTTGAAATGTGCAAACAACAGCGTGTCCCGGGCCAGCCGGACATCGCTGGCGTAATGAAGGCTGGTGGAAAGCTGCATCCAGGGTTTGTAGCGTAGTACCGTTACTTTCTGCGCCACGAACAGTTCTGGCCGCGCGCCCGGCATCATCCGATGGCGGACTGCGCTGGTCCATGTGGTGGTGTTGTCATAGGGGCCGGTGGACAGGCTTGGCTTGCTCCTATCGGACTGTGATCCACCGGGACGATGGTTTCAGGGGCTGGCGGTAGCCCAATGCACTTTGGGGCCTCTTGGTGTTATGGTGTTTCCTCCATTGTTCGATCAGGATCTGAGCTTCACACAGGCTGTAGAAGATCTCGCCATTGAGCAGT
>JAEPNQ010000002.1 GCA_017643305.1 Marinibacterium sp. | reverse complement strand
TACCTGCGGCGGATCGGGGCAAGAACATTCACAGAAGTCTTCGAAGCTATCGGGGCCATCTGTGATCTCTACTACCCGGAACAGTGCTGGAATTACTTCAAGGCTGCCGGTTATGTCCCAGGTTAATGTCGAAACGCTTTAAATATCGATCAGGTCTGCACAACGGCATTTATTCGTCTGCAATGATAATGGCTGTGCTCGAGTTTTCAGGGTCCGTTTAGGGGTTGAAGCCTAAAGCCGACAGCAACGACCTGTGCCGTGTCGCTAGTTTCATCATAGCAACATAGGACAGGACAAAAAGTACAGAGAATGTCATTAGAGCTAGAAATGCAGTTCGGCTGTCGTTCCAACAAATGACTCCAGCAATAGCGGGTGCAGATATAAGCGGTAAAAGAACCACAGTTGCCAGGGGGTTAGACAATTCACGTTTTCTGCGACCAAGGAAGGTTATCTCTGTCACCCTCATGACCAGTTGATGATAGTGAAGCCGGTCTGGCAAATCAAAACGACGACCATTTGACAATCTGCGATACATCGCGAACAGGGTATCTGCCATAGGCCAAAAGAAAATAAGCAGCACGGCCCACCCGGACACCTCAGATGATCGATCAATCAACAACACGCCACCCCATGCTAGCAAAAAGCCAATCAAATATGCACCTGCGTCCCCCAGAAAAATTCTTCCAAACGGCCAATTGAACGGAATAAAACCAAGAAGCGCACCTGCAACGAGTGCACTCAAAATTGAAGCTTCAGGGACAGACGCTACACTACCGACAAAAAATAACGCAACGGCAACGATGAAGCCTGTTCCCGACGACAAGCCGTTCAATCCGTCAATGAGATTGAAGGCGTGTGAGAAACTAGCCGTTACAAATACGGTCAATAGTATTCCAATAGACGAAAATTGGACAAGTTGGTCGAGCGGTCCGATACGAGCTTCCGAAATCCAAGCCTGAAGTATGCACACCGCTAAAATTGCGGACAGCACTGCTGAAAGAAACCGAAGATTTGATGGAACATGCCGAAACAAATCTTCAAAGATGCCAGCAACAAAAACTGGCAGAGCGACTATCAACAGCAAAACAAACGTAAAAGCGGGGGGGCCTCCGATGTAAGTTGCGATTGCGGCACCCAAGACGAGACCTACTGCAATGCTGATGCCACCTGTCCTAGGAGCCGGGTGGACGTGCGAGGATTGAACAGCACCCAATTCATCACTTAGGCCGCTCAGTACCGGAAACTTTTTGCTCAATGCTAACAGGATGATCACAGCCAGATAAGATGAACACGCTGCGAAAGAGGTCGAAAGTAACATTTAGATACCCTCATCGAGCACTGTATCTTCACAAGAACAGCCATTGTCTAAACGTGATCTGATAATTTTGTAAGCCATTCAAATTTTTCATGACTCACATAAATGTGAGGTCAAGTCGGTACCAAGGCGAAGATTTCCGCCGACCCATTTATAATCAGCTAACAGTACAGCGGTACCTGTGAGCGATGCGAATGCATTAGAAATTTTCAGAAATAATTAAGATACCTTCCCTCAGTTCTATCAAGCAGTGTTGGGATTCATAACTCCACAAGAGACCATAGGCGTAGTAGTTCCTGCCATTGAAGTGAAGGGGAATCCATGTCCGGTTTTCTTCAGTTACAAGAAACCGCAGCGGTTGCTTAATAAATCAGCAGAACACAACGCAGCGAGAATAAGGGACCTGAAAGCATAAAGAATGCTTTCACTCTCCGGGCCGACACCAGCCGTGTGGTGACCATTCCGATGTATTCACCAGTCCATTGACAAGTCTGCACGATACGATTGTTACTCGGTTTCAACCAGTACAGCGATCTTGAGCGTTTTGCCCTCCGCAAGGGCAATGTCCGCAGCGCTGATGGCTGGAAAGAAGTTCTTGCCCCGGTCATCTCGCGTTACACGACTTGAGACCTGTTGCGCTTCTTCCGGGCCGATTCTGCCTTTGCGATCCCTGCGCTTTACGAGATGCTGGAAAAGGAAAGGTATTTCTGCACTGTCCGCCTCATGGGCAATGCGGTCCTGCAATAGCTAGTCGCGCATTTTCGTAAGTGGCCTGTAGGTCGCCCACCCAAGTACCTTTGCCGTTTCTACCACGAGTTTGAGTATCAGGCGGCCTCATGGAGCAAGGTGCGCTGCGTTATTGCGAAGGTGGAATGGCACCCTGGCGAGTTGTTCCCCCGTGTCGGCTTTGTTGTTAACAACCTGCCGATGGAGCCTGACTGGATCATTCGTTTCCACAACCAGCGTGGCACCGCAGAACAGCACATAAAGACAGGCAAGTACGCGATCAACTGGACACGGCTGTCCTGCAAGAGGTTCCGCGACAAAGAAGTCCGGCTCCAGCTTCACGCTCTGGCCTACAACCTTGGCAGCTTCCTCAAGCGTGCCGACCTGTCGGAAGAGATTGCCGACTGGTCACTGACAAGTATCCAAAGCCGGTTGATCAAAATCGGGGCATGCGTCGTTCGCCATGCGCGCAAGATCACATTTCAGTTGGCTGAGGTTGCTATGCCGTGCAATGTTTTAGCGCAAACGTGGCCGCCATCCGCTATCCGCCATCTCAAGCCACCACCAAGGCACGCATGACGGCCATGATCACGATTCCGAACAAAAGCGGCTCGACAGCTGTGTCACGCGCTGGTCAAATCCGCCCCATGTGTTCCCTAAAACCGCCCTTGGGCACTTCGATGGCCGTCAAAGTCAGCGTTTTACCCTCTGCCAGCACGAGCACGCTTGAAAACGGGCGAAAAACCAACAAAGATTGCCTTAAACCAAATCCACTTGGGAAATGTCTGTTGATATTGTATAATAACGCCGCTTGGCAATTCGGGGCCGGGCTGGCGTTGCTGGCGGGTCTCGCGACTGGTGCGCAAGCTGCTGAGCCCGATTTCAAGCGCCTGCCGCCCACCAGCCTGAACCTGTATGGGTCGGTTGGACTTATCGACATGCCAACCGCAAAAATGACCTACGATGGCAACCTGTCGATGGCAGTCGGATATTTTGGTGGTCAGCTGCGAACCACCATGACATTCCAGGCGCTGCCCTGGCTGTCCGCCAGCTTCCGTTACAACGGCACCAAGGATCTGTACCTGTCTAGCTATTCAACCCTTTGGGACCGCAATTTTGACGTCCGCGTGCGGTTGCTGAAGGAAACCCACTATATGCCGTCGCTGACGGTTGGTTTGCAGGATTTCGCCGGCACCGGGTTGAACGCTGCTGAATACATTGTTGCTACCAAGACACTCCAGACGCTGTCCCTTGGCTCGGCCCGGCCGCTGGGTAAGCTGCAGGTCAGCGCCGGGCTGGGTTGGGGACGGCTTGGCTCGCAAGGGCCCATCGGGTCACCTTTTGGGTCAAGCCGCCCAACAGGCACGCATGGCAGGGGCGGGCAATTGTCCTATGACCAGTGGTTTCGTGGACCCATGGCCCCGTTCGGCGGTATCGAATGGCAGCTAAACGAAAAGCTGGGCGTAAAGCTGGAGTATTCCTCAGACGCTTATGTGATCGAGACCCAGCGCAGCAACGTGTTTGAACAAAAGTCCAGCTTCAACTTTGGCGTCGAATACCAGGTGACCAATAGGGCGCGGTTGGGGGCTTATTACTTGTATGGCTCCGAATTTGGTCTGACCGCACAGATCCAGTTGAGCCCATATTACCCCGCAACGCCTCTAGGGGTGCCCGCACCAAACCCGATTCAGCAACGTCCAGACCGCAACGCGAACCCGGAATTGTGGGATACGGCTTGGGCGCAAAGTGCACAAGTGCCTGCCGCCCTACGCGACATCCTCGACCCTATTTTGCGCGCCGATGGGTTAGTTCTGGAAACACTGGATGTGGCTGCCTATGACGCCGAGCTACGGTATCGCAACCTGCGCTACCGGTCCCACATGAACGCTGTGGGTCGCGCCGCACGCGCAATGGCGCTGACAATGCCCGCTTCAGTCGAAACCTTTCGGCTAATCGAGGTCAACAATGGCATGGCGATCTATGCCGTGACCCTGCGCCGGTCGGATCTGGAGGCCTTGGAGTATGCTCCACGAGCCGCCGAAGCGATTGATGCCGTCCTGGGCTATAGTGACCCGTCGCCAGTCAGTGAAACGGCGGTGGAGGCCGATGGCCTATACCCCGGTTTCAGCTGGTCGCTGGCCCCGTATTTTTCGCAATCCTACTTTGACCCAGACACCCCTTTCCGTCTGGATGTTGGAGCGGAGTTGCGAGGCACCTACCGTCCCGCGCCGGGCTGGATCGCCTCTGGCGGGATCCGACAGCGGATCTGGGGCAACATTGCGGACAGCTACCGTGTATCCAATTCGAGATTGCCTCCAGTTCGGACCAATGCCGTCCGGTACGCAAAGTATGAAACAACCCTCACCAACCTGTTTGCCGCCTACCAATGGAAACCGGGGCGCGACCTTTATGGCCGGGTCACGTTGGGGTATCTGGAACCGATGTTCGGCGGCATTTCGACCGAACTGTTGTGGAAGCCCGTCAACAGCCGCCTCGGGCTAGGGGTGGAAGCCAACTGGGTGTTCCAGCGTGACTTCAACCAGCAATTCACGTTCCAGAATTACAACGTGATCACCGGCCACGCGAGCGCCTATTACAAGTTCAACAACGGGTTCTTTGGACGGGTCGATGTGGGCCGTTACTTGGCGGGCGATGTTGGCGCGACCTTCACGCTGGACAGGGAATTCAACAACGGCTTCCTTGTTGGCGGATTTTTCACCCTGACCGATGTCAATGCCGCCAAGTTTGGCGAAGGGTCCTTCGACAAAGGCATCCGGGTACGTATTCCGGTGACCTGGTTTCTGGGCAAACCCAGCCGACAAGCCATTGGCACAACCGTTCGCCCGATTCAGCGCGATGGCGGCGCCAAATTGAGTGTACCAGGCCGATTGTACCCGCAAGTGCGCGATGCACATCGCAAGGCCTTGCAGGACCAACGCGCGAGGTTCTGGAACTGATGCGCCTTTTTCAGCTTACCATGCTAGGATATCTTGTAACCCTATTGGCCGCCTGTAGCGGGGGCGACGAACGCCCGACGCTGAACCTGCAACTCTATGAAGCCGTGAGAGAGCAGGCCGCAGCGCGGCTAGAACCAAAAACCGTACGGCCCTCCTTGACCCGTGCCGATTTGGATGAGCTAGAGGGCGCGTTTCAGGAAATCGTGATCGAACGCAACAATCAATTGGCCTACCTTTATGTCGGCGGCGTTCTGCAAGACCCGTCCGCTGGGACGATTGTGATCTGGCGCAGCGAAGACAACGTGGCTCTGACCCTGCGCAACGGCGTTCTGATTGCCATGCGTGGCAGAGGCGGTGATCTGATTTCAAGCGATGTCGCGCAGGTCCCTAACAAGATAGGTCCTGTGGGCGGCGGCGAACGGCGCATGTTCTTCCTGGCACGCGACAATCAGTCCATACCTATCACTTTCGCCTGTGAAGTTGAGACGCTGGGAACTGTGAACATCACAATCGTTCAGCGCACTCACCGCACGCGCCACGTGCGGGAACACTGTGAAGGCCGCCGGGGTCAAATCGTTAACGATTATTGGATCGATCCGCATGACCAATTAGCCTGGCAATCGCGGCAATGGGCCGGTCCCGATGTGGGCTATGTTCGGTTGCGGCGGCTGACCAATTAGGTGGCAAAAGGCGTATTTCGCGATGCCGTTTACGCATAAGGTAGTTTTGCATTGAGTGTGACCTTTATATGCGTTTATATGCGTCCAAATGTATTGTCCAACCTTTGGGCTGACTTATTGAAAGGTGCTATTATGGATAAGATTGCTGTTGTGTTGACACTGACGCTGATGGGTCTTTCAGCGCCTATTGTTCACGCGCAAGCTGTTGCCGGCGCCGCAGCTGGCAGTGGCGCCGGAGCAGGTGCCGCGGGAGCAGGTGCCGCGGGAGCAGGTGCCGCGGGAGCAGGCGCCGCGGGACTTGGCGGTGCCCTTGCTGGGACCGGCCTGACCGTCGGTGTCACCGCCGGAGCTATTGCAGCTGTTACTGTGACCGCCGTGGTTGTTAGTAGTGACGAAGATGCAGCCACGACTACGACTACCGACTGAGAATTTACAGTCTTGAACATGGCGGCCGCGGCCGATTTGCGCCCGTTTTGCGGCGTTAGAACGACTGTTCAAAGAAATATGAATTTAGGCGAAGATAGGTTATGTGGTCTACATAAATCGATCTGGATAGTTGGATGGAAGGGTCGTGACTCTAGATCCTTTGCTGACAAATGGCCTACCATTTTTTCCTAAGAGACCATCTCAAAGATCTTGCGACACCTTTCAGGTGTCCACTTGGGTGGTCTTCAGGCAGCCTCTCTTAGTCAATATTCTTGAATATAAAAACTGCGGTCAAAATTAGATTGCTGGGCCGAATTAGCAGCCTTAAGCATTGCATGTCGAAATGTTCCATAAACGCTAGGAAGCATTTGGAACACCATTGTGCCTCGCACCGTGTTGCCAAACCCAGATAAGGTGAAACCCGGATGTCCATCCGGCAGCACCTCCGCCGTTGGCATGTCAATAAACCCCGGAGTGCCGTGCTTCGAGAGGTCCGGCGCGTACCTGCGGGACGACTAAGGAACAGTGCAAAACACTGCAAAAGCCAATGCAACAGCCCCAGTCGAAACCTACTCTATTTGTCGATGTCGTTCGTATCTAGTAGATCCCTCTATAGGGCTTTAGCTGAGGAATCCACGCCGCATTGTGATTGCTATCGAAATGCGCCAGGGATGCTACAGTTGCAGCCCAAGGCGGCTGCGTCATCCAAATGTTCTATTCCGCAAGGAAAATGCTGCAATTAGTTTGACATGCCCGACATATTCCACTCCAACCGAATGAAACATATCAAATTTCTTCCAGAAAGTCCTTCAAATGCCTGTCACTCCCATACTGCTCTGCGGTGGCTCGGGAACCCGGCTCTGGCCGCTGAGCCGCAAAAGCTATCCCAAACAGTTCTCCTCTCTGATCGGCCACAACACTCTTTTTCAGGCATCTGCTATGCGCTTGAGCGGCCCTGATTTCTCCACCCCTCTGATCCTCACCAACTCCGACTTCCGCTTCATCGTCACCGAACAGCTTGCCGAGATCGGCATTGACCCCGGCGCAATTCTCATTGAGCCAGAGGGTCGCAACACTGCGCCTGCTGTTCTCGCCGCCGCGCTTTGGCTTGAAAAGTCAGATCCTGACGGTCTCATGCTCGTCGCCCCATCCGATCACGTGGTGCCGGATCCCGATGCGTTCCGTACTGTGGTCAAGGCTGGTGCTGCTGCGGCCGAGGCCGGGCAGCTTGTCACATTTGGCATCTCACCGACCCATCCAGAAACTGGCTATGGCTATCTTGAACTGGCCGATCCACCCGGTAACGCCGAACCGACCGTCCTCCACCTACAGCGATTTGTGGAAAAACCAGACGCCGTGACGGCACAACAGATGTTGGCCGCCGGCAACTACCTTTGGAACGCCGGCATATTCCTGTTCTCCGTCAAAACCATCCTCGCCGCTTTCCGTGCGCATGCGCCTGAGCTGATCGAGCCCGTCCAAAGGGCCTTCGACGCCGGTAAGCCCGATCTCGGATTTCTCCGCCTTGATTCGGAAGCCTGGGCAAAGGCTCAGGATATCTCGATCGACTATGCCGTAATGGAACGCGCCGAAAACCTCTCGGTTGTCCCGTTCAGTGCTGGTTGGTCCGATCTGGGTGGCTGGGATGCCGTCTGGCGCGAAACCCAACAGGACGGTCGCGGTGTCGCCACTACGGGTACAGCTACCGCGATTGACTGCGACAACACGCTGCTCCGCTCCGAGGACCCACGGGTGGAGCTGGTCGGGATCGGCCTCGACAACATCATCACCGTCGCCATGCCAGATGCCGTTCTAGTGGCCGACGCCTCTCGCGCGCAGGACGTGAAGAAAGCCGTGGCCGCATTGAAAGAAAAAGGCGCGCAGCAAGCCACAGCCTTCCCGAAGGATCACCGCCCCTGGGGCTGGTTCGAAAGCCTCGTTGTGGGCGATCGGTTCCAGGTCAAGCGGATACATGTGCACCCGGGCGCGGCGTTGAGCCTTCAGTCGCATCACCATCGGTCCGAACACTGGATTGTGGTGGAAGGGACCGCCAAGGTTACCGTTGATGACACGGTTCACCTCGTTACGGAAAACCAGTCGGTCTATGTCCCGTTGGGGGCCGTGCACCGGATGGAGAACCCTGGCAAGGTGCCGATGGTTCTGATCGAAGTGCAGACCGGGAGCTATCTGGGTGAGGACGATATCATCCGGTACGAGGATGTGTATTCAAGGGGGCAGGGGGCGAAGGGCTGACCTTCGAAACCTGCGCCATCTAAGGTGTAATACTGGTGGTTTTGGATTTAATTCTGTTCGCGCGCCGTAGAATAACTTTTGTTTTTGAACCGTTTTGCGTGGATGGCCATAGCTGAGCATGAGACGTTTCTGTGACTGGCCGAAAAGGTCACTAGGGCCGGAAATCAGCAGGGCAAAGGCCATTGGTGACGCCAAAATGCCGAAGTATTCTGTGTTTTCCGATGAGCCAGCCCCAACAGTGAGCGTCTTCATTGAAGGCAAACAAATACACCGCTTCATTGATACTTGAGCGGTTTAGAATTGTGCCTAAAGTGATCGCCGACCTTGGATGGAGGCGAAACCTTGGCCCAGTCACTAACCACGACCTGTATCGGCGCGTATCCAAAGCCGGATTATGTTCCCATACGGGACTGGTTCCAGATCGATGAAGGCCTGACCGCCACCAGCGGTGAGGTGACGCGCCGGGCCAATGAAACCAATCTGCGCGACGGCGCAGAGACTGAAGCTTTGTATGTGAAAGCGACGCAGGCGGCGGTGGAAGATCAGGTCGCCTGTGGTGTTACAGTGCCGACGGACGGGGAACAGCGGCGGGAAAACTACATCCATTACCATTGCCGCCACCTGTCGGGTTTTGACTTCGTGAACCTGACCAGCCGGGTGCTGCGCGATGGCGCCTATACCGCGGAACTGCCGACGATTACTGGCAAGATTGAACCGGACGGGTCGCATTTTTTGGACCGGGACTACCAAGTGGCGCAGGGGTTTACCGACCGTCTGATCAAGATCACCGTTCCGGGGCCGACCACGATCATGGATACCTGTGCGGACGCTTTTTATGACGATCCGAGGCAGCTGGCTCATGATCTGGCCTATGCGCTGAACTTCGAAATCCGCGCGTTGGCGGAAGCCGGATGCACTTACATCCAAGTGGATGAGCCGCTGTTTGCCCGCAATGTCGACCGGGCGTTAGACTATGGCGTGGAGTGTCTGGACATCTGTTTCGACGGGGTGCCCGATACGGTCACGCGGGTGATGCACATGTGCTGCGGCTATCCAGGCCATCTGGACGACGCAGAATATCACAAGGCTGATCCCAGCTGCTATTTTCGGCTGGCCGAGGCGGTGGACTCGTCGTCAGTGCATCAGGTGTCGTTGGAGGATGCCCACCGATACAATGATCTGGCCCTGCTGGAAAAGTTCCGGAACTCCGCCGTCATCTTCGGATCGGTGGCCATAGCGCAAAGCCGGCTGGAATCGGTGGAGGAGATTGCCGCGCGGCTGACAAATGCCCTTCACCATATTGATCGGGACCGGCTGATTGCGGCACCCGATTGCGGGCTGGCCATGCTCGGGCGCGAGCTGGCCATGAAGAAGCTGAAAAACCTCTGCGAGGCGGCTGCATCTGTGTGAGCTGCGCGCCCGTTATTCCGGACTTTCTTTTCCATGCCCCATTTGCAAGACTTTGGGCGGAACCGGATTATGGGTGATGTAAACGCCCTTAACATCACCTATATACAAGCCAAACATTTAAAAGAAGGGAACAAGTATGGCGGATTTCGATGCGCTGGTGCGCGAGTCACAGGCCCAGGTGGCAAAGGCGCAGTCCGAGATTGAAACGGTCACCAGCCGGATTGAGGCGGCCCGGTCCAAGATCGAAGCCGGGGAAAGCGCCGATATCGACATCGAAAATGCGACGTTGGAAGACGTGCATGCCCATACCGATGTGATGAATGCCAACATCGCCGAGTTGATCATGGGATTGGACGATGTCACCGCCGCCTTTTCCAAGGATTTCGACGAAATGCGCAACAAGACGGGGTGGGAAAGCTTCGTAGGGGTCTTTTCGCGGGGGAAGTCGGAATCCATGCGCCAGGAACGGATGCGCACGGCCAATATCGACGACAAGCTGCAGGACCTGATTTCGAAGTCCGACATCATCGTACAATTGTTGCAGGGCCAGTTGAGCATGCTGGAGGAACAGAAAACCAAGGTGGAAACCAACCTGAGCGGCACCTTGGACGAACGCGAAGCGGTGGTGGGTGAGCTGGAACAGATCCGCACCGATATTCTGGGAATGGACCCCAAGATCGTTGAGCTGGAGAACAAGGTCAGCGTCGAACAGGATGCCGCTGCGCGGACCAAGCTGGAAACCGAGCTGGCAGAGCTGAATTCGAAGTACAACGAAATGGTGCAGCAGGAGCAGGTGAAACTGGCCCGTTCGCAGACGCTGGAGCGGTACATCGAGAAGGGCAAAACCTGGGTCGACAGCCTGCAGAACCAGGCGGCGACGCAGATGGTTCTGATCAACAAGCTGCAGACGGATACGAAACAGCGGGTCGTGCTGTATGACGCATTGTCCAAATCGCTGAAAACGGCGCAGCAGCAGGATGTTGCGCACCGGATCAACGAGATCGGTGTGAAAACCGACCAGGAGGCACAGACGGCCATGGCCGCAATCGGCACCGCAACGAACCAGAAGATGGCCGACATGCTGGAAGCGCATGAAGACCATATGGTCTTTGCCCGCGATGTGCTGGAAGCCAAGGCCAAGGCGGACGAACGCTTTGCTCGCCGGTTCCAAGCAATTGTCGATAAGCACGACAAGAACCTTTACGGCGGATGAAGCTCTTTGTTGGTGTCCTTGGCCTGGGGTTGATCATACTCTTTGGCCTGCATGGGCTGGCCCCTCTGTTCGGGTTCGAAGATGGGCTGGTGAAGAACTGGATGGTCTGGCTGCTGGTGGCTGTGTCGCTGCCTTTGGGCGCGCGGATGGTTATCCTGCGACATAAGCGGAAGCGTGAGCTGCGGGAGAAAGGTGCTCGGCGATGACCGAGACGACACATTCCCAAGACCACGTCGGCCTGACCGACATGTTCGCCTCGCGCCGGTATTTCGGCAAGTTCGAGGCGATCACCCAGCACCTGTTGCGCGTCGCCGGAGTGATGGAGGCCGAAGGACAGGTGGCCAAGCACGAGGTCAAGGCGCTGTCGGTGTATCTGATGGCGCTGACCTACACGTTCAGGGCGCTGAGCATGAAGTACCTGCTGGTGGGGCGCGATACAGGTCGGTTTTTTGGATCTCTCCAGATGGACAAACGCGACAGCGGTTTTCCTGTAGCGGCCGAACTGCTGACCATGGCCAACGACGCGCAGCAGGCGCGGTCGCATCTGGCGAATATCCCATCGGAAGAAGAGCTGAAAAATGAAATGGTGCGGTCGATTATTGGCGACCAGAAGGTACCCACCAAGCTGCAATTCGCGCTGTCCCAACGGCTGTACTACGAAGAGATTTTGAAAGGGGACCTGTTCTGGGCGCAGAACGACCCCGAATGTGTGTGGCTGGGTACGGTTGCGGAAGACCGGCGTTTGTTTCAGGTGCATTGGGCTGTCTATGACAGTCAAATCAACTTGCCGGTCATCTACCTGCTGGAGGTGGAGGATACAGGCCGCACCGCTTTGCCCAAGGACCAGCGGCGTTGGCCAGAGGTGCAGGCGCATCTGATGGCGCAGTCGTTGGGCGCGTTGAAGCTGCTGACAATCGCAAAAGGGTTTGATCAGGACTTTGATGATCTGCACCCCAAGCGCCTGCGTCGGATTCACGTTGGGCCGATGTATTCCAGCGCGTTCACCGAACAGACCGGCCCGCTGCGCGAAGTGTTGGCGGAGGCAATGGCGCCCAAAGGTCAGGATTGGGCGTTGGCCTGGACGACGGAAACCTTGGAAAGCGAACGTGTGGTGGAAGAGCGCGCGGGATGGTTTTCGACCGTGGAGCGGCAGATTTTTGCACTGGATCCGTTTTCCGGCCGTGGGGCAGAGACCGGGGCGACAATGACGCAACGGGCAATCATCCTGCCCCAACGCCCGTTCCAGGTGCTGGCCGAACGCAACCCGCCGGGTTTTGCAGATGTGCGCAAGTTTGTGGTGAGCGACAGTGGATCGGTGCTGCGATATTAGGGTGCAGATTTTTCTCGGAAAAATCTGTGTCTCCCCTCTTGGCCTCGCATATGAGGCCTGCCGGGCATTGGACGGAAGTGTTTTACCAAAGATGAAGATGCGGAGTGATTCGAGATGACATTGACCGCTGACCAGATGGAGCTGCGCGAGGAAGATATTCGCAAGCATTACCCGGCCGCGACGGCCCTGCTGGAGGGGTTTGATCACACGCCGCGCATTGGCAAGGGCAAGGAGCCTGCGCAATCTGAACGCTCTGCCGGGATTGGTACGCGGCGGCGGTTTCGGTCGACCACGCCAGGGTTGGTGACGCGGTCGACCGCGCGGCCCGAGGGGGTGCATTTGCTGGACCGCATCGAGGCGTCGGATGAGGGCGATGCGTTGACCTCGCCCGCGCAGGCAGTAGCGATGAATGCGTTGCGGCGGGCCTTGGCAATCTCGCTGGCGGTGACGGAGATATATGGCGAACAGACCGCTTTGGCGGGTCTGAAGCGGGACAATCTGCAGGGCAGCCTGGCGGCGAACCGCAAGGGCGAGTTTGCTGCGCTGCTGACAGCAGAGGCGCTGATAGGGCTGCATGTTTTTGCCAATGCGATAGCTTATTTGCTGGCGTCTCAAGCGACGGAAACCGCAGTTGAGGTAGGTGAGGTCGAAGAGGTACTGACCGATAACGGCCAGCTTGCCCTGCATGGTGCATTGTGGGAACTGGATCAGGACATTGCCGACTTTGCCGGAGATGATGCGCGGCTGGTCGCGACGATCAGCGCCTATGCAGAACAGCTGATGGAAAAGGTCGCATTGCGTGCCCAGACTGCCGCGCATTTGGCGCCGTTCCAGTCAGCCAGCTGGCGGGTGGAGGCCGATGATCTGACGATCAACGGGTTCACGCCAGCGTCCAAGGCGAAGTCCACCAAGCTGACCATGACCTTCAAGAAGCCGCATGAGGTGGTGGGCAACCATATCGCAAAGTACCAGGCGCTGAAGCTCAGCAAGATGCTGATGGCCTATGACTTTGACCGGCGGCTGAACCCGTTTGCGGAGCTGGGCGGGTTCATCTTTACCTTCATGGGCGATGGCAAGCCGGGAACGGGCAAGACCACGCTGATCCAGATGATGGCGGGGCTGATTAACGAATACTGCCAGAACGCGGGCTATCCGTTCCGTTACCAGAACTTGAGCACGGAGAGCATCGACAGTTATCAGGGCAAGTCCGCGCAGAATGCCAAGGCGTTTATCAACAACGTTATTGACCCGGGCGTGATCGGGTTTGGCACCATTGATGATATCGATCAGTTGGCGGGCAAGCGCGGTGACCGGCAGTCGAGCGCCGGGCAGCTGGAGATCACTGCCGTGCTGATGGAAAGTTTTGCGGGCGCCAATACGGTGGTGCGGGGCAACTGCACCTTTGGCATGTTCTCGAACTACCCCGAGAACGTGGATGACGCCCTGCGCCAGCGGGCAGGCGCCCGGTTTCTGGTGGATGGGCCGCAAACGCGGGAGGATTACATCGACATCCTCTATCTGCTGATGGGCAAGAACCATGACATCCCGCTGGGGGAACACGAGGTGTATGCCGCGCAGGAGATCAAGAAAGCTGTGGCCGCCAGTTTCGAGAGCCATAATCGCCCGCATGAGGATGGCCTGACGCGCGTGTTTGATCAGGTTTCAGACCGGGTTGGGAAGTTGGATACGATTGCCAAGATGGGCACCTATCTGAAGGGCATTCAGGAGGCGGATGACCGGTTCACCGGCCGGGTGATCAAGAACATAACCGACGCAGTCAAGGTCCGCGCGATGGATTTCGAGTTGCCGGATGAATGGATGGAGCAGCCAGAGCTGTTCCTGTTCAAATCCTACGACGAGAAGAAGGCGATGATCGAAGAGTTGCGCGTGCCTATCACGACGGAAATGGTGCTTCAGGAGATCAACCGCTACGCCGACAGCGAATTCCGCTATGCCGACAAGTCTGACGAGGTGGCGATTGAGGCGATGGTGCGGGACTTCGGCCGCTCGGAGGAGGCCAAGCGTCGGTATCTGGCCGAGAAGGGGGGCGCATGAGTGATGGTCGCTTGGGGCAAGACGCCGGATGAGGTGTGTTACAATGCAGGGTTTTTTGATGAGGATGATTTTCCTACCAGAGGCTTGCCGGGCCGTGCCCGACCAGAAAAGCTGGAGGATTTTAGAGTAAAGGTGGACCAATGAAACGCCTCATCCAACGCGGTCTCATGTTTGGCGACCTTGTTCATGTCGCCTCTCCGACGCTGGTTGACCGGTATAACCGCGCACTGCAGCATCTGACGGGCAAGCAGACCCAGCTTTCCGACTTTCATATCGACATCGCGGGCTACTCACCTGAGATCGGAGATGAGCTGGACGATCATCTCTACCTTAACCACAACGGGGTGAACCGGCAGTTCATCTTGCTGACGACCGAGCAGAAGCGCAGCCCGCTGTTGAATGCAAAATCCTCCACCAACCACGAAATACTGGAAAGGTTCATCACGGCCAATGAAAGCCAGCTCTTTGCCCTGACCGCGCGGGATGCGGTGGCGGGGGAGCTGGAAAACTCCGTGTTTGTGCTGACGAGCCCTGCGGACCTGTTCAAGATCCGAAAGATCAGGGTGGAGTGTGACACGACCGATGGCGTGCTACGATATGCGGATGAGCTGGCGCAGATGGTGGACCGGTTCAAATCCGAAGACGATGCGTGGTTTGACGATGTGCTGATCGCGCAGATGATCGAAACGGCGAAGAAATCGGGTGACCTGACTCGCAACCCGATCCGGTTGAAGGAAACCGAGTTTCAGCAGGACAATTTCTGGACCTCGCATTTCGGTGGGATCTACATGTTTCCGCAGGCCGCGTACCCCGCTGTGATTGCGGCGGGGGACAAGGACGCTTTGGGGCCTCTTCCGGTAAAGTATGTGTTTGGTATGAACGATCGGAACCCAATTGCGAAGTTCTTTGAATTAAACGGTCTGACTGAAACCATCATCGAAGCGCGCGGCATCGACAGCGCGGCGATCCTGCGCCAGAAAATGGATTTCATCGTGATTGACGCGGCGGCGGATGCGGGACTGGACCTGACCGGGTTGAACCGCAGCGACATGCGTCGCCTTGCCCGCGCTCATGCCGACCGGTTGCCGCCGGAATATCACGGGCTGCACGACTTGCTGAGCTGGGCCGAGGGTGGCGGGACCTGGCCGCGCATCAGTTCGGAGCACCCAGCCTATTTCTATACCCTGCGCGCGGCGAACACCCCGAATGCCGAGCTGACCAACATGTTGCTGGCCGAACTGACCCCGTTGGATTTCCGCCAGACCTTCATTTGCCACAAGGAGTTGTTCTATCGGCGCTACATGTCGTGGTCGGAAACCAAGAAATCTTTCGTGGCTGATTTTCTTGAACGGGAGTATCAGGTGGACAAGGCCGGAGCGCGCGAGGCGCTGTTCGGGCATGAACCGGATATGGAAAACAAGGTGCTGCCGCCACGGCAGCCCGACCTGATTGAACGGGTTGGCCCTTGGGGCGCCGTCAGGAGACGCTGATCATGATTGCACCGCTGCGCCTGATCTTCATGCTGTTGATCGTCCTGACGGTCATTTACATCGTGCTCAGCCTGTGGTCCCGCAGCACGCGTCGGCGTAAGTTGAACGATTACTGGGACCGTAAGGGACTGACCGGGGATCGCGAGGCGTTCGTCAAGCGTGGCCTGAAACAATACGACAACTCGATCCGGCGCAAGTTGTTGCTGGGGGTCTATATCGTGCCCCTGGTGGTGATCGCTGTGCTGGTTTTTGTTATGAATTTCATGTGAGGCATCATCATGCTGACCTATCTCAAATGGGCGTTCTGGATCACCTTCTGGGGGTTTGTCCTGGCCATTCTGCATTACACCCTGCCGCAGAACGACATTGTCCGCATTGTAGATACCGATGTGCGGCGGGTGGATTTTGGCGAAAACTCCCTGTTCTGGGCGCAGCAGGATGTGGGGCAGGAGGGCACCACGACCCGCAACCGCGATATTCGCTTTATCGATACGGTGCGCGCCAAGAACGGCAAGGTGATGGTCTATCGCAACGAAGACACTGGCTGGGGCTGGCCGCCCTACTTCAAGCTCGACAGTTCCAACCTGCAGGCTGAGGCGAATGATCTGATGTCGACCAAAGACAACCCGCAATGGGTATCGCTGCGCCATTATGGCTGGCGGAATGAATTCCTGTCGATTTTCCCGAATGCGGTGCATGTAAAGCCGGTGGAGGGCCCGGATCACCGGGTGATCAACTGGTTTAATATCATCTTCCTGACGATCTGTGCGGCCATCGCCTGGGCCATCCGGGTGCGTTGGGTGCGGTTCCGGGAACGGCGGATTGATCCGGTGATGGAGCGGGTGGAAGATAACCTGGAAGCGGCGGGGGATGCCGTCGCCGAACGCCGTGGGCGGTTCCGGCGTTGGCTAGATAGCTGGAAATCGAAATGAACGAACACGTTGCCTGGTCATTTGTCGAAGCGGCCCAGGACAGGTTTCGCGCCCTGTCCGACAGGATCTGGGCCACACCTGAGACCTGTTATGCGGAAACCCAGTCCGCTGCCGCCCATCTGGAAGAGCTGACGCATCAGGGCTTTCGGGTGCAGGACGGAGTTGCTGACATTCCCACTGCGATGATGGGCGAGGCGGGGGAAGGCGGGCCGGTGATTGCCTTTCTTGGTGAATTCGATGCGCTGGCAGGATTGAGCCAAGAGGCCGATGTGGCCGTACAGACCCCCATGGAGCAGGGCGGCAACGGCCATGGTTGTGGTCACAACCTGCTGGGGTCCGCCGCGATGTTGGCCGCTGTGGCTGTACGGGATTGGCTGGCTGCCACTGGTACGCCGGGGCGCGTGCGGTATTATGGCTGCCCGGCGGAAGAAGGCGGCGCGGCCAAGGCATTCATGGTGCGTGAAGGCGCGTTCGAGGATGTGGATATCGCCGTTACCTGGCACCCGCATGCGCTGCCAGCCGTGATACGAGGCAGTTCGCTGGCAAATGCTCGGGTTGATTTCACCTTCACCGGTCGCGCTGCTCATGCCGCTGGTGCGCCGCATCTGGGCCGGTCGGCGTTGGACGCGGTGGAGTTGATGAACGTGGGCGTCAATTACCTGCGCGAACATATGCCGGACAGCGCGCGCATCCACTACGCCTATATCGATGCAGGTGGAATTTCCCCAAACGTGGTGCAGGGGCAGGCCAAGATTCGCTATGTCGTGCGGGCCGAAACTGCGCCCGAGATGCTGCGGCTGCTGGAGCGCGTGCGCAAGGTGGCGCAGGGTGCGGCGATGATGACCGAAACCAAGGTGCAGGACGAAGTTTTAGCCGCTGTTTCCAACGTGATTGAAAACACGCCGCTGGTGGATGCAATGCAGCGCAATCTGGAGCAATTGGGGACACCTGCCTTTGGTGACACGGACCGGGCTTACGCCGCGCGCTTCCAGTCGACCTTTGATGACGATGACATCACGGATGCCTATCGCAGTGTTGGCATCGCCCCACGTGCAGGGGAGGTTCTGGCCGACACCGTTGTGCCGGCGGATGCGTTTCCGGCGGGGCTGAGTGGGTCAACGGATGTGGCTGATGTCAGTTGGGTTGTCCCCACCGTGCAAATGTGGGGCGCGAACTATGCGATCGGCACCCCATTCCATTCGTGGCAGATGGTGGCGCAGGGAAAAGGCGCCCCAGCGCTGAAAGGTATGGTGCACGCGGCCAAGATCATGGCAGCCACGGGGATCGACGTGATGCTGGATGCGGACTTGCGGGACCGTGCTTGGCAGGACCTGCGCACCCGCACTGGGCCCAATGGCTATGTCAGCCCGTTGCCCGCAGGCACTGAGCCGCCGATTGGGGCAATGGGTAATCTTTTGCCGAGGTAAACCACCGCTAAGAGGGGCCTCGCCTCAACTGGATGATCGATTCACCAGAGGTGCTGCCGCATGTGATCAGTCGGCGTAAAGGTGGCCTTTATTGGCAATCTCGCGGGCTTTTTCGTTTGAGATGGTCAAAAATTCGGCAATGCGCGGCGCGTTGCTTTCGGCTGATTCCGCCTCGTTAATTCGTGTGTGACGTAAAAACCCGGCGTCGCGGATGCGGTCACTTTAATAGTGGATGTCGTTGCGGATGGTCGGCAGAAGGCGCTCCAGTGCGGATTTGCTGGTGCGCTCCCCGGCCAGCCCCACCCGCATGGCATGACCTGACAGGTAGCTGTCAGTAAAGGTACAGACGATTTCCAACATCCGGGTCACGGACCGGTCGGAAAAGAAATCATGCATCAGGTCCAGATTGGCCGGGTCCATGCATACGATCAGGCGATCGGTGTCGTAGTAGTCAAACAGCATCCGCATAAGGGCCCGCCGATGGCGCGTGCGTTTTTCCAGCGTACGCTGGATGTCGCCCAGGTCGGGCAGTGGCGTGTTTTCTTCGTTGAACAGGTATTCGATAGCAGGCACGTTCGTGGCTTTGCGGGCTTCTTCCAGGAAACGCTTGGCCACGTGCCATTTTTTGCACACCACGATCATCAGTTCACGTTCGCGACCCAGCGAGCTTTCGGTTTCCCAAAAGCGCGTGGCGAACCGCCGTCCAATTCGGCCCCGACCAGTCAGGAACCTATGCAGACTGCGGCCTTCGTTGGAGACTTGGAAGTCGATCCCGGTGGAGGCATAAAGTTTGCCCAGTCGCGCGCGCAGTTCGGTTGCTTCCGGGCTGATTTTGCGGGCAAACAGGAAATCCTGGCTGAGCAGCAGATTGTAGTGATCGTTATAAAACGTCACCGGCATCCCATAGTCGGAAAACATCAGGAAGGTCAGCGTGCGCCTCTGGATTTCGTTTTCCGGAACCAGATGGCTCACCAACGTCTGGAAGAAGGTTTCATCCGGGATCCAGGTGGTCCGGAAAAACCGCATAACGTCTTTGCGTTTCTTGGTGAAATCCAGAATCCATTCGATTGTGCGGCGGCGCAGGCACCACCACTGGCTGCCAATCATAACCTGAATATCATCAGGGATGTTGCGTTTGAGGCCCAGGCGCTGCTGCCATTCCATTGACGTATAGAATCGCTGCTTCTGCGTGCGTTCGTTGAACCAGTGGCGGTAGATGAGCCGTTCTTCCTTGATCCCCGTTTTGATCCAGTCGCTTTCGAAGAAATCGAAACTCTCGATGAAATCACAATCATGGTCGTCGAGGAACCGGTGTGTGTATTCGGCAGTTTTGATCGCCATGCAGTCGCCCGAAAGCATGTAGAAATGCGTGGCGCGCGGGAAAGCGACCACTGCTGCCTCAACCGCGTAGAGCGACGCCTGCACCAGCGACCATTCCCCCCATCCGCATTTGATGCGCTTTTTAGCGAAGGTCACGTTGGGATTATCGGCCAGCGCATCCCTGATCGCCTTGAAATGTTCGGGCTTGACCCGGGCGTCGAAATGAATTGCCATGTAATCGCCAGCCGCAGTAAGACGACGCGCTTGCTGCACGATTGCCGTAGGCATTAGCCAACACCAAATGTGAGGGACCGTTGAACAAAGCGGGCATATTTGCTTTTTTGCCTCAAACTACCTGATATTCTAATTTGGGGTATGTCGGCCAAGGAGGCAAGTAATATGGGCTTTCCCGGAACCTAGATGACGGAAGCCGAAAGCGTCGTGTACCGGGTGGTGCCGAAATGCGCCTGTTCGTCCACTGGTCAGATCATCTATTGTTATGACCATGGGCGTTTTTTTGACGGGGGCATCCGCGATGCATCCAAAGGTCTGCACAAACGGGCGCTGGAGAACAGCCAACCGCTGATCGAACAGAACGTGAAAAACCAAGCGTCTTATGCCTTCAGCTGTGTGCGCAACCCCTATACCGGGATCCTGAGTTCGTTTTCGACAAGATCTGTGGCATCCAGCGCAACGGCAAACGCTATCGTGGGAATCTGGTGCCGCTGTTTATCCAGAAATACGGGAGTGAGGTGGGTGGCGACGACGGCAAGGAAGTGTTCTACCAGATCCGCAGTTTCCGCCGCTTTCTGCTGTTTGCCCGTGATACCATCCGCTGGCGCAAGTCTATGGAGCCGGACATTCACTGGTCTGCGATGTCGGGTCACGTGTCGACGTTTATCGCCAAAGGTGGGCTATACAACATCATGTTTTGGACTGAAGCGTTCAATGACGGGATGCAAAAGGTACTGGACGCCATCCCGGTGGCGCATTCCACCAATCTGGATAGCATCCCTCGGTTCAACAAAAGCGAAGGCCACGGACCCAAGTGGGAGCATCCGGTCGACGACTATTTCGACGACCTGTCGATGCACCTAATTTACGAAATCTACAAAGCGATTATGACCTGTTCAAATAAGATTTCGAAAATCCGGCCAACAAGATGCCAATTGGTGAGATTGACCTGGACGAAGTGCACGCCAAGCTAGGTGAGTAAGCGATGCGTGGCTGATTCGTGCCCCGGCGGGGCAAGGGCGAATATTGGTTTTTGACGCGATCATCTTGGGGGCCGGCGGTGCTGGCCTGCTGGCGGCGGCGACGGCCGGGCAGGCGGGCGCACGCGTGCTGTTGCTGGATCACGCTGAGAAGGCGGGAAAGAAAATCCTGATATCTGGTGGCGGCCGGTGTAATTTCACAAACATGGGGGCTTCGGCAGAATGCTTTCTTTGCGAAAACCCGCATTTCATGAAATCCGCACTGAGCCGCTACACACAATGGGATTTCCTCGCTCTTCTGGAAAGCCACAACATCGCCTGGCACGAAAAGACGCTGGGCCAGCTGTTTTGTGACGGTTCTGCGCGGCAGGTGGTGGCGATGCTGTTGGATGAATGTGCCAAGGGCGGGGTGGAGCTGCGCCTGAACACGCCTATCGGTGAGATTGCCCATCGGGACGGGCAGTTCCACGTCGCGGGGGCCCGGACACGGCATCTGGTGGTGGCCACGGGCGGGCCATCGATACCGAAGATGGGGGCGACAGGTGTTGCCTATGACATTGCAGGGCAGTTTGGCGTGAACGTGATCCAGCCCCGACCCGCATTGGTGCCTTTCACACTTGGGCCGTCGGATACGGCTTTTACGGCGATTTCTGGGGTATCGGTGTCCAGTGTGGCGACGGTTGGCAACGTGTCCTTCCCAGAGGCCAGCCTGTTCACCCATCGCGGTCTGTCCGGACCTGCGATCCTGCAGATTTCGTCATATTGGACACCGGGGCAGGAAATTTCGCTGAACATCCTGCCCAACGCATTGAAGCACCTTAAGGCCGCTAAGAAAGTCGCACCGCGGTCGCATATCAAGGCTGCACTGGCCGAGCATCTGCCGAACCGGTTAGTGGAAGTATTGCAGGATCTACTGGGCATCGAAAAGGAACTGGCGAATGTGCCAGACGCCGCGCTGGCGGCAGCGGCGAATACATTGACTCACCTGCGGTTTACCCCCACAGGCACCGAAGGCTATGCCAAGGCCGAGGTGACGGCAGGCGGCGTCGACACCGATGCGCTGTCATCCCGCACCATGGAGATGCGCGCAGTGCCGGGATTGTTTTTCATCGGTGAAGCTGTGGGTGACTGGTTGGCTCGGCGGGTACAATTTTCAGTGGGCGTGGTCCTCTGCTCACGCGGTAGGATCCGAAATTGCAAAGAGACTTAATTAAAGTGTCTGCTGGGTCCGGCTGAGTGCCCCGATAACGGCTTGCGCATCGGAGCCCATGCTGGGCGGGCGCTTGCGCTGATCGAAGGGACGGACCCGGACGGGCAATGATACTGCGTCTTGCGCCGCGCCGCGTGGCATCTTACATCCAACCACCATGGCCAAGAAGAAGACAGACCCAAACTACAAGGTGATCGCTGAGAACCGGCGTGCGCGCTTCGATTATGCAATCGAAGACGACATTGAGTGCGGCCTGATCCTAGAAGGGTCGGAGGTGAAGTCTCTGCGGGAAAACAGTGCCAATGTCGCGGAAAGCTATGCGGCCGTTGAAGACGGGGAGCTGTGGCTGATCAACAGCTATATCGCCCCCTATGAACAGGCCAAAACCTTTGGCCACGAAGAACGCCGTCGTCGAAAGTTGCTGGTCAGCCGAAAGGAACTGGCCAACCTGTGGAACGCGACCCAGCGCAAGGGCATGACGTTGGTTCCGCTTGTGCTGTATTTCAACCACAAGGGTCTGGCGAAGATGAAGCTGGGTATCGCCAAGGGTAAAAAGATCCACGACAAACGCGAAACCCAGGCCAAGCGCGATTGGTCCCGCCAGAAGCAGCGGCTTCTGAAAGACCACGGCTGAACCGCTGGCCCGCTGCGATTGGAAATTGCCGATCGGCAGGACCGTTTTGCCCATGCCACATTCTGCTGGTTTAGGGGCCTTTAGCTGCTCAAATTTTTGATTCCTGTTGAAAAGTTTATTGCGCAGGTGAATTCACGCTTTATGCGTTGGTGCCTTGCGCCACCGGGCGCGCGGCTGTAGGCACATTTGCAGCTTAATCGGAGGATGTGCCCGTGCAGGATGACCCGAAAACGCTGGTATCAACGGACTGGCTGGCAAAACACATCAAGGACCCCGACCTGCGGATATTGGATGGATCGTGGTATTTACCGGGCATGAACCGGGACGCGCGGGCTGAATATGATGCCGCCCATATCCCCGGCGCCAGGTTCTTCGACATTGACGATATCGCAGACAGCCGCAGTGATCTGCCGCATATGGCCCCCCCAGTGGAAAAGTTCATGTCGCGCATGCGCGCGATGGGCGTGGGTGACGGGCACCAGGTTGTGGTCTATGATGGCAGTGGGCTCAGTTCGGCCGCACGGGTGTGGTGGCTTTTCCGGCTTATGGGAAACACGGATGTTGCCGTGCTGGATGGCGGGTTCCCCAAATGGACAGCCGAAGGTCGCGAAACCGAAGACCTGCCGCCGATGGTGCGAGACCGCCACATGACCGCCCGGTACCAGAACCATCTAGTGCGGGACGTTACGCAGGTTTCGGCCGCATCCAAGCTGGGCGATCAAGAGATCATCGACGCCCGTGCGCCCGGCCGGTTCCGGGGCGAAGCGCCAGAACCGCGCGAAGGTCTGCGTCAGGGGCGTATCCCGGGGTCGCGCAATGTGTGCTTTAACGAGGTTTTGAACCCCGATGGCACAATGAAATCCCCGGAGGATTGCCGCGTCATTTTCGAGACAGCGGGTGTGGATCTGTCCAAGCCTGCGATCACCACCTGTGGGTCTGGCGTGACGGCTGCAGTTTTAGCCCTGGCCTTAGAGCGCATGGGCAAGTCCGACTGGTCGCTGTATGACGGGTCCTGGTCCGAATGGGGGCAGTTCGCTACTCTGCCGATTGCAATCGGAGATGACTGATGTTCGAGACGCTTCCGCCACAGGAACCGGACAAGATCATTGCGTTGATGCAGCAGTTCCGCGATGACCCGCGCGAAGAAAAGATCGACCTGGGTGTGGGTGTTTACAAGAACGACGACGGCATCACACCGGTCATGCGGGCGGTCAAGGCCGCTGAGCAGCGGGTTTGGGAAGAACAGACCACCAAGGCGTATACCGGGCTGATCGGTGATCCTAGCTTTATGGAGGCGATGACCAGTCTGGTGCTGGGCGACGCTGTTCCGCACAGCTCTGTTGCCTGGGCAGGAACACCAGGCGGGACCGGTGCCATTCGCATCGGTTTGGAAATGATCAAGATGGCCGGGCAGGATCGGCGCGTGTTCATTTCTGACCCGACCTGGCCGAACCACCCCTCGATCATCGACTATGTTGGGCTGGAGCGGGTCAGCTACCGCTATTTCGATAATGCGACACGGGCGGTCGATTTCAGCGGCATGATGGAAGACCTGCAAGCGCTGAAAGCGGGCGATGTGTTGTTGCTGCATGGCTGCTGCCACAATCCGACCGGGGCGAACCTGAACCCGGTGGAATGGCAGATGGTGATCGACCATATCATCGCAACCGGCGCGGTCCCGCTGGTCGATATCGCCTATCAGGGGTTCGGTGACGGGCTGGAGGAAGACGCTGCTGCCACCCGCAAGCTGGCGGCCTCGGTACCGGAATGCCTGATCGCGGCAAGCTGCTCCAAGAATTTTGGGGTGTATCGCGAGCGGACTGGCGCGTTGCTGGCCGTGGCGGCAGAACCGTTTCGCGTGGCCCGCGTGCAGGAGACGTTGGCCGCCCTAAACCGTATGAACTATTCCTTCCCGCCGGATCATGGCGCGCGGGTTGTGACCACTGTGTTGCACGATGCCGCACTACGCGCCGACTGGACCGCCGAGTTGGAAGAGGTGCGCCTGTCCATGTTGGGCCTGCGTGAACAGTTGGTGGGAGAATTGCGGCGCCTGTCCGGGTCAGACCGGTTTGCGTTCCTCGCGCAGCATCGCGGCATGTTTTCGCGGCTTGGCACCACGCCCGATTTGATAGATCGCCTGCGTGTGGAACATGGCATTTACATCATTGGGGACAGTCGGATGAACGTTGCCGGGCTGAATGCTGAAACCGTCCCGATCCTAGCTGAAGCGATCGTGCAGGTAGGTGTCTGAAGCACAGAAGCGGCGGTCTGGACAGCCAGAGTGTTCCAAAGCGCAGCCTAATTGAGCCTTCCGAGTTTTTGCTGATCCCGCATTGGTCGTCTGAATTGGGCGGACCCGATGCGACCTCTCTGCGTCTCGTGGCCAAAGCATAGCCTCGCGGTTTGTGTGTCGACAGGCCAAAAAAATGAACCCAGGCGCGAGCGCCCGGGTCCTAGAGGCTTAGGTATTTTGGAAATCAGCCCTTTGAAAATTCCGGGTAGGCTTCCATGCCCAGTTCGGCCATGTCGAGCCCGTTCATTTCTGCTTCTTCGCTTACGCGGATGCCCATCACTGCTTTCAGGATGAACCACACCACCAGGCTTGCCACAAAGGTGAACACACCGTACGCGATGATCCCCGTCAGCTGGGTGCCCAGAGAGGCGTCAGAGTTGTAGAAGATAACAGCGATGGTGCCCCAGATACCCGCAAACAGGTGGACCGGGATCGCGCCGACGACGTCGTCGATTTTGAGCTTGTCCAGCATCGGAACGGTCAGGACCACAATGACGCCCCCCACAGCACCGATCCACAGTGCGCCAAACAAGGTCGGGGCCAGCGGTTCAGCTGTGATGGACACTAGGCCTGCCAGTGCGCCGTTCAGGACCATGGTGAGATCCGGCTTCTTATACAAAATCTGAGTCAAGATCAGCGCGGTCACGGCACCAGCTGCGGCAGCCATGTTGGTATTGGCAAAGATACGGCTCACGTCGGAGACGTCACCAACGGTGCCCATGGCCAGCTGCGAACCACCATTGAAGCCGAACCAGCCCAGCCACAGGATGAACGTACCCAGCGTTGCGAGCGCCAGGTTGGAACCAGGCATCGGGTTGACTTTGCCATCCTTGTACTTGCCCAGACGTGGGCCCAGCACGATCGCGCCGGCCAAAGCGGCCCAGCCACCCACGGAGTGCACAACGGTAGACCCGGCGAAGTCTTGGAAACCAGCCGCATCCAGCCAGCCCCCGCCCCACTTCCAGGAGCCGGAGATCGGGTACATCAAACCGGTCAGAATCACGACAAAAATCAGGAACGGCCATAGCTTGATCCGTTCCGCCAGCGCACCCGAAACAATGGATGCGGTTGCTGCAACAAATACCAGCTGGAAGAAGAAATCCGACCCGACCGATGCGTAATCCAGCGCGGCGTCAGCAGCGGCAACACCCACCGCGTCCAGAACAGTCTGGCCGCCTATGGCCAAGTAGCCGTTGAAGTCGCCGGGGTACATGGTGTTAAACCCGATTAGCCAGTACATGATCGCAGCAACCGAATACAGCGCTATGTTCTTGGTCATCTGCATGGTCACGTTCTTGGAACGCACCAGCCCACCTTCCAGCATGGCAAACCCGGCTGCCATAAAGAAAACCAGGAAACCTGCCATACAGAACAGCAGGGTTGTCATGATGTAGGGGCCGATTTCGTCGAAGCCGGGCGCTTCGTCTTGGGCCAGGGCCAGAGTCGGCAGTGCGGTCAGCACCAAAGTCCCCAGCCCGATCAAAGTTGAGCGATTCATTTTCATGTCTTTTTCCCCAGCGCCAATCACAGCGCGTTTTCGTTGGTTTCGCCTGTCCGCACGCGCACGGCCTGCTGAACGTCGAGTACAAAAATTTTGCCGTCCCCGATCTTGCCGGTCTTGGCGGCGGTGCACAGGGTTTCGATGACCTGATCGGCCATCGCGGCGCCCACCACGATTTCCAGTTTGATTTTGGGAACAAAGTTCACGGCATATTCCGCGCCGCGATAGATTTCGGTGTGTCCGGACTGTGACCCGAACCCTTTGATCTCGGTGACCATCATACCGCCAACACCGATTTCGGTGAGCGCTTCGCGCACCTCTTCCAGCTTGAATGGCTTGATCGTTGCGATGATGAGTTTCACTTATACCCCTTTCCACGCATCTGTGGCTGTTTTTTGTCCGCGCCAGCAGAAAAGACCCGGCAGGCAGGATAGGGGAACGGATTGAGCGAAACTCAGACACAGATTCACGCCTTTTCGCAAAAAAATTACGCACATATCAAGAAATGATTAAAAAATATGCAGATCGTGAGCGCCAAATCTGGCTAGGTTGCTCTCAACAAACGGTTAAGGACGGGGTATTGTCCTCAAAAACAGAGAGGCCGAGCAGGGCTGAATATGGCGAAACCTACGGGCCGCAAACCATTGGTTGCAGACAAGCGGTATGGCAGCAAGTCGCCGGCCAAGCCCAAGCCTGCGCGCAAGTCAGCGACCAAATCTAAACCCGCTGCACCCCGACGCAAAACGCGTTCCAAGGCCCGAAAGAAAGGTGAACGCGGCACGATCCGTTCAGCGCTGCTGGCGATCTTTAATTTTATTTTCAGAGTGTTGTGGGCGCTGATATGGCGTGTGGGCCTGGTTATTTGCTTGCTGGTTGCAGCGGCGGTCTTCTATCGAACGTCCACTTTGCCAGATCTGGCCCAGCTTCTGGACGGGCGCGCGCGGGGGTCCGTGACGATGCTGGATCGCCACGGTGACGTGTTCGCATGGCGCGGCGATCAGTTCGGCGGTGTGGTCACGGCGGAATCAGTTTCACCGCATCTGAAAAATGCTGTGGTGGCGACTGAGGATAAGCGATTCTATCGCCATTTTGGTGTCAGCCCGCGTGGCGTGGCCAGCGCCGTACGCATCAACATAAGCGAAGGGCGCGGCCCGCTGGAAGGTCATGGCGGGTCTACTATCACCCAGCAGACGGCCAAGCTGCTATGCCTTGGGGTTATCTATGACCCTGAGGTCTGGAAATCCGAAGTCGATTACGTGCAGGACTGCCGCCGTACCACCATGTGGCGTAAGGTGACCGAAGCCATCTATGCGATGGCGATGGAGGTCAAATATACGAAGAATGAAATCCTCTCCATCTACCTGAACCGAGCTTATATGGGCGGCGGGGCCTATGGCGCCGAAGCGGCGGCACAACGTTATTTTGGGAAACCATCGTCCCATCTTTCCCCCGCCGAAAGCGCGATGTTGGCTGGCTTGCTGACCGCACCGTCGGCGTTGGCGCCAACAAACAACCTCAAACGGTCCCAGGACCGGGCGGCCACGATCCTGCGGTTGATGAATGACCAGAGGTACCTTTCGGACGAAGATACTGCCTATTGGCAGGCGCACCCTGCCACTTTGTCGGATGCCGCGCAGGCCCAGGCAGGTGGCTATTTTGCCGACTGGATCATGGATGTTGCGCCAGATTATTTCTCCAGCAACACAACCGAGGACGTCATTATCCGGACTACGCTGGACCCCCGGATTCAGACGGCGGCGGAAAACGCGCTGTCTTATGTGTTTGAAGAAATGGTGCGTGAAGGGTCCAAGGCGCAGGCTTCGATTGTGGTGATGGATGCCGAAGGCGCGGTGCGTGCCATGGTTGGGGGGCGCGATACACAAGTTTCGGGTGTATTCAACCGTGCGACCCACGCGCGGCGGCAGACCGGTTCGGCATTCAAGCCGTTTGTCTATGCAACTGCGCTGGACCTTGGGTATTCACCGTTGGATACCGTCATCGACGAGCCGTTCTGTATGAATGTGCCGGGCTCGAGGGAGTGGTGTCCGAAAAATTATACCAACAAATACTATGGCAACGTCACGCTGATACGCGCTCTGCGAGACAGTCTGAATGTACCTGCGGTCAAGGTTTCGGAATGGGCAGGGCGGGAGAATGTACGCACGGTGGCTAACCATTTTGGCATTTTCAGCGATCTGGCGCTGGGCCCTGCGTTGGCGCTTGGCGCGTCGGAAAGCACTTTGATCGAAATGACAGGTGCCTATGCGGGTATTCTGAATGGCGGGTCATCGGTGACACCCTTTGGCTTGGTCGAACTGCGCCTGCAGGGTGACAACGCGCCACTGATTGGCGCGGCAGGTGGGATCGGCGAACGTGTAATCCGGCCCGAAGCGGCGGAACAGCTGATCTGGATGATGGAAAAGGTGGTCAGCGAAGGCACAGGTGCGCGTGCTGCTTTGCCGGGTTGGCAGGTGGCAGGCAAAACGGGCACAACGCAGGAGGCGCGCGATGCCTGGTTTATAGGGTTCACGGCAGATTACGTGGCCGGGGTGTGGATGGGGTATGATGACAATTCACCCTGACCGGTGTGACCGGCGGTGGCCTGCCCGCTGAGATTTTCCACCAAACCATGATCCGTGTGACCGAAGGTATGGAGCCGCGCCCTTTGCCACTGCTCGAACCCACGCGCTCGACCCAGAATACGCCCGCACAAAAGGAACCTCGTGGCGGGATCGGCAAGGCCGTGGATGACGTATTACGCGATATCTTCGGCAATAACCGCTAGGTCTGATCAGCCAATCTTGGGCAGGTCGCTGATCAGCCGGTTCAGGTCCCCGCCACGCTGATCCAGCAGTGCTCCGATTTCGGTGCGCTCCGTCAGCAGCATATTCACGCCTTCGATAAACATGTTGTAAAATAGGTTCTTGCCGGCCTTGTCGGACACCAGGAACGTGACCTCGAATGGCGATTCACCTTTGAGATAAGCAATATTGCGTATCTCATATCCATTCTTGATCTGGCGGGAGGACTTGTACTCCAACCGCCCACCGATGAATTCCCGGAACCGGCGACCATATTTGCGCGAGATATATCCCTGAAACGCCTTGGTATAGGACCTCAACTGAGAAGAGCTGGCCGACCGCGCATCAGCGCCCAATGTATAGCGGGCCATTATTGTTACGTCAGCGTATCTCATAAAAATACGCTCAAAATCTAGGATCATCGCGCTTTCGGATTTGCCCGAAGCGATCACCTTGTTGATATCGGTAATCAGCGCTTCCACCAGCCCCTTGGCCTGACCTTGGGACAAGGCGAACGCAGGCATCGGTACCGCGGCGACCAATGCTCCGGCTGTAGCGGAGCCCAGAAAATCTCTTCGTTTCAAAAAGTTACTCAGCATAGGGATCCTCGTAAATGTCTAGATACGGATCGTCGTAAGGATCAATATAGGCACTGTCGTCCAGCGCCTCCAGTTCGAAGCGCCGATTTTGCAAGTAGATCAGACGGGCCTGTGCGTAACTGTCTGCACTTTCATACAAAATGGAATCAACAGTACTGGAATACCGGCCCCGATCGCTCAACCGTTCGACGATCTCGGCGTAAAAGCCTGGATTTTCGAAGGCGCGGGTGAAGGTGAAGGACACCGGATTGGTGAACAGGTCCGCAACAACACCCACAGCGTCCCGTGTGGTAGACGGGCCGTAGAAGGGCAGTTCGATATAAGCGCCCTCACCAAAGCCCCAAACATGCAGGGTTTCGCCAAAATCCGTATCGGTTTCCGGTATCCCGAAATCAGTCGCGGCGTCCGCCAGCCCGCCAAAGCCAATCGTGGTGTTGATCACGAATCGGAACAGCGACACGCCAGCCACGTCCGGCCGCCCCTGTAAAAGCGAGTTCACGAAATCGCCGGGTTCGCCAAGATTGCGTGCGAACGCGTTGAAGCTGTCTTCGATCGGGTCAGGGACAACATTCGTGTAGCCAACCGCCGCCGGACGGAATAACAGTTTGTCGACCTCAAGGTTGAACGCGTGCGTACCACGGTTGTTGACCTCGTAAGGGTCAAACACCTCACCCGGGGCCAGATTGGCGCCTTTCTGAGTGGCACAGCCAAACAAAAAAGTCGTGGAAAATGCTACGACGATCAAAGACGAACGCCAAAACAGAGACTTGGTTTGGCCTGTTACAGCGCCCCACAGGTTCACTTTCTCTACTCCAAGTAATCAGCAAACGCCGACCTTAAATTATATAGTGGCTACGTAATCATATTGTGGCTGATACAAAACCACCTGGCTTTTGCCGGGTCTCTAGAGTGTCTAAAACGACCCGCACACACTAGATTTGTTAATATAAGCACGACACTTCGTCCACCAAAACCCCGAATAGATGAGCTGCGTTCCGCGCGTCAGCAAAGCCGGGCCTGTACTGTTCCGTTGGCTGTTTCAGTTACTTTGACAACCTCCCTATGCTGACTGGTCCGCTCTACATGCTTCAGGTCTATGATCGTGTGCTTGGTAGCCGGTCTGAAGAAACCCTCATCGCATTGTCGATTTTAGTGGCGTTTCTTTGTGGCATGATGGGCCTTCTCGACTATGCGCGTGGGCGCATAATGGGCCGGGCCGGGCCGGGGCGCTGTTTCAAACGGCGCTGGATCATCGGGTGTTCGACGCAATGGTGCGCCGGTCTGCAGTTAGCAATGACCCCAAGGCGCAGACTGGGCTAACCGATCTGGAATCGGTGCAGCGGCTGATTGGGTCACCAGTACTGATAGCGGTATTCGATATCCCTTGGACCCCGGTTTTCCTCGCAGGTATTGCGTTGCACCACCCGTTGCTGGGGTTGCTGGCCATTGTCGGTGGCTCGACACTGGTACTGATCACCCTGCTGAATAAGATGTTTTCGCGTGGTCCAATGCTGCAGGCCAATATCAACGCGAATAAAGCGTCTCAGATGAGCGATGAGATCCGCAACGAAGCGGAAATGGTCCAGAGTATGGGTATGCGCAGCGCGGCTTTCAAACGCTGGGTCGGCGCGCGGGACGAATCGCTGGCTGAGGCTGTGACCGCCAACGATGTGTCTGGGTCTTGCCTGACAGTCAGCAAAACGCTGCGGCTGTTCCTGCAGTCGGCGATGCTAGGTCTCGGCGCTTATCTGGTGCTGCAAAATGAGTTGACCCCGGGCGCCATGATCGCTGCGTCGATCCTGTTGGGCCGGGCATTGGCCCCGATTGAACTGGCCATCGGTCAATGGGCAATGGTGCAACGTGCGATGCGCGGATGGTCCAGCCTGGCGGAACTGCTGGAAGCCGTACCGCCGGAGGCCCCGCGCACGGCGCTGCCGAAACCGCAGGCCAAACTGTCGGTGCAGGCGCTGACCGTGATCCCGCCGGGTGAAAAGCGCGCATCTCTGAAGAACGTGAGCTTTAAGCTGAAGCCGGGTCAGGCGGTTGGTGTGATAGGTCCTTCGGCAGCAGGGAAATCCACACTGGCACGCGCATTGACGGGTGTATGGCGGCCCGCTGGTGGCTCGGTCCGCTTGGATGGCGTTGCGTTGGAACAATTTGACCCTGACGTGCTGGCCACCATATTGGCTATCTGCCGCAACGGGTGCAGCTATTCGACGGGACCATAGCCCAGAATATCGACCGCCTGGCCGACCAGCCAGACGCAGAAAAGGTCGTTGCCGCCGCCAAGACCGCGGCTGCGCACCAGATTATTGTTGAACTGCCAGATGGCTATGACACGCGCATCACCGCAGGCGGCGGGCGTCTGTCCGTCGACCAGATGCAGCGGATTGGGCTAGCCCGGGCGCTGTACGACGACCCGGTCATTGTTACTCTGGATGAGCCTAATTCAAACCTCGACAACGAAGGGTCGCAGGCATTGAAAACGGCAATCAAAGATACGAAGACTGCCGGCAAATCGGTTCTCATCATGGCGCATCGACCAGCAGCGATCCAGGAATGTGACACGCTGCTGGTGCTTGACCAGGGCTCCAAGGCCGCGTTCGGTCCAAAGGACGACGCGCTGAGAGAAACGGTGCGTAATCACCAGAACATCCTTCAAGCGGCCTCTATGGGAGGTGTGAGATGAACAAACCAGCATGGTCCGCGCGCTGGCCAATGATGATCGGTGCTCTGGCTGTTCTTATTCTTGTTGGCGGGTTTGGCACATGGGCGGTTCGAACTTCCATCGCTGGGGCCATTGTGTCCGACGGTCGGATTGAAGTGGATCGTAACCGCCAGGTGGTTCAACACCCAGATGGCGGTGTTGTGGGTGAAATTCTTGTCGACGAAGGTGACACGGTTGCATTGGGCGACACGTTAATCCGGCTCAATTCCGACTTGTTGAAATCCGAGATGATCATCGTCGAGGGGCAGCTGTATGAGCTGATGGCGCGCCGGGGGCGTCTGGAGGCTGAGCGCGACGAACTGACAGACATCACTTTTGACCCGAAATTGCAGGAGGTTGCCGCCAGTCGACCCGAGGTCGCGGATCTGGTGGCCGGTCAGGTGCGGTTGTTTGCTGCGCGTACGGAATCGACCGAGCGGGAGATTGAGCAACTACAAAAGCAGCGTGAGCAGATGGAGAAGCAGATCGAAGGCATCGAGGCGCAGCAAGCATCGCTGGCCCAGCAACTGAATTTGATCGAAAGCGAACTGGAAAACCAGCAATCCCTGCTGGACAAGGGGCTGGCGCAAGCCTCACGCGTTCTGAAGCTGCGTCGGGAACAGGCCAACCTGAACGGGACTATCGGCGAACTGACCGCTAGCGAGGCTCGGGCCGAGGCGCGGATCACCGAGATCGATATCGAGATCATCCAAATGAGCTCCGTCCGCAGGGAAGCAGCCATCTCGCGCCTGCGCGACCTGCGGTATAGGGAGCTGGAGCTGGCTGAACAGCGGGGCTCGCTCAAGGAACGCATGGCGCGGCTGGACATAACTGCGCCGGTGTCCGGCGTTGTCTATGGCCTGCAGGTGCACACGCCCCGTTCCGTCATCTGTTCGGCTGATCCGGTATTGTTCCTAGTGCCGCAAGACCGCCCGTTGGTCATCGCCGCCCGCGTGGATCCGAGCCATATTGACCAGCTGCATATGGGCCAGGACGTGATCCTGCGCTTTTCCGCATTTGACCAGCGTCAAACGCCCGAGCTGTTTGGCAAGGTTTTGCAGATTTCGGCCGATGCGTTTGAGGATGAAATCCGATCCGTTTCATATTATCGGGCCGAAATCACCTTGAATGATGGCGAAGCGAAAAGACTGCCCGAAGGCACGGTTTTGATCCCCGGCATGCCGGTCGAGGCGTTTATTCGCACTCAGGGCAGATCGCCGATTGCCTATCTCGTCAAGCCGCGGAGCGATTACTTTACCAAGGCGTTCGGCGAAAGCTGAGTTGGGTCTTTCGCATCGCGATGCGGCGGGCTAGCGTCCAGTTGACTGACAAATGGAGAAGACGTCATGAGCATCGAAAACCGGCTGACCGAACTTGGCATTTCGCTAGAAACACCCCCCGCGCCTGCGGCCAATTATGTGCCTTTCGTGCAGGTTGGTGATACGCTTTATGTTTCTGGCCAGATCTCTCAGAACGCAGATGGATTGATCACTGGCAAGGTCGGTGCGGATCTGGATGTTGCAGCAGGCGCCGCGGCGGCGCGGACCTGTGGTATCAGCCTGCTGAGCCAGGTCAAGGCAGCCTGTGAGGGCGACCTGTCACGTCTGGTGCGCGTGGTCAAGCTGACCGGGTTCGTGAACTCCACCCCCGATTTTACCGAACAGCCTAAGGTAATCAACGGGTGTTCCGATTTCTTGGTCGAAGCACTGGGTGATGTCGGGCGTCATGCCCGGTCTGCGGTCTCTGCAGGTGCGCTGCCGCTTGGCGTCGCAGTGGAAATCGAAGGGATCTTCCAGATTCGATGAAACCGGTTCTGCCTGACGCGTTTCTGCGGGCCCCGATTGCTCATCGCGCGTTGCATGACGTGGCCGATCAGCGGTCCGAAAACAGCCGCGCGGCCATCCGCGCGGCGATGAAGGCAGGCTATGGCATTGAGATTGATCTGCAGCTCACCGCCGATGGCGCCGCTGTCGTATTTCATGACTACGACCTGTCGCGCCTGACCGGGCGGGCCGGGGCCGTGCGGCAAACGACCTTGCCGGACCTACAGCAGATCGCGCTTTTGCACGGTGACGGAGAAAATATCCCGACCTTTGCCGAAATTCTTTCGCTAGTCGATGGAAAAGTGCCGTTATTGGTTGAATTGAAGGATCAGGATGGCGCGATGGGCGACAATATCGGCCTGCTTGAGGCAGCAACAGCTCAGGCACTGGCACGCTACGTCGGACCTGTCGCTTTGATGTCCTTCAACCCCCACAGCGTGGCGGAAATGTCTCGGCTTTGCCCGCATCTGCCCCGTGGGCTGGTGACTGACGGCTATGATCCGTCCGAGTGGCCGCTGTCGTCCGAAACCTGCGACCGGCTGCGAACCATCCCCGACTTTGATCGGGTCGAGGCCAGCTTTATCTCCCACGAGGCGTCCGACCTGAGCCGCCCCCGCGTTCTGCAACTGCACCAGCGCGGCGTCCCCGTTCTTTGCTGGACCGTGCAATCGCCCGAAATGGAGGCACAGGCGCGCGCAGTTGCCGACAACGTGACTTTCGAAGGCTACCTAGCAGATATCCCCGCTTGATCCTGACCGGAACGGGCACAGATAAAAAAGTCAGAGGTCGGCATGGATCAGGCACAAATCGAAATTCAGGTTCTCGGCTCCATCGCGCAGATCAATGCGCGCGATTGGGATGCGTGCGCCTGTCCCGAGGCTGAGGATGGCGCGGCGATGGATCCGTTCACCACGCACCGTTTTCTGCTGGCACTGGAAGACAGCGGCTCGGTTGGGCGCGGTACGGGATGGCAGCCAAAATACCTTACGTCCTATTTGGATGGGCAGCTGGTGGCGTGCGCACCGCTCTACGGCAAAACCCATTCCCAGGGCGAATACATCTTTGACCACAACTGGGCCCATGCGCTAGAAAGCGCGGGGGGCCGATATTACCCCAAGCTCCAAATAGCTGTACCGTTCACTCCGGCCACTGGACGCCGGTTCTTAACCAGGCCGGGATATCGTGAGATTGGCATGTCCGCCCTGGTGCAAGGTGCGGTGCAGCTCGCCGCTGATAGCGAACTGTCCTCGCTGCATGCCACCTTCTGCACAGAGGAAGAGGCGGAGGCAGGCGAAGCCATGGGTCTTATGGTCCGCGCTACACAGCAGTTCCATTGGCTGAACAACGGGTACAGTGATTTTGATGACTTCCTGGCGAGCCTGAGTTCGCGTAAGCGCAAAAATATCCGCAAGGAAAGACAAAAGGCAAATGCCTTTGGTGGTGAAATCCATGTGCTGACGGGCGATGCGCTGGAACCCGAACACTGGGATGCCTTCTGGCAATTCTACCAGGACACCGGTGCGCGGAAATGGGGCACGCCTTATCTGACCCGCGCGTTTTTCGACTGTGTGCAGGATACGATGCGCGACGACGTTGTGCTGGTGCTGGCCGAACGGAATGGCCGCTATGTGGCTGGAGCGTTGAACTTTATTGGGCGGGAAACGCTGTTTGGCCGCTATTGGGGCTGTCTCGAACACCACAGCTGCCTGCATTTCGAACTGTGCTACTATTTGGCCATCGATTTTGCCATCGAACATGGTTTGGCCCGCGTCGAGGCGGGTGCACAAGGCGAACACAAGCTGGCGCGTGGCTATCTACCGACTCAGACCCACAGCTTGCATTGGATTGGCCATCCCGGCTTTGCCGAGGCTGTCGAACGCTTTCTGAAAGCCGAACGCGCCGCAGTGGAAGAAGATATCGAGATCCTGACCGCCTATGGCCCGTTCAAAAAGATCCATGTGGAGGAACAGGAATGAGAAAACCACTGACCGAAACCGACCGACAGGAAACCCTGGCAACTCTACTTGCCAGCGGCTGGGTGGTTTGTGACAATCGGGATGCCATACAAAAGCAGTTTATCTTTGAAAATTTCACTGTGGCGTTCCAGTGGATGACCGGTGTCGCAATCGAGGCCGAAAAACTGGGTCATCACCCGGAATGGTCAAATGTCTATCGTACGGTGGACGTGGTGCTGACCACCCATGACATTGGCGGGCTGAGCGAGCTAGATGTGGCGTTGGCCACGCGGATGGATGCAATGGCCTGACCGACAGGCCCTCGAAATAACGGACCCCAAAATGCGAACCGCCGGGTCCTTTCTAAGGCGGACTCGGCGGACGCGTTATCCTAATTGGCTATCAGCCCATTTTTTCCAGCAATGCCTCACCAGATGTCATTTCACAGACACCGGCTTTCTCTTCGGTCTGGATGATCTTGGCCACACCGTCTTCGACCAGCATCGCGTAGCGCACGGACCGGCCATAGAAACCGATGACGGCTGCATCAAAGGCCATGCCGATGGCTTTCGTAAAGGAACCGTCTGCGTCCGCCAGCATCGTGATACCGGCCTCAGTTGCGCCCGTGCTTTCACCCCAGGCCCGCACTACAAATACGTCATTGACGGACAGGCAGATGATCTCATCGACACCCTTTCCATCGAATTGGGCCTTGGTCCGGATGAAGCTGGGCATGTGCAATTTGTCGCAAGTATTTGAAAAGGCGGCTGGAACGGCAAGAATTACCACCTTGCGCCCTGCCAACTTATCGGCGAGCTGAACAGAGCCCGGACCTTCATCCGTCATATAAATAAGTGTCGCATCCGGAAGCTTGTCCCCGACTGAAATTGCCATTCTATTTCCCTTTCAACAATTGCGTTTCGCAATCATCGGCTTATAGGGTTTGGCGCAGCGCTGGCCATACAAAATTTCTGGAGAAGAGGTCCAATGAGCCAAATTATTGTAGTTGGAGCAGGGCAGGCCGGATCATCGTTGGTCGCCAAGTTGCGGAAAAACGGCTATGAAGGTGGCATCACGCTCATTGGTGAAGAATCCGCTCCCCCTTATCAGCGCCCGCCACTGTCCAAGGCGTATCTGCTGGGGGACATGGCGTTGGAACGACTCTATCTGCGCCCCGAAAGTTTCTATGCTGAAAATGGGATTGACTTGCACCTCAGCGAAACCGCTGTGTCTATCGACCGATCCAACAAGGTGCTGATCGCAAGTGGCAAGCAGTTTGGCTATGACCAGCTCGCATTAACCACCGGATCGGTGCCCCGGCAATTGCCCCCGGCCATCGGTGGGGTGCTGGGCGGTGTGCATGTGGTTCGGACGCTGGCGGATGTTGACGCGATGGAGCCCGCGTTTCGCAAAGGTGCGCGCGCACTGATTGTCGGCGGTGGCTATATCGGGTTGGAGGCTGCCGCGGTGGCTTGCAAGCGTGGCATGTCTGTCACGGTCGTCGAAATGGCGAATCGCATCCTGCAACGGGTCGCTGCGCCGGAAACCTCTGATTACTTCCGCGCGCTGCATCTGGGGCAAGGAGTGGAAATCCGCGAAGCAACTGGGCTGGACCGGCTGCTAGGGGACGATCACGTCACGGCGGCGATCCTGGCGGATGGGACCGAATTACCAGTGGATGTGGTGATCGTTGGCATAGGGATTTCGCCCGCGACCGATCTGGCCGAAGCGGCAGGGCTGGAACTGGACAATGGCATTCGTGTTGATGAGTTCGGCCGCACCTCGGACCCGAGCATCTGGGCAGCGGGCGATTGTGCGTCTTTCCCGTACAAGGGCGAACGTATCCGTTTGGAAAGCGTGCCCAACGCAATCGACCAGGCCGAAATTGTTGCGGACAACATGATGGGCGCGGAAAAACCATATGCCGCGAAGCCTTGGTTCTGGTCGGACCAGTACGATGTGAAACTGCAGATTGCCGGGCTGAATGCAGGCTACGATTCCGTCGTGTCTCGCGTGAGTGATCGCAGCGCCAGCTTCTGGTACTTCAAGGGCGATACGTTGCTGGCGGTCGACGCCATGAACGACCCGCGTGGATACATGATTGGCAAGCGGCTGATCGAGGCGGGCAAGACCGCGCCCAAGGATGTGCTGGCCGATCCTACCGCCGACCTGAAACCGCTGCTTAAAGCGTGAGGATCGTCGCGGGCCGATTTCGCGGAAGGCGACTCGCCGCGCTGGGCAAAGGCGACCCTGCGGCGCATCTGCGTCCAACATCTGACAGGGCGCGTGAAAGCTTGTTCAACGTTTTGAACAGCATGGATGTGCTGGAAGGCGCGCGGGTGCTGGACCTGTTTGCGGGCACCGGCGCGCTGGGGTTGGAGGCGCTGTCGCGTGGCGCGGTATCGGTGATCTTCGTGGAAAACGGGCGTAAGGCTCAGGGGCTGATCGGCGAAAACATCGCGCTGACCGGGGCGGACGCCACCCGGCTGATCCGACGGGATGCGACCCGACTGGGGCCGAACCCCGATGCAGCCTGTGATCTGGTTTTCCTCGACCCGCCTTACGGCAAGGGTCTGGGTGAGAAGGCAATGGCTACAGTGCTGGCTGGGGGCTGGATCACGCCGGACGCGTGGGTTGTTTGGGAGGACAGCAGCGAAAAGCCGCCGTTTGAGGATTTTGTGGTTCAAGACACCCGTAAATACGGGGACACACATGTCACGATTTTCCAGCGGGTCGCAGATGACTGACCTGATCCTATTTGATTGCGACGGTGTTCTTGTAGACAGCGAAGGTCCCAGCAACATTGTGTTGGCTAAAAACCTTTCGGGTTACGGGTTGCCGATGACGGCGAAAGATTGCGAGGCTCATTTTATTGGCGGCACCATGGCCATGGTGGGTGAAAAAGCCCGCGAGATGGGCGCGCAGCTGCCAGATAACTGGATTGATGAGATTTACGCCCAGATTTACGCCCGGCTGACTGAAGGGGTTGATGTGATCGAAGGTATCCCCAAGGTGCTGGACCGACTGGAAGCGCTTGGTATCCCCTTCTGCGTCTGCTCCAATGGCAGTAAGGAAAAGATGACGATCACACTGGGCCAGACCGGATTGTGGGACCGTTTTGATGGGGCGATCTATTCTGCTCACACGCTGGGCGTGGCCAAGCCTGACCCCGACCTTTATCTGATCGCCGCCGAACGACATGGTGTCGACCCGGCTCATTGCGTTGTGGTCGAAGACAGCTTGGCAGGGGTTACTGCTGCGATCAGAGCGGGCATGCGCTGCCTGGCTTATGTGGCTCAGGGTGACGGTGTCCGGCTGAGCGATGAGGGAGCGGAGATCATCCGACATATGAGCGAGATACCCGAGCGGCTGGGTCTTTAGACCGTTTGCACGCGCGCCGGGTTAGGTTAGCTTGCCGTTATGGCTCACGTTTTGAACGCCCCCTGGTTCTTGTCGTGGTCGGCGATACCGGCTCCGCAAGCCCGCGCCGCGCCACCTGTTGAACGGCGGCCACCGGTTTTCATTCATGATGCGGTTACACCCTGCAACGGTGAAACCCTTCTGTTGACGCTGCTGCGCCCGAAGGCCTTGTCTGATAATGAAGCTGATCAGCCGTAGGTCGGGTGAAACTTATTGCCCGGCGACAGAGTGAAGATGTCCACGCCATCTGCCGTAACCCCAACAGAATGTTCAAACTGTGCCGACAGGGATTTGTCCCGCGTCACGGCGGTCCAGTCGTCTGACAGGGTTTTGGTTTCGGGGCGGCCCAGGTTGACCATCGGCTCGATGGTAAAGAACATACCTTCTTCCAGCACCGCGCCGGTCCCTGGGCGCCCATAGTGCAGGACATTCGGCGGAGCGTGGAACACACGGCCCAGACCGTGACCGCAGAAATCGCGCACGACGCTCATGCGTTGTGCTTCGACATAGCCCTGGATCGCGTTGCCAATATCGCCAAACGTATTACCCGGGCGCACCTGTTCGATCCCCAGCATCAGGGAATCATGCGTGACCTCAATCAGTCGCTCAGCCTTGCGGCTCAGCTTGCCTGCCACATACATGCGGCTGGAGTCGCCATACCAGCCATCGACAATCACAGTGACATCGATGTTCAAGATGTCGCCGTTTTTCAGCGATTTTGATCCGGGAATGCCATGGCAGACAACATGGTTTACGGAAATACAGCTGGCGTGCTTGTAGCCTTTGTAGCCGATTGTGGCTGAGGCCGCGCCCGCTTCGTTCACCATCCGCTCAATTTCAGCATCAATGGCTTCGGTTGTCTGGCCGACAAAAACATGGTCTGCGATGTCGTCCAGAATGCGTGCCGTAAGGGCACCCGCAACATGCATACCGGCAAAGTCATCGGTTTCGTAAATGCGGATCCCATCTTTGGTCACACGACCGCGCAACTCGTTTTTCACCATCGACCTCGTTTTCGTCGCCCTGGCGTTGTTTAATATGCGCAACGCGAAAGAGCCAGAGGTGGAGATCCTCACTGCTGTCTTCCGCTTATGTGAGCGGCGTCAATCTTTGATTTTACTGCAAAAATTCAAATAGAACGGTGAATATGGTGCCAATTCGCCGCGCCAGAAATGATTCGACTGCGCATCTGTTCAGACCTGAAAGGGCAACTGTTTGGCGGGTACGATCCCGTCTGGAGAGATTTCGCAACTTACGGCCAGCACCTCCAAACCATCCTCCAAGGCGGTCTGCAACGCGGCGCGATACCCGGGGTCGATATCTCCGGCAGGGGCCACTGCTGTGCAATCGGTTCGCTGCGCCAGGAAAAAAACAACCGCCTTTTGTCCGGCGCGCGCCATGGCGGCCAGTTCCTCCATGTGGCGTGCACCACGGGCAGTGACGCTGTCGGGAAACTCCGCCAGCCCGGGTGTCCGGCACAGGGTCACGCTTTTGACCTCTACATAAGCGTCGGGCAGGCCCGGTTCGCTCAGCAGGAAATCAATCCGGCTGCGGTCGCCGTATTTCACTTCGGCGCGGACGGTTCCGTAGTCCGCCAGTGCCGGGATCTCCCCCGCCTCCAGCGCGGCACGAAGGACCCGGTTAGGGATAGATGTATCAACCCCGGTGAAATGACCGTTTTCATGGTCTACCAGCCGCCAGCCGAATTTCAGCTTTTTCTTCGGGTCGTCATTGGGTTCCAGCCATATTTTCATACCCGGTTCGGCCAGTCCCATCATGGAGCCCGGGTTAGCGCAATGGGCGGTCACCTCCCGCCCGTCCTCCAGCGTGCAATCCGCCAGAAAGCGTTTGTAGCGACGTATCAGCCGGGCCGGGACAAGAGGGGTTGGAAAGCGCATGTTCTGCGGCCTATACCTCGTCGGGCCGTCACACAAGGGAGAGCACCGATGACTAATCCGACAGCTGCCATGCTGGTGATCGGGGATGAGATTCTGTCTGGTCGTACCCGCGACGCGAACATGTACCATCTGGCTGGTCGATTGACCGAACATGGCATTGACCTGAAAGAGGTCCGAGTGGTTTCCGACGACCCTGCCGCAATTTCGGGCGCGGTTCGGACGCTGGCGGGCGGGTACGATCATGTCTTTACCAGCGGTGGCATTGGCCCAACGCATGATGACATCACCGCCGATAACGTGGCCGCTGCCTTTGACGTGCCGATTGACGTGCGTGACGATGCGCGGGCCATCCTGGCGGAACGGGCCAAGCGCACGGGGCAGGAGCTGAACGAAGCGCGCCTGCGTATGGCCCGCATCCCGGATGGTGCGGCGCTTATTGAAAACCCTGTATCTGGTGCGCCTGGGTTTACACTGTGCAATGTCCACGTGATGGCAGGCGTCCCGGCGATTTTCGAAGCCATGGTAGACAGTGTTCTGCCCACGCTGACCGGAGGCACGCCGCTAACGTCAGAATCCCTGATGATTTTCCGAGGGGAAGGCCAGATTGCAGGCCCTCTGGGGGCCATTGCCGATGATTTTCCTGACCTAAGCATCGGCAGCTATCCGTTTCAGAAGGATGGTGCGTTTGGCGCTCAGATCGTATTCCGGGGGACCGATCCCACGCAGGTAGCTGCGGCGCTGGGCAGGCTCAGAAAGGCGTTGGACCTCTGATGATCACGCCAGACCAACTTTACGCGGCCATCGACGGCACCTGGCCCGCCGCGCAGTTCGTGACGACTGGTCCATGGAAATTGCGCGATGGGCAGGGTGGCGGCAAACGCGTGTCTGCGGCCTCCACCGATGACATGGTGACCCCGGAGGACATCCAGACTGCAGTAGAGGGCCTCGCCGGATTTGGACAAGCGCCTTTGTTCATGGTCAAGCCGGATCAGAGCGCGCTGGACGCCCAGTTGGCCATGCTGGGTTATGAGGTGATCGACCCATGCAATGCCTATGCTGCCCCGGTAGAGGCCATGTTGGACACGCCGGTGCCACGCGTGACAATCCTGCCGCATTGGGAACCATTGGCCATCGCGCGGGAAATTTGGGCTGAGGCCGGGATTGGCCCTGCCCGGGTGGAGGTGATGAAGCGGGTTAAGGGCCCCAAAGTTACGCTGCTTGGCCGTCACAAGGACAAACCAGCTGGCGTGGCGCATGTTGGTATCCATGAAAACATCGCGATGTTGCACGCGCTGGAAATCCTGCCGCACCAGCGGCGGCAGGGTATGGGCCAATGGTTCATGCGGGTCGCAGCGATCTGGGCGCGAGACAATGGCGCTGATGTGCTGACTGTAATCTGCACCAAGGCCAACGACGGCGCCAACGCGCTCTACACTTCCCTCGGCATGCAGGCTGTGGGAGGGTACCATTACCGCTATCTGCCATATGAGAAAGACAGGACGTGACCAAACCCAAACAGCCCACCGCCCTTGATCTGCCAATGGTCGATCCGTTGCCGGAAGCGACCCAGAAATACTTCGATATCTGCCAGGAAAAACTGGGCATGGTCCCAAACGTTTTGACGGCCCATGCGTTTGACATAGACAAGCTGAATACGTTCACCGCGCTGTACAACGACCTTATGCTGGCTGACAGTGGCTTGTCCAAGCTGGAGCGGGAGATGATCGCAGTTGTCGTTTCGTCCCACAACCGGTGCTTTTATTGCCTTGTTGCCCATGGTGCGGCGGTCCGGCAGCTGTCTGATGATCCGATGTTGGGCGAAATGCTGGTGATGAACTATCGCGTGGCTGAATTGGACGCGCGTCAGCGTGCTATGCTGGATTTTGCCGTCAAGGTCACAACTGCCAGCGCCACGGTTGAAGAGCCTGACCGTCAGGCGCTGCGTGACGTCGGTTTCACTGATCGCGACATCTGGGATATCGCCAATGTCACCGCATTCTTCAACATGACCAATCGGGTCGCCAGTGCGCTGAGCATGCGCCCGAATGAAGAGTATCACGCGCAGTTCAGATGAATTGGCTGCAGCGCGCCTGTTTCTGCTTTGGTCTTCTGACCTGCCCGCATCTGGCGGACGCACTGCAGTTGGAGCTTCCATCGGTCGCGCGCCAGACTGCGGAACGGGTTTCAGCGTTTGACGGTTATGCCATGCCGACAGGCCCATTTACAGATGGGCAGGTGCCATCTGTCACGTTCGAAGGAGCCGTAGAGCGCCTTACTTGGCGGATTGATTCCGGTTCATCCACCACGTTGCAAACCCTCGCCCCGCTGCGTGACCAGCTTTTGGCTGCCGGTTTCACAGTATTGTTCGAATGCGAAGGGCGCGACTGCGGTGGGTTTGATTTCCGCTTTGGAACGGAAGTTGTGCCAGCGCCAGACATGCACGTGGATATTCAGGATTTCCGCTTTCTGTCCGCCGACGCCAACGATGGCCGTGGCGCCAGCCTGCTGGTCAGCCGCAGCCGAGGGGCGACTTACATCCAGGCCATCATTGTGACGCCCGCAGGCGTGGCTCCGGTCGTGCAAGAGGCCGCGCCGGCCACTGCAAAATCTGCACCCAAACCGGTTGTTGTGGTCCCTACGGAGGCAACACCAATCGCTCGCCAGTTGTTGGAAAACGGTCATGCGGTGCTGTCCGACCTCGCGTTTGCGCCCGGCGGCAGTAACCTGGAACAACGCGCATATGCGTCGCTGAAGGAATTGGCGGCGTTTCTCGCGGAATACGCTGAAGGCACTCTGGTTCTGGTTGGGCATACGGATACAGTCGGTGATCTTGCCACCAACATTCGCTTATCCAAGCGCCGTGCAGAAGCTGTACGCACCCTCCTAATCGGGATGCACAACGTATCGCCTGAGCGCGTCGAGGCGGAAGGCAATGGGTATCTGTCGCCAATTGCTTCCAACCTGACCCCAGAAGGCCGCGAGGCCAACCGCCGGGTTGAGGTGATGCTGAAGCCGTGACGGTTGGTGCAGCCTGAAACGGGTTGGACCAAAGTGAGCGCAGCGTGATCTATTCCGCCACCCCGCGTTCCAGTTGGGCAATCGTGTTGCACAGCCCGGTGAACATTCGGGTCTGGTGATTGCGTGCGGCCCGGGTGGTGTCAATGTAAAACCCAACCTTAAATGGCAGGTCGCGCGCCAAATTTTTTGGGGAAATTGCCCTTCCTCGTCTGTTGGAGTGTCCGCCAAACATGTGGCTGCATCCCAACAATTCACCAGCCGAACGCGGCTGAGTGTTCGGTGGTCCGGCGGCTTTACCCCTGCTCTAGCTTTAGCGGATCGTGGTATAGAAATAGAACCCAGACGGGAAAAGACCCCGTGTTAGGGACACGGGGTCAGTCGGATTGCCAAGGGTAGCAACATGAAATGGTTTACCAGTCGTTCGGGCCTTTTTCCGCAAAGGCATGCACGAGGAAGTCGATGAAGGCGCGGACCTTGGGTTGGGTGAACCGGCCTGGCGGGTAGACCGCATAGATGCCCTGCACTTCGTTAGGCAGGCTAGGCATCGCATCTTCGACCAGCCCCTGCTCCATTGCGTCAGCATAGAGATAGCTGGGCAGATACGCGATCCCGAGACCTGAGCTGGCCGCGTTCAGCAGCGATTGGCCGTCATTCACACTCAGCCAGCCGGCGGTGCGCACTTGGCGTTTTTCACCAGACGGCGCGGTCAGCTTCCAGACATTGCCGCTGGACTGGTTGGAATAGTGCAGCAGCTTGTGATCGTTCAGATCATCAATTTTCTGCGGCCGCCCATATTGCTGGAAATAGTTAGGGCTGGCGATCATACGCTTGGTGGTTTCTGTCAGCTTACGGGCCCGCAGTGTGCTGTCCTCCAGCTCCCCGACCCGGATGGCCATGTCAAAGCCTTCGGAAATCAGCTCCACATACCGGTTGTTCAGCACCATGTTGACCGTGATGTCCGGGAATTCGGCCAGGAAGTCCGACAGGACGGGTGACAGGTGGTTCACTCCGAAATCAATGGCCACGCTGATCCGCAGCAGCCCTGACGGGGCCGATTGCATGGAGGTCACCAGTGCATCGGCCTCGCCTGCGTCGTTAAGAACGCGGCGGGCCCTATCGTAGTATGCCAGCCCAATTTCGGTCGGGGATACCCGACGCGTTGTGCGGTTCAGCAGTCGTGCCTCCAGCGAAGAGACGTGCTTGGATACAGCGGATTTTGAAATACCCATCTTGCGGGCTGCATCCGTGAATCCGCCTTGGTCCACGACCGTGGCGAAGGCTTCCATTTCGGTCAGTCTGTCCATGCCCGATCCTTCTGATTTATTTGCTAGCAACCCCTATCCGGTCCAAAAAGGGCGAGATCTGGGCGTGAGTGGGATAATATCGGGGATTTGCCATGGATCGTTTTGGGCATGGAAACAGGGAAACGATCAGGTTCAAGCTACCAAACAGCAGGATCAGGCAGGAAAAGCTGGTCAAACGCTCGCTGGTCAATGGGCCTGAGATGCACCGAGCGGCTGTTCGCATCGCGCGAGGTCCGACCGGTTTCAATCATCTCAGCTGGCAAAGCGCAGCCCAGGTTCCCGACCAGGGCGGCAAGTCTGACGGTGTCCGGACCATCTTTCATGCTGTAACCCTAGTCGAAGCATGCGCGCCAGGCGATGCGCCATGCACTGGACATAAATCACAGGACCATTCGCATGCTGACCTGCATCATCAAGTATGACATCGATCCGACCAAACATGACGACTTCCAACAGTATGCCCGCAATTGGTTGCAGGCAAACTATGCCTTTGCTCAGGATCGGAAGTTTATCTTGCGCGAAGACCGGAGGTGGCTCAAGCTCTCCTACAGCCAGCAGGATGCACGCGCATGATTGCCATCATTTTCGAAGTCATCCCCGCCGAGGGGCGCAAAGACGAATACCTCGATATCGCCGCCACAATGCGCCCGATGGTCGAGCAGGTGGAGGGGTTCATTTCCGTCGAACGGTTTCAAAGCCTGACAAACCCCGACAAGCTGCTGTCGATTTCCTTTTTCGAAGACGAAAACGCTGTAGAAAGATGGCGACAATTGTCTGCCCATCGCAGCGCGCAGTCCAAGGGACGCGCAGGTGTCTTCAAGGATTACCAGCTTCGGGTGGCTCATGTGCTGCGCGACTACGGCATGTTCGACCGGGAAGAAGCCCCGAAAGACAGCCGCGAAATCCATCACTAGCCTTGAACATGATGGTTTCGCGCGAACTGACGCGCAAAACTCGGCTACTGCACTTCGCACGGCTTACCAGCAAAGGGACAGCCGGGTCCTGCTACGCGTGGTTGTCCGGTCCCTGCTGGAACCGCTTGCGTTCAATGGCAACGCCGGATTGAAGATCGGCGATGCGCGGATGGAGCTTGCGCCCTGCGCAGCGGGACAAAAGGCTGATTGCCTGTCCTCGACGCGGTACTTTCCGCACCGCGCCGGGGTTCCCGTATGATTACAGCGTGGCGGCCAGCCGCACGCCTTGGTCGATGGCACGCTTTGCGTCCAGTTCGGCGGCCACGTCTGCCCCGCCTATGACGTGGACATTCATCCCCTTGGCTTCCAGCGCATCGGCCAGCGACCGTTCCGGCACCTGCCCGGCACACATTACGATGGAATCCGCCTCGATCACCTGCAGGTTTTCGCGCGCCTCGCCAAAGCTGACATGCAGCCCGGTCTCATCAATCCGCTCATAGTTCACGCCGCCAACGAAATTGACGTCCTTCATCTTCAACGCTGCCCGGTGGATCCAGCCCGTGGTCTTACCCAGCCGCTTGCCATGCTTCTCTGCCTTTCGCTGCAGTAGGGTCACGTTACGCGCAGCCGCATGTGGTTGTGGTCCTTCGGGGGCCAGCCCGCCACGGTGCGATTCCGGGTCAGCGACGCCCCATTCTTCCATCCAGACCGGTAGGCTTTCGGTGGGGCTGTCCCCTTCATGTACCAGAAACTCAGACACGTCGAAGCCGATGCCACCCGCGCCAATCACCGCTACGGATTTGCCGATCGGAGCCTTGTCACGAAGAACGTCGATATAGCTGAGCACGTTGGCCCCGTCCTGTCCGGGGATGTCCGGGTCGCGGGGTGTGACACCGGTGGCGACGATCACTTCGTCAAACCCTTCCAAAGCTTCCACGGTGGCTTCGGTGTTCAGCCGTACGTCGATGTCATGCGTGTCCATCATCTCACGATACCAATCGACAAAGCCCCAGAATTCTTCCTTGCCGGGGATCTGCTTGGCCATGTTGAGCTGCCCACCGATTTCGCCTGACCGTTCAAACACCGTCACTGCATGTCCCCGTTCGGCACAGGTGATCGCGCTGGAAAGGCCCGCAGGGCCCGCGCCAACAATGGCGACTTTTTTTGCCGTCGCCGCCGGTTCAACTACCAGCTCGGTCTCATGACAGGCGCGTGGGTTGACGAGGCACGATGTCAGCTTGCCGCCAAAGGTATGATCAAGGCAGGCTTGGTTACAGGCAATACAGGGTGCGATCTGCCCGGCTTCGTCCCGCATGGCCTTGGCCACGAAATGTGGGTCGGCTAGCATTGGTCGCGCGAGCGATACCATGTCGGCACAGCCCTCGGCCAGTACGGCTTCGGCCACGTCGGGCGTGTTGATCCGGTTCGAGGTGATCACGGGGATCGAAACCTGCCCCATAAGTTTCTTTGTCACCCAGGCAAAGGCCCGACGCGGCACACTGGTGGCGATCGTTGGAATACGGGCTTCGTGCCAGCCGATCCCGGTGTTGATGATCGTCGCACCCGCCTTTTCGATTTCTTTGGCCAGTTGCACCACCTCGTCATAGGTGGACCCGTTCGGCACCAGGTCGATCATGCTGAGACGGTAGATTATGATGAAATTCGTGCCAACCGCTTCGCGCGTCCGGCGCACCACCTCGATCGGCAGACGCATACGGTTTTCATACGACCCGCCCCAGCGATCCGTGCGCTTGTTGGTATGCGTGACCAGGAATTGGTTCAGGAAATATCCCTCCGACCCCATGATCTCAACACCGTCATACCCGGCCTGCTGGGCCAGAACGGCAGCATTCGCTATGTTGGAGATTTGTTTTTCGATCCCCTCTTCGTCCAGTTCAGTCGGCGGGAAAGGGGAGATCGGCGATTTCACTGGCGACGGAGCTACGCATTTCGGCCCATAGGCATACCGCCCTGCATGCAGGATCTGCATGGCGATCTTGCCGCCTGCGTCCTGCACGCGCTGGGTGACAACCCGGTGGTTGGTGACATCTTCTTCGGTAACCATCATCGACGCGCCCGGCAGAACCGAGCCTTCGAGGTTCGGGCCGATCCCGCCCGTGACCATCAGCGCAACCTCACCCCGTGCACGTTCCGCATAGAACTCTGCCACTCGGTTCCAGTCCTTGGTTTCCTCCAGCCCCGTATGCATAGAACCCATCAACACGCGGTTCTTCAGGGTGGTAAAGCCCAGGTCGAGCGGCGACAGAAGGTTGGAATATCGGGTCATGGCGGCCTCCTAAGGTAGCTTTGGGCAGGTTTGCCGGGCATTGGACGGTCTGTCACCCACAACGCGGCGTCAAGCGCTTGCAGCGGTCCCGCGACCTGTGACAGGAAGCCTGGGTGAAGGAGAACGCCGATGACGCCTGAAAAGATTGCCCGCCTGCCATATCGCCCCTGCGTGGGCGTGATGCTGATGAACGCACAGGGCCGCGTGTTTGTTGGCCAACGCAAGGACCGGTACACTGACGCCTGGCAGATGCCGCAAGGCGGGGTCGACAAAGGTGAAGACCCGCGCGATGCAGCGCTGCGGGAGCTGTGTGAAGAAACCGGCGTGACGGCAGATCTGGTGGAGATCGTGGCCGAGACCGAGGATTGGCTGCCCTATGACCTGCCGCATGATCTGGTGCCAAATATCTGGAAAGGCCGGTTTCGCGGGCAGGAACAGAAATGGTTCCTCATGCGGTTTCTCGGCTCCGACGACCAGGTGAATATAGAGACTGACCATCCCGAGTTCAGTTGCTGGCGCTGGCAGAGCGTGGAAGACTTGGTGCCTTGCATTGTGCCGTTCAAACGCGATGTCTACGTTCGGGTCCTGCAAGCTTTTGCCTTGCATTTGCGGTCGGATAACTGACGGGAAGCACCAAACAGTTCTTTGCCTGGTAGAAAAGTGCCAGAAACTTCACTGCTAAGACACTAGTTCAGACGACCACTGGCGTGTGTCACTGATCCGCGTACATTTCTTTTAGCTTACGTTTGATGAGCTTTCCGGTTTCAGTTCTGGGCATGTCTTGCAAAAAATCAATCGACTTCGGGCATTTGATGTGGCTGAGAGAATTGCGGCACCACTCGATCAGCTCTACCTCCAGCTCCGGACTGGCCCGGTCCTGATCCAGCAATTGCACCACTGCCTTGACGGATTCCCCAAGATCCGGGTCCGGGATTCCGAACACAGCCGCATCGCGTACGGCGGGATGCATTAGCAACTTGTCCTCGGTTTCCTGCGGGTAGACGTTCACCCCTCCGGTAATGATGGTGTAGGCCCGCCTGTCGGTCAGGAACAGGTATCCGTACTGGTTCAAGTAGCCGACGTCGCCCAACGTAGACCAACCATTGGGATGGTGCGCCTTGGCGGTTTTTTCCAGATCGTCATGGTAGGAGAACGTCAAACCGGAATCAAAATATACATCACCGACTTCCCCAGCGGGCAGTTCTTGTCCGTCTTCGCCAACAATTCGGACTGGCCCGATCAATGATTTTCCGACTGTTCCGGGATGGGCCAAGGCCTCTTCGGACGTGCAGATCGTCACACCATTGCCTTCAGTCGCTGCATAATATTCTAGCAGGATCGGGCCCCACCAGTCGATCATCTGGCGTTTGACCTCCGCGGGGCAGGGCGCCGCAGCATGAATTGCGCATTTCAGGGTCGACAGATCATAGAGTTCCCGTGTCTCGGGTGCGAGTTTCAGCAATCGCAGAAACATGGTTGGCACGACCTGCGTATGCGTCACCCGGTGTTTTTCGATCGCGGCCAGGAAAGCGTCAGGTGAGAATTTTTCAATGATGACCAACGTTGCCCCATACATCAGGGCCGTTGCCGATGCCGACATAGGTGCCGCATGGTAAAGCGGGGCAGGCGAAAGGTAGACACTGTCATGGTTCATTTTGCCCATCTTCAGGCAAATCAGTTCCATGATCGGGTGCCCGCCTTCAATCGGTTCCTCTTTAAAGGCCCGCTTGATCCCTTTTGGACGGCCGGTCGTGCCCGAAGAATACAACATCGGGTTTCCTTTTACCTCGTCCTTAATGCGGTCGGTTGGAAAAGACGCGCGGAACGGCTGCCAAGCCCGGAAACCGCTTGCGGGTGTGTCCAGCATGAACCGGGCCAATCGATCATCTTGATCCTTGCAGGCTTGACTGGCGGTTTCGGCAAATCTTGGGGTCGTAATCAGAACCTTGGCGGTGCTGTTTTCGAGGATATAGGCGACCTCTCCGGCAGTCAGGTAGGTGCTGATGGGAGTAAGGTACAGCCCGGCCCGCTGTGCTGCGAACAGGATTTCGAAAAACTCAGGCCGGTTTTCCATCAGAATCGCAACATGGTCGGTTTTGCCGAGACCTAGAGAGCGCAGCGCCTGCGCGGCCTGGTTCGACCAGTTTTCAAGCTCTTCAAAGGTCCAGGATTGGCCCGATCCGTCCATCGAAATTGCGGTTTTCTTGGGTCGTTCAGCGGCTTGCACATAGATATGGCTCATGCTTTTTGTCCTTTCGTGTCTTGCGAGGGGCAGTGGCAGTCGCCAATTGGTGCTGGCCGCCCGGAATGGTGCCGGGACAGCCGCGCCTAGAAACCCGAACGTAATCTAACCCGCTAGCAGCGTGTTCACTTCCGCCAGAGTTGGCATCGATGGCGCGGTGCCGGGCCGCGTAACGGAAATCGCCGCAGTGGCGCATCCGAAACGGACGGCATCAATCGGCGCATCTCCACGGGCTAGCGCTGTGGCAAATCCACCGTTAAACGCATCCCCAGCCCCGGTGGTTTCCACTACAGGACCGGCGTTGAAGGCAGGCACGTGAACGGGCGTGCCGTCATGGAACAGTGCCCCGTTTTCCCCAAGCGTGATGATCGCGGTGCCAACGCCCTCCGCCCGCAGCGCCTCGGCGGCACGGATGGCATCGTCAACTGTTTTAACAGCAATCCCTGTCAGGCCCTCGGCTTCGCTTTCGTTGGGTGTCGCGTAATCGCAAAGTGCCAGCATGCCATCGGGCAAATCCGTTGCAGGGGCGGGGTTCAACACCGTCACCGCGCCAGCATCGCGGGCCAGTTTCAGCCCGCGCATGGCCGCGTCCAGTGGTTGCTCCAGCTGTGTCAGAAACACGCCGGCCGAGGCGATCAAATCCGCCTGCGCGTCTATATCCGCAGGGGAGATGGACATCGCAACACCCGGACAAACGATAATAGCGTTGTCGCCCGATGCCTCCTCCACAAAGATATAGGCCGCGCCAGTATACCCATCGTTATGCTGTGTGATCGCGGGTTTGACCCCGGCACCAGCCCATGTGGCCAGCGCCATATCAGCAAACGGGTCCTTGCCCAGCCGCGTGATCATATGCGCGTCACCGCCTGATTTGGCTGCCGCGACAGCCTGGTTGGAGCCTTTGCCGCCCGGCCCAAGCGCAAAGCTGTTCCCCATGATCGTTTCGCCCATACGTGGCGCACGGTCCGCACGATAGGCGGTGTCGGCGACAAACACGCCCAGAATGACAACAGGTTTGCTCATCTCAGGCCTCCGGCGGGATCACGCCCTTGCGAAACATGAAACATCCATAGAATCGCCGTTCGCCGGTCTGGATTACCGCATAAGCGTCGCGCGCCATGTCATAGAATGCGAAGCGTTCGATGCTGACCATTGGTCGCGGAGCGCCTTCTGCCGCATCAATAGCGGCTTGCACTTCGGCCTGTACGGGCGGGATTTCGTTGGGCGCATCGACGATCTCCATTCGACCGGCGAAATCGTCCACGAACGTATCCAGCGGCAGCACTGATAACACTGCTTCTGCCGCCTCGGCCGACGTCAGGTTTTCCATGCGCAGCAGATCGCCCAGCACAGTTTCGCGCGCGATGGAGCCGGATGGAAAATTGGTGTCTGCAAGGATCAGAACGTCGCCGTGCCCCATGTCGCGCAGCGCACAAAGAACATCCGCGTTCAGCCGCGGATCAACGCCTTTGAGCATGTGTTTCCTCCCATACATGCAGGGCAGCACGCCCTATTGGATGTCAGCCCACCATCTCGCGCACCTTGGCGGCCATTGCGGCCCCAATCGCGGCGTGGCCTTCGGATGTCAGGTGAATGCCATCGACCGGGTCAACCTTGGTCAACGTGCCCGCATCCAGAAACCCGGCCCCATGGCGCGCGGCAATAGCCTGGTAATAGGCGGCGAGAGCCTGTGATTTGGCAGCCCCACCAGCAAACATTTCACCAAGGAAGCCGGTTTCCTGAATTGGAACAGGCGCAACCAGCAATGCTTTCGGCGGTTGCAGGTTTGGTCCGGCGATGGAGCCCGCAATGATGCGGAGCAATTGTTCTACCGATATGGCAATGTCCATGGCTGGAGCGCTGTATCGCATTTTCAGGTCATTGGTGCCCAGCATCACGATCACGAGATCCAGCGGCCTGTGACTGTCCAACAGGGCAGGCAGCACGCGCACACCGTTTTTGTGCGCCCCTTCGACCGGGTCGTCATGCACCGTGGTTCGGCTGGGCAGCCCTTCTTCGATCATGTGCCAGTTGTCGCCGAGGTCTGCGGCCATCTGGCCGGGCCAACGAGTGGCAGGGTCAAACCGGCGAATGTCCATCGGGAACCTCAGCGCGATGGTCCCGTGCGTGTTGGAATCGCCAAAGCACATAACGTTGCGCATTGTCATTGGGCGGTCTCCGAAATGCGTTGGCCGCTGGTGGCACTGAACAGATGCACTGCGCCGTCGGCAGGTTTCAGGCGGATGGTTTCGTTTGGGCGGAATGTTTCGCGGTCGCGGAACACCGATACAACCTCCTGATCCCCCATCCGCGCGATAACATGCGTTTCCGATCCGGTGGGTTCGACAACGGCGACGGCCATCTCAATACCGTCCTCGGCCAGCATCAATGCTTCGGGCCGCACACCGCAGATCACGGCCGTGCCGTCCGCCAACCCGGCTGCGGCGGCAACCGTCAATTCCAGCCCTGCAACTCCAACCTTACCACCCGCGCGGACCGTTCCGCTAAAGAAATTCATCGATGGCGACCCGATGAAGCCCGCCACAAACTGGTTGGCGGGCGTGTCATACAGCTCCAGTGGCGAACCGATCTGTTCGATGACTCCCCCCTGCAATACCACGATTTTGTCTGCCATGGTCATGGCTTCGATCTGGTCGTGGGTCACATAAACCGTGGTCGTACCCAGCCGCTGGTGCAGTTCGCGGATTTCCGTTCGCATTTGAACTCGCAGTTTTGCATCAAGATTCGACAGCGGTTCATCGAAAAGAAAGACCTGTGGGTTGCGCACGATGGCCCGACCCATGGCTACACGCTGGCGTTGTCCGCCAGACAGGGCACGTGGATACCGGTCGAGGTAGTCAGTCAGGCCAAGAATCTCGGCGGCACGGTCAACGCGTTCGCGTATCTCTTCCTTTGGCATCCGGCGCATTTTCAATGAAAATGCCATGTTGGCGGAAACAGTTTTATGCGGATACAGCGCGTAATTCTGGAATACCATGGCGATATCCCGTTCGCTGGGTGGAAGGCTGTTGACCACGCGATCGCCAATTTCGATGGTCCCGTCCGATATACCTTCCAGCCCTGCAATCATACGCAACAGTGTTGACTTGCCACAACCAGATGGGCCGACGAGCACAACAAATTGACCGTCCTCAATGTCCAGGTCGACGCCATGGATCACCCGGGTGCTGCCGTAACTTTTTTTCAAGTCCCGTATCGTGACCTGAGCCATTCCGCCCCCTGTCTCAAGCGCGCTAGTGTCAGTTTCATAACATGTTAGCAGCTTGACAGCGTACCACCAGACTGGAAAGCTTCTTTCGAGTTGGGTCGGCAAAGCGGTATTTCGCCGTTCCGAGTCTGTGTGCTGCGCAAACGAGACCAACGATCAAGCGCCGTTTCCAGGCTCTCGGAGGGCCGCCTAACGTGTTTGGGAGGACAACCAGTGAAACCACACATTTATGACTATCTCACGCGCGGAAAGATGAGCCGCCGCAACATGCTGAAGGGTGCAGCTGCAACCGGCACACTCGCCGCACTAAGCGGTGTCAGCACGGGTATCAGCGTGAAACCGGCCTGGGCGGATGCGCATGGGGCGCTGCGTGCGTCGATCCTTAAGATCCCGGGCGTTGGCATGGGATCGCCCGGCGATGCTGAATGGCAGAAGGTCGGTGAGATGTGCCTTGGTCCGACCAAGGAGGTCGTGCAGGAGGGCGAGTTTGCCGGCGTTGAACTGACGTTCATGGGGCTCAACAACCAGAACTTGCACAACTTCCTTTTCCGGGGCTTCCTGAAACCCTGGGAGGCGTACACCGGGGCCAAGATTAACTGGATCGATCTGGCACAGGCCGACTATAACGCAAGGCTGCAGCAATCCATTGCCACGGGCACCGTTGATTTTGATTTGATCGAAATGGGTGCACCGTTCGAAGGCGACGTTCTGGGGCGTGGCATGGCATCGGAAATGCCCGGCTGGGTCAGGGACGTGATCGATATGGACGATTACGTGAGCTATCTGAAGGCTCCGGTGGGCACTTGGGATGGCAAGACATATCGCATCTCGATTGATGGTGACTGCCACACCTTCGCCTATCGCAGTGATTACTTCGGCGATGGCTCGGTTACCGGTCAACCGGTGCCCAAGACGTGGCAGGAAATCAACGCGATAAGCAAAGGCCTGGTTGGCAAGGAAGACCCGCTGACAGGCCTTCCGGCACACGGCTATCTGGACCCGCTGAAGGGCTGGGGCGGCTTTGGCTTCTACTTCCTGGAAAACCGGGCGGCAGCCTATACCAAGCATCCGTCCGACCCGGCATGGCTGTTTGATCCCGATACGATGAAGCCGCGCGTCAACAACCCGGGCTGGGTGCAGGCCATCCAGGATGTGATGGATCTGATCGAAGCGGGCGCTTACCCTGCCGACCAGATCAACGCTGACCCTGGCACCACCGGATTCCAGCAGTTCCTAGCTGGCACCGGTTCCATGCTGATGTGGTGGGGTGATATCGGGTCGAATGCCCGAACCTCCGACACCTCGGTTGTGGGCGATGTGGTTGGCTTTGGCATCAACCCCGGTTCGGACCGTGTTTATAACGCAGGCTCCGGCGCATGGGAGAACACGTACAACGAAGCGCCGAACATGGCGTATATTGGTTGGGGTGTTTACGTGATGGCCACGGTGGACAGCGATTCCAAGCGCCAAAAGGCAGCGTGGAGCGCAGCGGCCCATCTGGGTGGCAAGGATCTGTCGCTTTGGGCTTCTGCCTATCCGTCGGGCTTCCAACCCTACCGGAATTCCCACTTCCAGTATGACGAATGGGAAGCCGCCGGGTATGATCGCGCCTTTGTCGAAGACTACCTCGGCTCCAACGCGGACAGCTACAACCACCCAAACGCGGCCATCGAACCGCGCATTCCGGGGATCTTCCAGTATTACTCGGTTGCTGAAGACGAGTTGGCCAAGGGCTTTGCTGGTCAGTATGGTAGCGCTCAGGAAACCGCGGACGCCATTGCGGCAGCGTGGGAGAAGATCACCGACCAGATCGGGCGTGACAGCCAGATTGCGCTGTATAAGGCATCCTTGGGGATGTAACCTACGGGTTGAAAAACTTGCAGCGCCCGGACAGAAATGCCCGGGCGCTGCGCGTTTGGAAGAGGTGCGTCGCGGCAGAACTTTGCCGAAGTGAGCGTCCTTGGCATACAGTCCCGGTTTCGCCGCAATTCCTGCGCCAAACTGCCAGCACGCGGATCAATCCCCGTTGAAAGGGCAAAGATGTATGACCTGGTGCTGAAACCCGTCGCTATAGTTCTGGTCGTCTTGGTGACTCTATTTGCATTCCATTTGCTGGGGCCGACTGTCGCATCTGGGATCTGTCCATACCTCGAAGAAACGCGACCCGGCCTAACGTCAAGATGTGAGCGTTTTTTTTGATTTCCTCAACTAGGAAATTAGGTCCCGCGCGAGTTTCTGCCTTGTGTTGTACATGGCCCCAAGTAAGATGCGACGTGGAAAATGGGAGGAAAATCAATGACATGTTATAACATAACAGGGGCAATTTGTGCCTTGGCGATGACTGCAGGCGCCGCGTTTGCGGAAGACTGTGTTCCCTCCAAGTGGGGCGCGGGTGATGAAATCGGGTCGGCCAACCTCGTGTCGCCGGAAAGCACGCTGGCAGCCGCCGGGCTGATCAAGCAGGGCAAATCCATGCCTCTGGGCATCGTAATTGACAGCAACACGCCGGCCTTCCCACCGCGTTCGTTGAGCCTTCAGGTCGTCCAGCCGGGGCAGGCTGGGGGGAACCAGCTGACGCAGTTCGGTTATCCCGCGATTTACAATGATGACCTGCTGCAAACCTGGGTTGGTATTGGCAGCCAGATCGACGGTCTCGGCCACTTGGGTGAAAAGGGCCTGTACTACAATTGCTTGAGCGATACGGAAATTTCGCAGATCACCGGACTGACAAAGCTGGGCGTGCACAACGTTCCGCCGCTGGTGGGCCGCGCCGTAATTCTGGATATGGCCAAGCACGCGGGTAAGGATTTCCTCGCTGCTGGTGATCACTTTGGTGAGGCAGAGATCAAGGCCGCCGTCGAAGCGCAGGGTGTGACTATCGGTGAAGGCGACATCGTTCTGTTCCACACTGGCTGGACGGAAAACATGCTGGACAGCGATCCGACCGCGTGGGTTTCTGGAGAACCGGGCCTGAACGTCACTGGCTCTCGCTATCTGGCGTCGCTGAACGTTATGGCCGTAGGCGCGGACACATGGGGCGTGGAACCTGTACCGCCGGCACCGGGTGATGGCGCATTCTATGGACATGTTATCCTGCTGCAGCAGCATGGCATCTATATTCTGGAAACCATGAACACCGGTCCGGTTCTGCAGGATGGCGTCAATGAGTTCATGTTCGTTTTGGGCCAGGCGCGTATCCGCGGCACGGTCCAGATGATCATCAATCCGGTAGCTTTGTACTGAGGGTTTTCGGACCGCCCATGGGCGGTCCGACCCATGCGAGGGGCGTTGCGCCTCGCGCTCCCCAGGATATTTGGGGCAAGAGGAAGGGCAGATGGCTTAGATCAGGCCAGCATGCGCCATCGCAGAGTCAATCTGCGACTTGGTGCTGTCCAGCGCTTCGGTCAATGGCAGACGTACCTCTGGCGAACAGAGACCCAGTTTGGAAAGGCCGTATTTGGCTCCGACCAACCCCGGTTCCACAAAGATCGCGTCATGCAGGGGCATCAGCTTGTCCTGATAGTCCAGCGCCTTTGCATAGTCTCCCGACAGCGTGGCTTGCTGGAACTCCGCACACAGGCGCGGGGCAACGTTAGCGGTGACGGAAATACAGCCAACGCCGCCATGTGCGTTGAAGCCTAGTGCCGAGGCATCTTCGCCAGACAGTTGGACGAAATCCGTACCACAGATGATACGCTGTTTGCTGACGCGGGTTATGTCAGCAGTGGCATCCTTGACGCCAACGATGTTGGGCAGCTTGGCCAGTTCACCCATGGTTTCCGGGGTCATGTCGATGACTGACCGGGGCGGGATGTTGTAGATGATGATCGGGATGTCTGCACACTCGTTCAGAGCCGAAAAATGCGCGATCAGGCCCCTCTGGGTGGGCTTGTTGTAATAGGGGGTCACAGCCAGCGCGGCGTCGGCCCCGACCTTCTTGGCAAACTGCACAAATCGAATCGCTTCAACCGTGTTGTTGGAACCGGCGCCCGCGATGACTGGGACCCGCCCGGCTGCGGTTTTAACGACAGTTTCGATGACGGTTTCGTGTTCGTCATGGGTCAGCGTCGGGCTTTCACCTGTTGTGCCAACCGGAACCAGCCCCGTGGAGCCCTGTTCGATGTGCCATTCAACAAGGTGTTTGAGCGTGTCGAGATCCAGCTCGCCGTTTTTGAACGGCGTCACCAGTGCAGGCATTGAACCTCTGAACATTGTCACGCTCCTCTGTTTTTGGGCTCCGCGAATGGCCGCCGGTTTTGGCAGGTCGCGGAAAAGTGGATTGATCGTTGCCGCGTCTGAGCTAACGTCTTGCCTCTAGCCTCGGTTGCCCTGAAATTGCAAGTCATGACGCGCATTCTGGTATTGATGACCCTCCTGTTCGGCGCGGCAGTGTCGCCCGCTCTAGCGGATCGCGCCGGGCGCATGGCCGAGGCCGTGCTCAAAATGCGTGGGAGCGCGTGGGATGAAGCGGCCGCTCTTGTACGCGACGATGGCCAGATCGCGCAGGACATCGTGGAATGGCACCGCCTGCGCGCCGGGCTGGGCACTTATACCGAGGTTGCTGATTTTCTGGAACGGCGAGGTGACTGGCCCGGTATCGCCTGGCTGCGGCGTAAGAACGAAGACACGCTGGACGCAGCTTCTACCGATCAGGTGATGCAGTTTTTTGCTGACTCGCCGCCACAGACCGCCGAAGGGGTGCTGACCTATGCACGCGCGCTGACGGCCCGCGGTGAGACGGGGGAAGCTGAGGCAAGTCTTGTGATTGCCTGGCGGACCATGCCGATGGGCAGTCAGGTGCAACGGACCTATCTGGACCAGCATGCCAAGCTACTGAAACCCCATCACAACGCGCGGCTTGACCGCTTGCTGTGGGACCGCCACCGCACCAGTGGGTCACGCATGCTGTCTCTGGTGGACGAATCGCACAGGGCGTTGGCCGAGGCGCGGCTGGCCTTGCAGGCGCAGGAACCCTGGGTTGACGCGAAGATCGCCAAGGTGCCGGATGCCCTGAAAAACTCCGCTGGGCTGGCCCATGACCGGTTCCAATGGCGCATGCGCAAGCGGCGGCAGGACGACGCCAAGACCCTGCTGCTGGACCGCAGCGCAAATGCTGCCTTGCTTGGGGAACCCGATGCTTGGGCCCGTCAGCGCCGCGATTTGGCCCGCCACGAAATGCGCAATGGCGATCCGCGCCGCGCATATGAGATTGCGTCGCGCCACTATCTGGTAGACGGGTCCGACTTTGCCGATCTGGAGTGGCTTTCAGGCTATCTTGCGCTGCAATACACGGGAGATGCAGAGGTGGCACTGCGCCACTTCCAGCGTTTTGACGGGGCGGTGTTTACCCCGATCTCCAAGGGACGGTCTGGCTATTGGACCGGCCGGGCACATGAAGCGCTTGGGCAGAAGAAAGAGGCCGCTGCCGCCTATGCTGAAGGAGCGAAATACCAAACCGCGTTTTATGGCCTGCTGGCAGCAGAAAAGGTGGGGTTACCGTTTGATCCCGCATTGGCCAAGCCGGACGATCCCCCACCGTGGCGGTCAGCAACCTTTCTGAAATCGTCTGTGTTCCAGGCCGGGCTGTTGCTGTTGGCGGCTGGGGAACTGGTGCTGGCTGAAAGGTTCCTGACCCATCTGGCTGAATCATTGACGCCGGAGCAGATCGCCCAGCTTGGCGCGATGGCGATGGAGTTGAATCATCCGCATCTTGCCGTCATGATCGGAAAGCGTGCTGCGCAGCAGGGCTTGATTGTGCCCGCGCCTTACTATGCTCTGCACCCGGTGGGGCGCATGCAATTGCCCATGGCGCCCGAGATGAACTTGGCCATTGCCAGGCGTGAGAGCGAGTTCGATCCGATCGTGGTCAGCGGGGCTGGCGCGCGCGGCCTGATGCAGGTGATGCCTGCCACCGCTCGACTCGTGGCTAAGGACCTTGGTATCCTGTCCCAGCACAGCACCGACCGGCTGCTGACGGAATGGCGGTACAACGCCAAACTGGGGGCGAATTACCTGGCGGGTCTGGCGGGCACGTTTGACGGCAACGTCGTGATGATGGCTGCAGGCTACAATGCTGGGCCGCGACGCCCTATCCGGTGGATGGAGCTTTATGGCGATCCGCGCGATGGCGACCCGGACATCATCGACTGGATTGAACATATCCCGTTCAATGAAACGCGGAACTATGTCATGCGGGTCACCGAAAGTCTGCCGATCTACCGAGCGCGTTTAGGGCAACCCGCGTTGCCAGTGCCGTTCACGCAGGAACTGGTCGGCTCAACTCTGCGTGCGTTCGCGCCATAGGGTAAAAACACCCGCCCCGACGATCAGCATGGCACCGAGGATCACGTTGGTGCGCAGGACTTCATCAAACACCACCAATCCCACCAGTGAGGCAAAGACCAACTGGAAATAGGCAAAGGGTTGTACTGCGCTGGCCTCGGCCACTTCATAGCATTTGATCAACAACCAGTGGCCGCCCACGCCGGTCAGGCACAGCGCCAGCATCCAGCCATAATCCGGACCCGACATCGGTTCCCAAAACCAGACGCCTGCCGCTGTCATCACCACAGCGCCCGCTGTGCCGGTGTAGAAAAAGCTGGTGGCCGTCGGGTCCTTGCGGGCGGCGAAACGGGTCAGCAGGCCGTAAAGTGCAAACATCAGGGCAGAGACCAGCGGAATCACGGCAACCGGGTCAAATACGCCGCTGCCGGGCTGCAGGATGATGAGGACGCCCACGAAGCCCAGTGCAATCGCCAGCCAGCGGCGCCAGCCTACCCGTTCGCCCAGCACCGGGCCGGACAAGGCGGCGATCAGCAGCGGGTAACACGCAAACACGGCGTGACTTTCTACAAGTCCCAGCAGGGTGAAGCCGTACACAGCAATGCAGATTTCTGCCGCCAGTAGCAGCCCGCGAAAGATCTGTAGCAGCGGTTGTTCGGTTCGGGCCGCGTTGCGCACACCCCCTGCTTGCCGCCCGGCTATGACCACGACAAAAGCGGCGAAGAACCAATAGCGGATCATAACCACCAGCCAGGTATTGTAGGTGCCGGCAAGGTGGCGCGAAATGCCATCCTGTGCGGCAAATACCAGCGTGGTTGCCAGCATTAGGGCGACACCCAGCGGTACGTTGTTGCGTTGAGTCATGGCAAAACCGCCTGCACCATGTGCCGCTTGCGCCCGAAACCGGAGCTGCGAGTCACTGCAAATCCAGCCGCTTCTAACGCGCGGCGGACGTGCCCAGCGGCGGAATAGGTGGCCGCCGTAGCGCCGGGGCTGGAGTGGTCGGCAACCGCTTGGAGCAAGGTCGGCTCCCACAGCTCCGGATTCTTTGCGGGGGAAAAACCGTCGAGAAACCAGGCATCCGCCCGCCCAGCCCATGCGGGCAAAGTCCTACGCGCATCACCCTCTATGATCCGAAGGATGCCGCCGCCCACTCGAATTTCCGGCTGCGCAGTTTGCTCTAGCAACTCTTGCGCCGGCTCCGTCAACTCCGGAAACGCAGCCAGTGCGTGGGCCATGTCCTCGGCTCTCATCGGGAAGGCTTCGAAACTGGTGAATGTGAAGGTGCCATCCTGTCCGCTCTGATCCCAACACAGGACCGTCGTCAGGAAATTCAGACCGGTGCCAAACCCCAACTCCGCAATCTGAAAGCCGGGTTTAAACCGGTCAGGTAGGCCATTCCCGTTCAGAAACACATGTCTGGTTTCGGCCAGACCGTTGTCCAGGTTGAAATACGGATCATCAAAACGGGTCGAGACGGGCACGCGCCCCTCCCGCCAGGTCAGCTCTGTCTGCTGGCTCTTCATCTTCCGGTCCCGTATTGGTCGGCTGGACGCGGCGACATTGGGCAAAGGACATTGGATTGGCAATGGTCGATGTAACGGTAAGGGGCGCTGGCATTTTCGGGCTGTCGGTGGCGTGGTCCTGCGTGCGCCGGGGCGCGCGGGTTCAAATTGTTGACCCCAACGGTGTGGGCGACGGGGCCAGCGGCGGGGTGCTGGGGGCCTTGGCTCCGCATGTGCCAGAAAATTGGAATGAAAAGAAAGCGTTCCAGTTGGAAAGCCTGCTGCTGGCCGAAGCATTTTGGGCTGAGGTCGGCGCAGTGTCCGGGCAGGATCCAAGCTATGCGCGCGAAGGTCGCCTGCAACCCATTGCCGATGAGCGCCAGTTGCTGCAGGCCCGTGAACGGGCCGATGGCGCAGCACAGTTGTGGGAGGATGCGGCGGTTTGGGAGGTGATCCCTTCGGGGCAATCGGAATGGGAGCCACACTCTCCGTCCGGTTACCTTGTGCGCGATACCTTGACGGCTCGTCTGCACCCCCGCACAGCGGTGCAGACACTGGCACAGGCTCTGGCCACACTCGGCGCGCCGGTGGTGCGAGAGGCAGAGGATGAAGGCCGCGTAGTGCATGCCACAGGCGTTGCTGATCTGGCGAAGTTAAACGCGGCCTTTGGCAAGACGGTTGGCGCACCGATCAAAGGACAGGCAGCCGTTTTTCAATATGACGCCAGTGGCTCAGCGCAGATCTTTGCCGACGCCTTGCATATCATCCCGCATGCGGACGGTACTGTTGCCATCGGCTCAACGACAGAGCGGGAGTTTATCAGTCCAACAGAGACCGATGCGCAGGTGAATGACCTGATCGTGAGGGCGCGCGACAGTGTTCCGGTCCTAAGCGACGCACCCGTGGTACAACGCTGGGCGGGCTTGCGCCCACGCACCCGCAGCCGCGCGCCGATGCTGGGCGTGCATCCGCTGCATAGCGGTCAATTCATAGCCAATGGCGGATTCAAGATTGGGTTCGGTATGGCCCCGAAGGTTGGGGAGGTCATGGCTGAACTCATGCTAAACGACCGGGATGACATCCCAGAAGGCTTCCGTCCCGAGGTGTCACTCTAACCCTGAATTCAGCCCATCCACCGTCGCACTGGTGCTGCTGCTTCCTCCAATGGCTGGCACACCACGTCGATCAGGGTTGGGCCATCGTGGGCAAATGCCTGATCCACCGCGTCCTGCAATTCCTCTGGACGTTCCACGCGCCACGTTTTCAAGCCAAACGCTGCTGCAACCGCCGCGTGGTTGGTGCGCCCGAAATCCACGTTGTAATATCGTCGGTCGCAATCATCCCGTTGGCTCGCCTTGATCCATCCAAAGCTGGAATTGCTCAGCACGACATAGGTGATCGGCGCAGCAGAACGGATAACGGTTTCTAGCTCACCACAGGCAAAGTTAAAGGACCCATCCCCCATCATCGCCACTACCTTGCTGTCGGGCCGTCCGTACCAGGCGCCCAGCGCGGCAGAGAGAGAATAGCCCAACGCGCCATGCGCACGGTTGGTTATGTAATACCGCCCCGGTTTCTTCTGCTGCGAATAGGCGTTGTAATAGGGGCAGCTTGTGCCAGGATCAGACACCACCACCGCGTCATCGGGCAGCGCGGCGTTGACGGCTGTGATGATATGTTCTGGCAGGATCGTGTCGGTGGTGCTGCTGGCCAGGGCGTCGTACTTGGCAAATTTCCGGGTCTTGATGTCAGCCACACGAGCCGCACCGTCAAACCCGGGCACAGGGCCGCTGCGTTGGTCGAGACAGGTGTTCGCCGCCGCCAGCGACAGCTTCAGATCGGCTACAACCCCCACCTCGGTTGGATAGTTTGCGCCGATAACCATCGGGTCATTGTCGAAATGTACGATACGCTGGCCGGGTTTCGGGGCCTCCCAACGGGCGGTGGTAGTGGACCCGGCGCGGCAACCCATGAAGACAACCAAATCGGCGCTCGCCATCATTTCCCATGTTTCATCCGTACCGCCGTTGGAGCCCACGACGCCAAGCGACAGCGGATGTGTATCCGCCAGCGCGCCTTTGCCGGAAATCGACGTGGCCACCGCCAGATCCAGCCGCGTGGCAAAGCGGTCCAACTCCTCCATCGCGCCCGCGATCACAACGCCCCCGCCACAGACGATAAGCGGTGACTTGGCCGTCAGGATCGCCTCCACCGCGGCTTCCACGCTGCCGGGTTCCGGCGCGGCGCGATAGGCGGGGAAGCTGTGATGCTTGGGATCGGACCAGATATCATCCGCCGGGACCGGATCGTGTTGAATGTCGTAGGGCAGCCCCAGATGCGCAGCACCAGAGCGGCCGGTGGTCATCGCGCGAAACGCCTGACGCACCATGCGGGGGATATGGTCGGCGCGCTTGATAACCGTGTTGAACTTGGTCAACGGCCGCATCAGCGCGTCTTGATCAACCTCGGTCAACGGGTACTTGCCATAAGACGCAACCGAAATGTCCGTGGTGATCGCCAGCACGGCATAAGAGCTTTCATTCGCCTCGATCAAACCGGGCAGGATGTATGTCGCCCCGCCACCTGATGGCCCTTCGCACACGCCAACCCGACCTGTGACGCGGGCATAACCATCCGCCATATAAGCCGCACTGCGTTCATCGCGGGTCAGCACATGGGTGATCCCGTGGTCTAGATTGCGCATGGCATCGTAGAAGGGCAGCGTCGTATCTCCACACAGGCCGAAAATATGACTCACGCCATGGGCTTGCAGGGATCGCACCATCGCTTCGGCGCCCTTCATTTCGTTGGTCATGGTGGTTCCTTGCCTTGCGTAAGGGTGACAGCAAAGTGTTAGACCATGGCGGTCGGATGGTCCATCAATGTAGGGCCGGATCAACCGGGCTGATGCAAGATAAGGCAATCCATGACCATGAAGGTAAGCGCGCTTGACCACCTTGTTTTGACCGTGCGCGATATGGCGTCCACGGTGGCGTTTTACACGGACGGTCTGGGAATGGAGGCGCAATCATTTACGCCGGCCGATGGTACCACACGGATAGCGCTTGCGTTTGGCAGCCAGAAGATCAACTTACATCAGGCCGGGCGCGAATTTGAACCCAAGGCGCATGTCGCAACGCCCGGCTCCGCCGACCTTTGTTTTTTGACGGATGGGGACCTGACGGACTGGCAACAGCATTTGGCGCAACAAGGCATCGCGGTCGAGGAAGGTCCTGTGCGCCGTACCGGTGCCACCGCACCGATCATGTCGATTTACGTCAGGGATCCAGACTGCAACCTGATCGAAATCAGTGTGCGGGAAGCGCCCTAACGTTCCACCTCGGCGCGCAGGGCCTGCATCAAGTCCTGCAACGTGCTGATATACAAGTCGCCTTGCAGTCTGCCGTCTTCGTCAAAGGCCGACCCGACTGCGGCCAGATGCATTTCGGGGCCATGCAGGATGCGCGGGCGGAACGGCACCATGAAGCTGCGTAGGATCATCTGTGACCGTTCACCACCGGACCGACCGGAGGAGGCTGACATCACCGCTAGTGGCTTGTCCCGCCACGGTCCACCCTTTGTCCGGCTGATCCAGTCCAGCGCGTTTTTCAGAACGCCGGACGGTGCCTTATTGTATTCGGGCGTGGAAATAATCACCGCATCGGCTGCTGCGATCTGGTCGGCCAACGTCTGGACTGCGGGTGGAACACCATCGACGGCTTCGTCGTCACCATCATACAAAGGCAGGCGCAGGTCCGCTTCTTGATAGGTGCATGGCCCAAACAGACGCGCCGCTTCGCGCAGCAGCTTGCGGTTGCCGGAGCTTGCCCGGAGAGAGCCAGACAGGCCCAGCAGGATCGGATCGTTCATTTATGTCAGCCCTCAGGAATGTTCAAAGCGGACATAGTGTGGATTTGGTGGCTCGGCCAGACCGGATCAGGTCGACGTGGGGATGACGACAATCTCCACCCGCCGATTCTGAGCCATGCCTTCAGGCGTCAGGTTGGATGCCTTGGGTTCGTTTTCACCCTTGCCCAGCGTGCTGATCCGCCCTGAGGTCACTCCACCCCCCTGCAGGATTGCAGAGACAGAGCTGGCGCGCTGTTCGGACAGCCGTTGGTTATAGCCCGCATCGCCCTGATTGTCTGTGTGGCCAATAACCTGAACGGTGCTGTCGGGGTATTTTACCAGGCTGGCGGCAACCTTGTTCAGTTCGGCCTGCAGGCTGGGCCGGACAACGGTACTGTCGGTATCGAATGTGATGTCTTCGGGCAGGGTGACGATCAACCGGCCATCGGCAGTTTCCACAAGTATGTCGTCATCCAGCGATGCGTTTAGTTCAGCCGCCTGCTTGTCCAACTGGTTTCCGACCATGCCACCTGCTGCGGCCCCCACGATACCGCCAAGAATGGCGCCTTGGGTACGGCTGCCGCTGCCTGCTACGGCAGAGCCGACAATCGCGCCCACAACGGCACCGACGCCTAGACCGGTGTTGGTGTTCGCATTTTCCGGATCGCCCAGGGTTGCCGGATTGGTACAGGCCGAAAGGGCCAAGGCCGCGCTGGCGGCCAGCGCCAGCGATAGTTTCGTGGTTTTCATTTTCCCGCCTTTTTTGCTCAAGCCCCACTTTTGGGGACCCCTCACGGGGAGTATATCACAGCCGGGGTGTGATGTCTCAACCGGGATTTGAACAATGATCGGCAGCTTTACGCCACTGCATCGTCCAGTCGTGCGGATTCGTAAGCCAACATCGCGCGTTTTACAGGCAGACCCCAGTGATAGCCGCCCAGCCCGCCAGATTTGCGCAGCGCACGGTGGCATGGGATCAGCCAGCTGATCGGATTACGCCCTACGGCGGTGCCAACCGCACGCACGGCCCGGGGGTTCCCGATGGCTTTGGCAATCTCGGAATAGGTGGTGACGTGGCCTGACGGGATGCTCAAGAGCGCTTCCCACACCTTGATCTGGAATGGGGCGCCAATCAGGTACAGCGGCGCCTCATCCAACGCACCTTCGGACCCGAATGCGGCCAAGGCCCAGGGCCGCAAACGCATCGGATCTTCCACGAAATCGGCATCGGGCCAGCGGCTGGTTAGGTCCTCCATCGCGTGTTCGACGCTCGTTTCAGCGGCAAAGCCGATGCCACAGATGCCCTTGTCTGTACCCATCATCAACGCTGGACCAAAGGGGCTTTCGAACCAGCCCCATGAGATGGTTAATCCCTTACCATCACGAGCATAATCGCCGGGGCTCATTGCTTCCCACCGCAGGAACAGATCATGCAACCGCCCGGACCCGCTGAGACCCGTGGCCAGCGCGGTCTCCAGTGTCGTGAACCGGTTTTTCAGCAAGGCCTTGGCGTGGCCCAGTGTCAGGTATTGCTGAAATCGCTTGGGGCTGACGCCTACCCAGGCGCTGAAAAGGCGCTGGAAATGCGCCGGGCTCATATCCATCTTTCGGGCCAGATCATCCAGGGTCAGTGTTTCACTGCTTTGATCGATCAACTCGATCGCGCGGCGCATGACGTTGTAGTGGTATCCGTTTTCGATGGTCTGGACGTTCATGGCGTATCTCTCCGTTCTGATCTGACAATAGGCATGGACCGGGGGCCAGGCGACCCGGAAGTTGCGAAAACGGAGCATATGGCCGAGTTGGTGTGGTCCAGAGCGCTGTGAAGGTGGAACAGCCTTGCCCCGCAGACCGCAGGCAGGCATTAACCCGGAGATGGCAAAGCAACTCGATTATCACTCGATCCGCGAGATCTTTACCCGCTTCCGCGAACGCGAACCGGAACCCAAAGGAGAACTGGAACACGTCAACGTATATACACTTGTGGTTGCCGTTGCGCTCAGCGCGCAGGCTACGGATGCAGGGGTGAACAAGGCAACGCGGAAGCTGTTCAAGATTGCTGACACCCCGCAAAAAATGCTGGATCTGGGCGAAGAAAAGCTGATCGATCATATCAAAACGATTGGCCTTTACCGCAACAAGGCCAAAAACGTCATCAAGCTAAGCCGCATTCTGGTAGAAGACTATGGCGGCGAGGTTCCTAATTCCCGAGCCGCGCTGCAAAGCCTGCCGGGTGTCGGCCGCAAGACCGCTAACGTGGTGCTCAACATGTGGTGGCACCAGCCGACACAGGCGGTCGATACGCATATCTTTCGCGTCGGCAATCGCAGCGGCATCGCGCCGGGCAAGGACGTGGACGCGGTCGAACGCGCGATCGAAGACAACATCCCAGCCGATTTCCAACAGCACGCACATCACTGGCTGATCCTGCATGGCCGCTACCATTGCAAAGCCCGCAAGCCGATGTGCCCGACCTGTTTGATCCGAGACCTTTGTGATTTTGAGGACAAGACCCAATGAAAACCTACGACCTCGTCGGTATTGGCAATGCAGTTGTCGATGTCATTTCCCAAACTGAAGACAGCTTTCTCGAACACATGGGGATCGAGAAGGGCATTATGCAACTGATCGATCAGGAACGGGGCGAAGTGCTCTACGCGGCCATGAACGAACGCGTCCAGACACCTGGCGGATCAGTCGCCAATACAATCGCCGGAGCCGGGGCCATTGGGCTGGAAACAGCGTTTATCGGTCGGGTGCGCGACGATGCGCTGGGCCATTTCTATGCCGACGCGATGAACGACAATGGCGTTGATTTCGTAAACCCGCCAGTGGCGGATGGCGATGTGCCCACATCCCGCTCAATGATCTTTGTATCGCCGGATGGGGAACGGTCGATGAACACCTATCTGGGCATTTCCACCGGATTGTCATCCAGTGACGTGCCTCAGGACGTGACAGGCAGTGCCAAGATCATGTTCCTCGAAGGCTATCTGTTCGACCATGAAGCTGGGAAAACGGCGTTCCGCGAAGCGGCCCGTGCCACACGGGCTGCAGGTGGCAAGGCGGGTATCGCCATTTCCGACCCGTTCTGCGTGGATCGGCACCGGGCGGATTTCGTGTCTCTGATCCAGCATGATCTGGATTACGTGATCGGGAATGAGACGGAAATTCAGTCGCTCTTCGAAACCGATCATCTGGATGATGCACTGGTTCTGACCGCCGGTATTTGCCCGCTGGTGGTCTGCACACGCTCGGGCGATGGAGTCAGCGTAATGGAAGGCACCAGCCGCATCGACGTGCCGGTTGAAAAAGTCACGCCGGTGGATGCAACCGGTGCGGGTGACCAGTTTGCCGCCGGGTTCCTGTCCGGGCTGGCCATGGGCAAGGATCTGGCAACCTGCGCTCGCATGGGCAATGCCTGCGCACGTGAGGTGATCAGCCATATTGGTCCGCGTCCGGAGGCGGACATGCAGGCGCTGCTGCGAAGCGAAGGCCTGCTGTGACCAGGTCTTTGGCCAACGGATTTTACGATGTGCCGGCCGGTAAGGTTGCGGCCGTCGTGACCCATCTGGAAATGCGCGCTCGCGTGCCCGAACGCGTCGGCCCCCGGCCCGAGGGGCTGACCTTCCGCAAGATGGACCAGCCCGACCTGCATACCTACCGCGACCTCTATGCGCGCGTGGGGGGTATCGCGTGGCTTTGGTTTTCACGGCTGCAGATGGCAGATGAGGCGTTGGAAGCGATTATAAGCGACCCCGATTGCCCGCTCTACACGCTGGAGGTCGATGGGCGCCCCGAAGCGATACTGGAACTGGATTTTCGGGTTGAGGGTGAATGTGAGTTGGCCTTCTTTGGCCTCGCCCACGCCCTGATCGGACGCGGCGCAGGCCGCTACTTGATGAACCAGGCGATCCGCCTGGCATGGGACCGTCCGATCACCCGGTTTCACGTCCATACCTGCACGCTCGACAGCCCCGACGCGCTGCCCTTCTACATCCGCAGTGGGTTCCGCCCGATCCGCCAGCAGATCGAAATCACCGACGACCCGCGCATTACCGGAACCCTGCCGCCCGAAGCCGGGCCGCATGTGCCCGTGTTTGAAGGCTGAGGACCCAAAAGTTCCCTGAAGTAACTTATTGTGCACACCGATATTCCCTTGGCGTAGCCTGCCCGACGCGGCACCATCCCGGAAATAGGAGAGGTTCCCGCCATGATTTTCTACGACTGTTCCACCGCACCCAGCCCGAAACGAGCGCGCATGTTCATTGCCGAAAAGGGGCTGGAGATCGAAACGCGTGAAATCTCCATCATGGCCGGCGATCAGCTCAAGCCCGAATTTCTGGCGATCAACCCGTTCGCGACGATCCCCGTTCTGGTCACAGATGATGGAACTGTCTTGACCGAAAACAATGGCATCGCGGCCTTTCTCGAAGCGGCCTGTCCGGAACCGCCGCTGCTGGGCACCACGCCTGAAGAAACCGGGCTGGTTTGGATGTGGAACTCCATCTGTGAATTCCACCTGGGCCAGCCGGTGTCCGAAGCCTTACGCAACGGGAACCCGCATATGGCCGGGCGCGCCCTGACCGGGCAGCGGAACATCGAACAGATCCCGGCGCTGGCTGAACGGGGTCTGGCCCGTATTGATGATTTCTACACTCTGCTGGAAAAGCGTCTGCAAGACAGCGAATGGGTCGCCTTGGACCGGTTTTCGATGGTTGATATCACCGCTTACGTATTTGTGAGCTTCACCCGCGTGGTCAAGAAATCCATCCCGGACGCCAACATAGCCACGCAAAACTGGTTCCAACGGATGAAATCGCGGCCCAGTGCATCTCTCTGACCAGGCTGGACATGGGCGGCCCAGCCGATACGTTCGGCGCCAACAAGATTCAGGAGCATGTGATGAGTGATACCTACGTCCCCCCGAAGGTCTGGAAATGGGAACAGGAGAGTGGCGGGCGGTTTGCCAGCATCAACCGTCCCATCGCCGGAGCAACCCATGACAAGGAACTACCGGTCGGCAAGCACCCCTTCCAGCTTTATTCCCTGGCCACGCCGAACGGCGTCAAGGTCACGGTAATGTTTGAAGAACTGTTGGCCGCAGGCCACAGCGGCGCGGAATATGACGCGTGGCTGATCAATATTGGTGACGGTCACCAGTTTGGCTCAGACTTTGTGGAGATCAACCCGAACTCCAAGATCCCTGCGCTGATGGATCGGTCTGGTCCAGAGCCGGTGCGCGTGTTCGAAAGCGCCGCGATCCTGATGCACCTGGCTGAGAAATTTGATGCCTTCCTTGGTGATCCGGCCAAGCGGGCGGAACTGTTGTCTTGGATCTTCTGGCAGATGGGCAGCGCGCCTTATCTGGGCGGCGGTTTTGGCCATTTCTACGCCTACGCGCCCGAGAAATGGGAATACCCGATCAATCGCTATGCAATGGAGGTCAAGCGTCAGTTGGACGTACTGGATCGGCACCTGGCCGAGAACGAATACATGGTCGGCGATGACTACACGATTGCGGATATGGCGATCTGGCCGTGGTATGGGCGGCTAGCGCAGGGCGGAGCTTATGACGCAGGCGAATTCCTGGATGTGCAGTCCTACAAGAACGTGCAGCGCTGGACCGACCAAATCGATGTGCGGCCTGCGGTGCAGCGCGGCAAGATGGTGAACCGCACCTTTGGGAAGCCGGAAACGCAATTGCGCGAACGTCACGGTGCGTCGGATTTCAAAACCCAGACATGGGACAAGATTGCGCCGGCCGACGGCGACAGCTGATCAAAGGCCAAGTATCCGCAACGTGATGCTTGCGCCGATCTGAAGGCGGCATACTCTCGCCCGCACATGTTGCGAGGAGCAGGTTGTGGAGTTCGATTATGTCATTGCAGGCGGCGGGTCTGCCGGGGCGACAATGGCCGCCCGGCTCAGCGAAGATCCTGGCGTTCAGGTCTGTCTGATCGAGGCGGGCGGGTCGGGTGAAGGCCTGTTGGTTCGCGCCCCTGCGCTGGTGGCGGCAATGCTGCCGGGTCGCCCAAAGATAAACAACTGGGCTTTCGAAACCGAACCGCAGCAGGGCCTCAACGGTCGGCGTGGTTATCAGCCGCGTGGCAAAACGCTGGGTGGGTCGTCAGCCATCAACGCCATGCTTTATGTCCGAGGGCATCCGTCGGATTACAATGACTGGGCCGATGCCGGCTGTGATGGCTGGGATTGGAACAGTATCCTGCCCTATTTCCGCAAGTCCGAAGGCAACATGTGCGGGGCAGATGACCTGCACGGCGCAGACGGCCCGTTGCAGGTGTCAGACCAATCGGCGCCTTTGCCGATTACTGATGCCTTCGTCGACGCCTGTGGCCAGCAACAAATCCGCGAGAACCCAGATTTCAATGGGCCACGGCAGGAAGGTGCGGGTAAATATCAGGTCACACAGTTCAGTCATGGCCCTCACAAGGGGGAAAGATGCTCTGCCGCCGCGGCGTATCTGCGACCCAACACAGACAGGCCGAACCTGACCATCTTGACCAACGCGCTGGTCCATCGCGTTACGTTCGATGGCAAGCGAGCCACTGGTGTGCAGCTGCGCCGGCACAAGATCGACCGACATGTAAAAGCGCGGCGGGAGGTGATCTTGTGCGGCGGTGCATTTGGGTCACCGCAGATGCTGATGCTGTCTGGTATCGGGCCACGAGATGAACTGGTCTTACAGGGGATCGAACCCGTACATGAATTGCCGGGTGTCGGGCAGAACCTGCAGGACCATCTGGATTACATCATTAGCTATCGTTCGAAACGGCCCGACGTGATCAGTCTGACACCTGTGGGTTTGGCACGGCTGGCCCGGCAAGGGCTGGACTGGCGCAAGGCAGGCACCGGGACGTTCGCCACCCCCTTTGCCGAAGGCGGCGCGTTCTTCCGAACCGATCCGGGATTGGATCGCCCCGATACGCAGTTGCATTTCGTCATCGGCATCGTTGACGACCACATGCGCAAGATCCATTTCCGCGGTGGGTTTTCCTGCCATGTTTGCCTACTGCGCCCGGCCAGCCGTGGGACGGTTGGTCTGCAATCCGCCCGTGCGAATGACGCTCCGCTGATCGATCCGCAGTTCCTGAGCGCTCCAGAGGATCTGCGCAGGTTGATGAAGGCGGCGCGGATCATGGAAACCGTGTTGGAAGCCCCACCGCTGGCCCCATGGCGTGGAAAGCGGCTCTATGCCCATGACGGCAGTGATACGGCTTTGGAGGCTGACATTCGCAACCGGGCCGATACGATCTATCACCCGGTGGGTACCTGCAAAATGGGCAAGGACGATATGGCAGTGGTGGATCCGCAGGGCCGTGTCCATGGGGTGGAGGCCCTGCGCGTTGTCGATGCGTCGCTGATGCCGACCCTGATTGGTGGCAACACAAATGCGCCCACCATCATGATGGCTGAAAAGATCGCCGATGAAATGCGCCGTGCAGATTAATCAGCCTTCGCGCGGCGGGATGTTCCGGCCCTTTGCGGCCGCGGGCCGGTTCCAGAACCGCTCCACGTAGGCAACGGCGCTTTTGTGGTCGCCCCAGCCTGTGACTTCTTCGGCGCCGTAGAAACCCAGCGAATTCAGCCACGGTGCCAGTGCGATATCTGCAATCGAAAACTCCCCGGCGATCCAATCCTGACCGTCTAATGCATTGTCCACGACCGATAGCAGACGCTTGGCTTCGTTGATGTACCGTTCACGTGGACGTGGATCTTCAATATCGCTGCCCGCGAACTTGTAGAAGAACCCAAGCTGGCCAAACATCGGACCAACACCGCCCATCTGGAACATCAGCCATTGAATAATACGAGCCTTGTCGCTGGCTGTTGCGCCAATCAGCTCGCCGGTTTTTTCGGCCAGGTAAATGAGGATAGCACCGCTTTCAAACAGCCCGATGGGCGCACCGTCGGGACCGTTCGGGTCAATGATCGCTGGGATTTTGTTGTTGGGGTTCAGTGACAAAAATTCAGTGCTTTTGACATCGCTGTCCGACAGCGTGACGCGGTGCGCTTCGTAAGGCAGCTGCAGTTCCTCCAACGCGATGGACACTTTCACGCCGTTGGCTGTCGGAAAACTGTAAAGCTGGATGACATCAGGGTTGGTGGCGGGCCATTTTGCTGTGATGGGAAACTGGCTGAGATCGACCATTACTTGCTCCTCATTGGTGTGCAGAGGTACAGATATGAACAGAATTTCATAACAGAACGCCTGAAAACGTGCGAAATTGCCGGTCACAATGTGCGCCGTGGCGGAAATTCAAAAAACCACGTTCGTTTTGGCAAAGGGAGTATCGCCAATGTTGAAAGAGTTTCGGGAATTCATTGCCAAAGGTAATGTTATGGACATGGCTGTCGGCATCATCATCGGAGCTGCGTTTACAGCAATCGTCAAATCCATGGTCGGCGACCTGATCAATCCAATCATTGGCCTGTTCATGGGCGGCGTGGATTTCACCAATTCCTATGTCGTGATGTCAGGCGACGTGCCCGCAGGCGTCAGCCTCGAAGCCGCGCGCGAAGCTGGGGCCGCCGTTTTTGCCCATGGGGCGTTCATTATGGCGGTGATCAATTTCCTGATCATTGCTTTTGTCGTTTTCATACTGGTTCGCTACGTCAATAAGGTGAAGGAAGCTGTGGAGAAGAAGGAAGTCGAGGAAGTCGCAGCAGAGCCCGCACCTGCAGGCCCGAGCGAGTTGGACATCCTGATCGAGATCCGGGATTCGTTGGCCAAACAATAGTTCAACCCTAGGCTTCAAAGGATCGGGCAGAGGCCACGATGCGCGCTCTGCTCGGTCTGATAGGAGGTAAACGTGGACGTTTTGGAAGAACTTGGGGCACTGGCCCCGCTGGTGATGTCGGCTGCTAAGGCGCTGGTAGTTCTGGTTGTAGGCTGGATTGTCTCCGGCGCGGTTGGTGGAATGGTCCGGCGCAAGGTGAATGCCAGTGAAACCATCGACAATACGCTTGGAAACTTCTTTGCCAGCATCGTGAAGTGGGTCATCCTGCTGATGGTATTGGTCGCGGTTCTAGGTATCTTCGGAATCGAAGCCACATCTTTGGTTGCCATGATGGGTGCGGCCACGCTGGCCATCGGTCTGGCGCTTCAGGGCACGCTCAGCGATCTTGCGGCAGGCTTCATGCTGATCCTGTTCCGCCCCTACAAGATCGGCCAGTACGTGGATATCGGCGGCACGGCGGGGACGGTTGTAGACCTGAACCTGTTCATGACTGAACTGGCCACCCCCGACAATATTCAGATCATTGTGCCCAACGGACAGGCCTGGGGATCGGTCATCACCAACTTTTCCCACCATGACACCCGCCGCGTGGATCTGTTGTTTGGCATCGACTACGGCGATGATGCGACCAAGGCGATGGCGATCATTCTGGAACAGGCGCAGGCCGATGGCCGCGTTCTCACCGATCCGGAGCCATGGGTGCGCGTGACAAATCTGGGCGACAGCTCGGTCGACCTGACGGCGCGGATCTGGTGCAAGGCAGAAGATTACTGGGACTTAAAATTTGCCATGACCAAGGGCGTCAAGGAAGCCTTTGATCGCCACGGTATCTCCATACCCTATCCCCACAGGGTGGAAATCAAGAAAGAAGGTTGATCGAAAGGATCCGTTGCCATGGCTTTGGAAGTCCCCCCCGTGTGCGATTTTGGCTGGTCGCCGCCCGATTTTGTTCTGCCTGCGACTGACGATCAGAGTTACGCGCTGCTCGATCTGGCTGGGCCCAAAGGGCTGGTGGTGGCCTTCATCTGCAACCATTGCCCCTACGTTCTGGCGGTAATGGACCGGATCGTGCGCGATGCGCGCGATCTTGCTCCGCTGGGCATTGGCTTCGCCGCGATCTGTTCGAATGACCCGGACAGTTACCCGCAGGGCGGGTTTGGGCCGATGGGCAACATGGCACGCGAACGCGGCTTTACCTTCCCTTACCTGCACGACGCCGACCAGTCTGTGGCGCGGACATGGGCCGCCGCCTGCACGCCGGATTTTTTCGGGTTTAATGCGGAAATGTCGCTGCAATATCGCGGACGATTGGATGCCTCGCGCGCGCAAGCCGGCCCGGATGACCTGCGCCGCGATCTGTTCGAGGCGATGAAGCAGGTGGCCGAAACCGGCCAAGGCCCGGCGGATCAGATTGCCAGCATGGGCTGCTCCATCAAATGGAAAGCTGCCTGATCCATCGCTTGGAGGCACCGTTCACATCAGGGTAAAGCGCGCCGTGCCGCTGGCGTGCCGTTTGACGTGGACATCTGAGACCTCCGGGTCTTGACCCATCCCGACCCACAGGCCGTGCAGCGCATCCATGCCTTTGTCGATTTCGTGGCCCGCCGTCTGTGCACGCTGCGGCCATTGTTCGAAGAGTCTAGCCCTTGACCACCAGTTGAGGGGAAACCACGTTGAGTCCCAGTGCCTTGCCTACGGCGTAATAGGTCAGCTGCCCGGCATGCACGTTCAGCCCAGCCATCAGGTGCGGATCGTCCGCGCAGGCCTGTTGCCAGCCCTTGTCAGCCAGCGCCAGCATGTAAGGCATCGTGGCGTTCCCAAGCGCGATGGTCGACGTCCGGGCAACCGCGCCGGGCATGTTCGCAACGCAGTAATGCATTATCCCGTCTACCTCATAAATCGGGTTGGCATGAGTCGTTGCCTTTGACGTTTCAAAACACCCACCCTGGTCAATCGCCACATCCACCAGTGCTGCGCTGGGCTTCATTTCGGACAATTGCGCGCGCGACACCAGCTTGGGCGCTTCGGCCCCGGGTATCAGCACCGCGCCAACCACCATATCGGCTTGTTCCAGATGCTCGGCCAGCAGTCCAGCCGAGGAATAACCGGTCTTGAAAACCGACCCGAACGTATCATCCAGATACCGTAACCGGGGCAGGGACCGGTCCAGCACGGTCACATCTGCGCCCATGCCTGCCGCGATCCGGGCCGCATGGGTGCCTACGACACCGCCGCCGATCACCAGTACACGCGTTGGGCCAACGCCAGGCACCCCGCCCATCAGCACCCCGCGCCCGCCATTGGCCTTTTGGAGCGTCCATGCTCCCACCTGCGGGGCCAGCCGCCCGGCAACCTCGGACATTGGCGCCAGCAAGGGTAGCCCGCCGCGATCATCCGTCACCGTTTCATATGCAATGGCGGTACAGCCTGACGCCAGCAGGTCATGCGTCTGCGCCGGATCCGGGGCCAAGTGCAGGTAAGTGAACAACACCTGCCCTTCGCGCAGCATCTTGCGTTCGCTGGCCTGCGGTTCCTTGACCTTAACGATCATGTCGGCGGTGGCAAACACCTCCGCCGCCGTATTGGCAATTTGCGCGCCGACTGCGGCATAATCTGCGTCGGGAAACCCGGCATCGGCTCCTGCGCCTGTTTCAATTATCACATCATGGCCATGGGTCACGGCCTCCCATGTGGCGTTTGGGGTCATCCCGACCCGAAATTCCTGCGGTTTGATTTCTTTGGGGCATCCGATCTGCATGGCGGTTCTCCTCCAATTCCTGCAGGCAGATTGGCGCAACTCGACTGCAATGTTTGTCAAATCTTTGCTCGCATCTGCATGCAGATCCCGAATATCCTTCGTCACATTGGCCAAGTGACGCAAAAGGTTTGCACAAATAATGCTGGATACAACTGATCGTCGGATTCTCGCTGCTCTGCAAAAACGCGGACGTATGACAAACGCTGAATTGGCCGATGCGGTGCACCTTTCCCCTTCTGCCTGCCACCGGCGGGTTCAGCGGTTGGAGACTGATGGATACATCAACGGATATGTCGCGCTGCTGAATGCACGCAAGCTGGGAGTGCCGACGACGGTTTTTGTGGAAATCACCTTGCAGGGCCAGGCGGATGAGGTGCTAGACGCCTTCGAAAAAGCGGTCGCACGGATCCCAGATGTGCTGGAATGCCACCTGATGGCAGGCACGGCAGATTACATCCTAAAGGTCGTTGCCGAAGATACCGAGGATTTCGCCCGCATCCACCGCCAGCATTTGGCCCGCTTGCCAGGGGTCGCACAGATGCAGTCCAGTTTTGCCTTGCGTACCGTGTTCAAGACAACGGCTTTGCCCGTCTAAGTCGCTAGCGTAACTGGCCCTTTTCATGCTCTAGCCGCAGCCGTGCGACCGCTTCGTTTTGGTCGGCGCGCTGTTGGGCGGTCAGCGCCTGTTCAACAAAATCCATGTGCGCGCGCACAGCGGCGGCGGCGGCGTCCGGGTCGCGGGCCTGCAGGCCTGTGTTCATGGCCCGGTGCTGGTCCAGCAAAGCCTTGCGCGTTGTCTTTTGCCGGAACATGACCTGGCGGTTGTAGAATACACCTTCGCGCAGCAGGTCGAACATGGACCGAACCATGTGTAGCATGATCACGTTGTGACTCGCCTCCACGATGGCCAGGTGGAACTGCGCGTCCAGCCGCGCCTCTTCCTCGGGGTCAGCTCGGTCATCGGCGACGGCCATCTTGTCAAACACGGCCTGCACAACCTGCAGGTCCGTGTCGGACCCATACCGCGCCGCACGCGCTGCCGTCAGTGATTCCAGATCGCGGCGAAAATCGATGTAGTCGAACACAGCATCCTGATGCTCGGAAAACAACCGGATCAGAGCGGGGGAAAATGCCGATCCCAGCACGTCAGCTACGTAAATGCCGGACCCGGCCCGCGTGGTCAGCAGCCCCTGTTCCTGCAACATCGCCACCGCATCGCGCAGGCTAGGGCGGGAAACGCCGAGACGTTCGGAAAGGTCGCGCTCCGGCGGCAAACGTTCGCCCGGGCGCAGGATGCCACGCAGGATCAGTTCCTCGATCTGGTGGACGACAGAGGTTGAAAGCTTCTCGGGCTGAACTTTTTGAAACGGCATAGATTTGTCTTTCGAATTGGTCAGAGAATATGACCAGCGATTTTCGTAAACAACCGGTTTGCCACAATCATCTGTTAACCATTCCCGGCTAGAACCGTAGCATGCGGTTTGTTTCGATCTTGGCGGTACTTCTGATCGCCGGGTGCAGCCTGCCCAGTCAGCATTTTGCGGATGCCCCGGTGAACAAGATCACAGTGGACGGTGCGCAGTTCGATGTGCGCGTGCGGGGTGAACTGGCCGAAGCCATCCGCCGCAATATGCAATATGCCACGCGCCTTGGGGTGCTGCGTGCCAAGGCTGGGCTGGCGATGCAAAAGGTCAGCGGGTGCGCGGTGGAACATGTGCTGGGCGACGCGGCGGTCACGCTCGGACTGCTGGATTGCAACGGTCAGAAACGCGATTGGTATCGCGTTCTGCAAAGCCAGGGCTACGACTGTTACGAGATTGCTGGATTGTCCCAAAATGGCCCGGCAGGATACACGGTTTTTGAATGCGATCCACACTAACTCGACAATATGTTGTGGATAAGGTCCGCCCACGGGCCATATGCAGCGCCAATTTCGTTGACTCGCCGCGCATCCATCCCTCAAACTAGCCGGAAAACAAGAATCAACCGGGCTTAAGGTGCATTTTTCCAAACTCAGACTTACAGGCTTCAAGAGCTTCGTCGACCCGACTGACCTCATCATCGCTGATGGTTTGACCGGGATTGTTGGGCCGAATGGCTGTGGCAAGTCGAACCTGCTGGAAGCGCTGCGCTGGGTCATGGGGGAAAACCGGCCCTCCGCCATGCGTGGCGGTGGGATGGAAGATGTAATCTTTGCTGGCGCTGCGTCTCGCCCTGCGCGCAACTTTGCCGAAGTCAGCGTTCATATCGACAATTCGGATCGTCTGGCGCCTGCGTCCTTTAACGACTCTGACGCGCTGGAAATTGTGCGTCGGATCACCCGCGACGTTGGCAGCGCCTACAAGGTCAACGCCAAGGACGTTCGTGCGCGCGACGTCCAGATGCTGTTTGCGGACGCCTCGACTGGTGCGCATTCCCCGTCGCTGGTGCGTCAGGGCCAGATTTCCGAACTGATTAACGCCAAGCCCAAGGCGCGGCGCCGCATTCTGGAAGAAGCTGCCGGGATCTCGGGCCTCTATCAGCGTCGGCACGAGGCGGAGCTCAAGCTGAAAGGCGCGGAGACCAACCTGACTCGGGTGGATGACGTGCTGGAACAGCTGGCCCAACAACTGGGGCAACTGGCCCGTCAGGCGCGGCAGGCCGCCCGGTACCGTGAGATCGGTGAAGCACTACGCCGGGCAGAAGAACTGCTGCTCTACCGCCGCTGGAAAGAGGCGGACGAGGCGCGCGACAAGGCCGAAGCCGCTCTGCGCGATCGCACCAGCGATGCCGCCCGCGCTGAAACTGCTGCGCAGCAGGCGGCCAAGCTTAGGGCTGACGCCGAAGAAGCACTGCCGCCCTTGCGCGAAGAAGAAACCATCGCCGCAGCTGTTCTGCAGCGGGTGAAGGTAGAAAAAGACACGCTGGTGCAGGAAGAAGATCGCGCGCGCCAGACCATCGAAACGCTATCCTCCCGGATCGAACAACTGGTCAAGGACAAGGACCGTGAAGAAACGTTGAACCGCGATGCCGGAGAAACCATCGCCCGGCTGGAACGGGAAGCGCAGGAACTGGAAAAAACTGGTCAGGGCCATAGGGACCGGCTGGCCGAAGCGGCTGAGCTGTCGCGCGAATCTGCGGCGATCTTGCAGGCGCGCGAATCCGATCTGGACCAGGCGACCGAAGATGCCGCCCGGTTGGCAGCCCGTCATCAGTCCGCGCAACGCTTGCTGGACGAAAGCCGCAAAACTCTGGACCGTTCTGAACAGGAAGCGGAGAAAGCCAAGCTTGCCGTTGCGCAAAGCGAAGCCGCGCTGACGCAGGCCGAGGCTGAATTCGCCCGTGCGGGCGTGGCTGAGAAAGACGCACAATCCGCCGCGACACTTGCGGAAGACGTCCTGACCCGTACAGAAGCCGAACGCGCCGATACCCAGTCCCGCGAAGCTGAAGCGCGCGCGCAGCGGTCAGCTGCCGAAGGCGAAGCCAATGCCTTGCGTGCCGAAATGACAGCACTGGCCAAGCTGGTGGAACGCGACACAGCAGAAAACGGCCAGGTTTTGGATCTGGTCAAGGTTGCCCCGGGGTACGAAAAGGCACTGGGTGCAGCGCTGGCCGACGATCTGCGCGCCCCGGTGGTGCATGCGGATGGCCCCTCAGGCTGGCTGCTGGTCCCAGACTACGACGGCGACGGGGCGTTGCCCGCTGGGATTATCCCGCTGTCGCTGCATGTGGATGTCCCGGACGTACTGCGCCGCCGGATCGATCAGGTCGGACTGGTGGATGCCGATGCCGGAAATGCCGCGCAAGCGGCGCTGAAACCAGGCCAGCGGCTGGTTAGCCTCGAAGGTGACCTGTGGCGTTGGGATGGGTTCCGCGCCTGGGCCGAAGACGCCCCCAGCGCTGCGGCCCTTAGGTTGGAACAACTGAACCGCCTGGAAGGCTTGAAACAGGATCTGGAGCGCGTCAGCGCCCGGGCCGACGGGGCCAAACAGGCGCATGAAAGCCTAAGCCGGTCTTTGACCGTGCTGACCGAAGCGGACAAGGCTGCGCGAAATGAACGGCGCGCGGCGGATCAGGCTGTGGCTCAGGCTGGTCGCGCATTGAGCAAGGCCGAAGCTGATAGCAACCTTGCCCGCGGGCGGTTGGAAACTCTGAAACTGGCCGTGACCCGCCATCAGGAGGAAGCTGGTGATGCGCGCGGGCGGTTGAAAGAAGCAGAAGCAGGCATGGCCGATCTAGGCGATCTGGAAACCGCGCGTAATCACGTTGAAGATGTGAAACAGGCGGTCGAAGCCGCCCGGATCACGATGATGACCCGCCGGTCCGGTCATGATGAAATTCGCCGTGAAGGCGAAGCGCGCACCAAACGTGCGCAGGAGGTCACCAAGGAACTCAGTGGTTGGCGATACCGACTGGAGACAGCGGAAAAACGCATCGCTGAACTGGAAGAACGCCGGGTCGCATCCGAAGAGGACCTGCAAACCGCGCAAGCTGTTCCTTCCGAGCTGGCTGAACGTCGTGATGCCCTGTCCGTATCCATCGCAGATGCCGAAGCCCGCCGCGCCAAAGCGCAGGATGCGCTAAGTACGGCAGAGCGGAAATTGCGGGACGTCTCCGGCGCAGAACGCGATGCCGAACGCGTAGCCTCCGAGGCGCGCGAAGCCCGCGCCGCCGCCGAGGCACGCAGCGATGCCGCTCGCGAACAGGTGGCTGCTGCCGCCGAACGTATCGCTGAAGACCGGCAGGTCACACCCAACCAGCTGCTGAACCGGCTGGACGCGAACCCTGACCAGATCTCTGACGCCGAAACGCTAGAGGCTGAGGTCAATCGTCACAAACGCCAGCGCGACGCGCTGGGCGCGGTGAATCTGCGCGCCGAAGAAGATGCGAAATCGGTGCAGGAAGAGCACGACACGCTGAGCAAGGAAAAACAGGATCTGGAAGACGCCATCCAGACCCTGCGCAGCGGCATCGCCAGCCTGAACAAGGAAGGCCGCGAACGATTGCTGACAGCGTTTGAGCAGGTCAATTCCAACTTCTCCTTGCTGTTCACGCACCTTTTCGGCGGTGGCGAAGCCAACCTCGTTATGGTGGAAAGCGACGATCCGCTGGATGCCGGGTTGGAGATCATGTGCCAGCCGCCGGGCAAAAAGCTTTCGACGCTCAGCCTGCTGTCGGGGGGCGAACAGACGTTGACCGCTATGGCGCTGATATTTGCCGTCTTCCTAGCGAACCCTGCACCCATCTGTGTGCTGGACGAGGTCGATGCGCCCTTGGACGACGCCAACGTCACCCGCTTCTGCGACCTGCTGGATGAAATGTGCCGCCGGACTGACACACGATTCCTGATCATCACCCACCACGCGGTCACTATGAGCCGGATGGACCGTTTGTTTGGCGTCACTATGGCCGAAAAAGGTGTGAGCCAGCTGGTGTCGGTGGATCTCAAGAAGGCCGAAACACTGGTCGCTTAACGTACGATTATCCGTGTACCCGGCGCGGCGCGCTGCGCGATCCATCGGATATGAGGCCGCGCAAAGGCGATGCAGCCTTCGGTCGGATACGCCCGCCGCCGCCATTGATGCAGGAAGATCGCAGAACCGGCCCCGGGCGTGGCATTGAGCCAGTTCCAGTCCGTTGTCAGGATCAGATCATACAGTGGATCAGCCCGACGCAGGTTTTCATGACTGGGTGCATAGGGCGCGGTCACATGTGTGTTGTAAGCTGGATCTTCGCTGGCATCCGACCAAAGGTCTCGCGGACCGATGGGTGTGGCCCAAGGCGCCGGCAGGGGCATCCGGTCGGCCCGGTAAAACAGGCCTGTGACGCGCAGCATCCCAACTGGCGTTGCTCCGTCGCCTTCGCGTTTTTCTGACGAAATACCACCACGTCCGATTGTGCAGGGAAACGTTCGACCCAGATAGCGCAGGCCGCATGGCGTCAGAACCATGTCCTGAACCGTCACAAAAGGTGCCCGGATTTGGTGGCCTTGGTGGCTAGGTAATCGCGGTTATGGGCGGTCTCACCGACCTTTAGGGGCACCCGTTCCGTCACTGCGATCCCGGTGTTTTCCATCATCGTGATTTTGGCGGGATTGTTGGTCAGCAGCCGGACCTTGGAAAAGCCCATGGTCTTCAGAATGTCTGCGCCCAGCCTGAAATCACGCTCATCATCCTCAAAGCCCAGCCGGTGGTTCGCCTCGACCGTGTCAAATCCCTGATCCTGCAGCGAGTAGGCCCGCATCTTGTTGGCTAGCCCGATCCCTCGCCCTTCCTGGTTCAGGTACAACAGCACACCCGCACCTTCGGTCCCCATCTGGGCCAGCGCTGCGCGCAGTTGCGGGCCGCAATCGCATTTCAGGCTGCCCATAAGGTCTCCGGTAAAACAGGCTGAATGCAACCGCGCCAGCACCGGCGCGCTGCGGTCGGGTTGTCCAATTTCCACAGCATAGTGTTCTTCGCCGCCATCGTCAGGGCGGAACACATGCAGCCGCCCGGCCTCGGACACCGCCATAGGTAAGCGGGCATGGATAACCGGAGAAAGATGGCTGCGCCGGGTCAGTTCGGGTTCGACGGCAGCCAGGTCCAGAACTGTCAGCCCGTCGGTTGCACCCGCCGCAGGGGCCATCAAAGCGGCAGGCAAAAGCCGCGCAGTTTTCAGCAACGCAAGCGCAGCACGGTGCAATGCAGCAGGTCCATCCCGAACAGGCAAAAACGGACCCTTCATGGGATGGCGCAGATCATCCGCTGGATCGGCAAGCGCACGCACCCATGCAAGCCCGGCATCTTCTGGCAACTGTATACGTGCCAGATCGCCATCATATGCGCGGGCTTTCAATGTCTCCGCACGGCGCGCGGTGATCGCCAAAACCGGCTGAGGTGCGAGCGCCTTGAGCGCAGCCAACCGATCCGGTCCGATGGTTTCGGCGCTGGCGGCCAGCACAGCGACGGGTCCATCGCGGAGCACCACGGGTAGGCCCATGCGCAAATCGGCCCGAGCGCGGGCCATCAATTCAGTTATATCGGGCGCAAGACTCATGACTGTACAGGTAAGCATTTTTGCAGAAATGTGAAACAATTCCGCTGCGGCGGACACGTCGCCGTGAACCGTTTGAAGCAGAACTTGCCGAACGGGTATCGCGGTCGCATGTCTCACAAACCGCAAGCAAGGAGGCGTGGATGGCACAGCTGAAAAAAATCCTTCTGGTCGATGATGACGAAGACCTGCGCGAGGCGTTGAGCGAACAATTGGTCATGACCGAGGACTTCGACGTGTTCGAAGCAGACAATGGTCAGGGTGCGATGGAACGCGCGAAAGAGGCACTGTATGATCTAATCGTCCTTGATGTCGGGCTGCCAGACACAGACGGGCGCGAACTATGCCGCCTGATGCGCAAACAGGGCGTCAAATCCCCAATCCTGATGCTAACAGGCCATGACAGCGACGCTGACACCATCCTCGGCCTGGATGCAGGCGCCAATGACTACGTCACCAAGCCCTTCAAGTTCCCCGTCCTGCTAGCCCGGATCCGTGCGCAGCTGCGCCAGCATGAACAATCCGAAGACGCGGTGTTCCAGCTGGGGCCGTATACGTTCAAACCGTCGATGAAGATGCTGATCACCGAAGATGACCGTAAAATCCGCCTGACGGAGAAGGAAACCAACATCCTGAAATTCTTATATCGGTCTACCGATGGCGTTGTGGCGCGCGATGTGCTGCTGCACGAGGTTTGGGGTTACAATGCGGGTGTCACAACGCACACGCTGGAAACCCATATTTATCGCCTGCGGCAGAAGATTGAACCCGATCCATCCAACGCGCGGCTGCTGGTTACCGAAAGCGGGGGCTACCGTTTGGTGGCATAACACTACGTGTGGGCTTCTTCCGATCCATGTTGGACGGCCCACATCGCAGCTAGCCCGACCCGTCGCATGTCCGGGTAATGACATGCTCCTCCCTGTTGGACTGACCGGGCCTTGTGCCCGGTCTTTTTTGTCTGGCGGCGGCATGTTGGTCCGGGATGGCCAACCTGACCGGACACTCTGTTCCGCGTCCATCCATATTATGTCATTCGCGCGTCCGCCGCTGGATGGCGATATGGGTTGCACTGGATTTAGTGCCTTAGAAAAACTACTCGGTGCCACGGGAATACACCGATGCGCTGTCGCCTTCATCTCGAGGCATGGACGCCCGTCAGGCGGCGCGATAGGGTGCGCCGATACCCCTGCCGACCCCCTTGAGCACGAGGCCGATCATGCCGTTTTCCATCGCCACCTGGAACATCAACTCTGTCCGCCTACGAGAGCCAATTGTGGCAAAGCTTTTGCAGGACGAAGGGCCTGATGTCCTGTGCCTGCAGGAAACTAAATCACCGGTCGAAAAGATCCCGACCGAAGGGTTCGCCGCGCTGGGCTATCCGCACATGGTTGCACGCGGGCAGAAGGGGTACAACGGCGTGATGATCCTGTCCAAGCTGCCGATCGAAGATGTCGGTGACAAGGATTTTGCATCGCTCGGCCACGCCCGCCACGTAGCGGCGCGGCTCGGAAACGGAGTGACTATCCACAACTTCTACGTACCGGCAGGCGGCGATGTGCCCGACCGTGAAGTGAATGAAAAGTTTGGCCAAAAGCTCGATTACCTGACCGAGATGCGCGACTGGTTCCATGGCGACAAACCGGAACGGTCGATCCTCGTGGGCGACCTGAACATCGCACCGCGCGAAGACGATGTCTGGAGCCATAAACAGCTGCTCAAGGTGGTGAGCCACACCCCGGTGGAGGTACAGCAGCTTTCTGAAACACAAGATGCCGGCGGCTGGGTCGACATCACGCGGCAGGACATTCCCGAAGGCAACCTTTACAGCTGGTGGTCCTATCGTGCGCGCGATTGGTCCGCTGCCGACAAAGGCCGCCGGTTGGATCATATCTGGGCCACTGGCGACATCTCCAACGCCGGTCACGACAGCCGGGTCTTGCGGGACGCGCGCGGTTGGGAAAAGCCCAGTGACCACGCCCCGGTTTTCGCAACCTTCGACCTGTAGGTCCGACTGACCCGAAAAGCCGGACCAATTTGTACGACACCCCTTGGTTTCCCGGAAAACGGGCGGCATATAGAAGCCAGCCCAAAGCGGAGTGAGCGTATCATGGAAATTCTGAACGGTGGCAGCACTGCACCGGCAGCCGATCTGATCAAGGATGGATCTGAGGCGACGTTCATGCAGGACGTTGTCGAAGCGTCAAACGAAACGCCCGTGATTGTGGATTTCTGGGCGCCGTGGTGTGGCCCTTGCAAAACGCTTGGCCCTATGCTGGAAGAGGCGGTGATCGCTGCCAAGGGCGCGGTCAAGATGGTCAAGATCAATGTGGACGAAGCCCAGATGATCGCCGGCCAGATGCGCGTGCAATCGATCCCAACGGTTTATGCCTTCTATCAGGGCCAGCCTGTTGACGGGTTCCAGGGCGCGCTGCCGGGCAGCGAAGTGAAGGCCTTTGTCGATCGCGTGATTGCGGCCGCTGGAGGCGAAGCGCCAGGTGAGGCGCTGGCCGAAGCCGTCGCCGCGGCAGAAGAGATGCTGGCGCAAGGCGCTGCGACAGATGCCGCGCAAACCTTTGCGGCGATCCTGGGTGAAGAGCCTAACAATGCCTATGCCTATGGCGGCCTCGTCCGCGCCCATTTGGCGATGGAAGATTTGGATCAGGCCGAAGCCATCCTGAATGGGGCCCCTGCCGAAATTTCCGATACCCCGGAACTGGAGGCTGCCCATGCTCAGTTGGAGCTGGCCCGCCAGGCGGCAGATGCCGGTCCGGTTGCTGAACTGCAGGCAGTGGTCGAAGCCAACCCTGCTGATCTGCAGGCGCGCTTCGATCTGGCACAGGCGCTGCATGCTGGTGGTCAGGTGGAAGAGGCCGTTACCGAGTTGCTGGAGCTGTTCCGCCGCGACCGCGAGTGGAATGATGGCGCAGCAAAAGCGCAAATGTTCACCATCTTTGACGCGCTGAAGCCAAACGATCCGATTGTTTTGAACGGACGGCGCAAACTAAGCTCAATGATTTTTGCCTAATCGCACGGTCAGCCTAGATAAGGTCTATGGTGACTGTAGTCGATCTGCCTGAAATTATTCCCGTGTTCCCGCTTCCGGGAGCGCTGTTGCTGCCCCGTGCGCGATTGCCGTTGCATATCTTCGAACCGCGTTATTTGCAGATGGTTGAAGACAGCCTGAAAACCACCGGTCGATTGATCGGGATGATCCAACCCTCTGCGACGCCCACGGGCCGCGATGCCTTGCACAGTATCGGCTGCGTTGGCCGGATCACCCAGTTTTCCGAAACTGAAGACCACCGTTACCTGATCACCCTGTCCGGCGTCAGCCGGTTCCGCGTGTGCAAGGAAGTCGACGGTTTTACGCCCTATCGCAGGTGCGAGGTCAGCTGGACAGGCTTTGAACGGGACCGAGGTGCTGCAGAATGTGACGACGGGTTTGACCGGACCGCGTTCATGGACCTGCTGAACCGATGCTTTGTCGCCAAGAAGCTTGATACAAACTGGGAAACGCTGGAAGAGGCGGACGATGAGCTGCTCATCAATTCGCTCAGCATGTTTCTGGATTTCGAAGCAGAAGACAAACAGGCGCTTCTCGAAGCACCCAGCCTTCGGACCCGTCGCGAAACTCTGGTAACGCTGATGGAATTTTCGCTGCGCGGCGGAACCGGAGAGGAGTTCCTGCAATGACAGAATCGGAGGCCGAGTTCGATCGCCGTATGCTGGAAGCACTGATTTGTCCGGTCACCCACGCGACGCTAGAATATGATGCTACGCGGCAGGAGCTGATTTCAAAACCGGCGGCGCTGGCCTTTCCAATCCGCAATGGCATCCCGGTGATGCTGGTCGATGAGGCCCGAAAGCTCGACTAAAGTGGACGGCCCTGCATCAAGCGGGGTAGATCGCCGGTCAATCCGGCTGCTTCGCGAATAAAGCCCCGGCGCAGTCCGGGGATTGCATTGACGATGCCAAGCCCAATATCCCGACCCATCCGAAGGATCGGGTTATCGTTTGAAAACAGATGGTTGAATGTGTCTGTCGCTAATGCAAGCGTCTGTACGTCAAACCGCCGCCACTGCTGATAACGCTCCAAAACCAGAAGTGATCCGAAATCCTCTCCACGTCGGTGTGCATCCACGATGACCTCGGCCAGGGCAGCAATATCGCGATAGCCGGCATTCAGACCCTGCCCGGCAATCGGATGCACTCCATGCGCCGCATCCCCGACCAGCGCGATGCGGTCTTCCACCAAACGTTCGGCAATGGTGATACCCAGCGGATAGGTGAACCGTCTGCCGGCCAAAGCAATCTCCCCCAGAAAATCGCCAAACCGGGGGTGCAGAACCTCCAGATAGCTTGCATCGTTCAGTGCGTTGATCGCGACGGCGTTTTCGTCTGTTTCCGTCCAGACAATGGAACAGCGATTGCCGGACAAGGGCAGAATCGCCAGCGGCCCTTCGGGCATGAAAAACTGATGCGCGGTACCGTTATGCGGCAGGTCGTGTTCGATGGCACAAACCAGCGCGGTCTGCCCATACTCCCAGCCGTTGCGCCGAATGCTTGCGCGCTGGGCTGTGCCGCTTTGCCGTCCGTCCGCGCCAACAATCAGTTGCGTGTCCAACATGGATCCGTCGTCCAGGTACACCTGTGCCCTCTGGCTCACGGTCTGGCCCACAACTGAAACGCCATTCATCACCTGGATATCGGGTATTGCGTCAACTGCGTCCAGCAATGCGCGCCTCAGATACCGGTCTTCAACCATGTACCCCATCGGGCCCTCTTCGATCTCAGCATGATCGAAATGCAACGCCAGCGGCGATGGCCCCGCACCCGCGTGTCCGTCTGATACGCGAATATCCAGTATCGGCTGCGCGTGATCTTCAACGGCATCCCAAATCCTGATGGCCTGCAACAACCGCTGCGCCGCGAGCGCCAAGGCATAGCTGCGCCCGTTAAACGCCGCATCCGCCAGCGTGTCGCGCGGCAGGCCATCTATAATCGTCGTTGTCAAACCTGCATTGGCCAGCGCCAGTGCCAGTGTTGGCCCGGTCAGGCCGCCACCGACAATCGTGATATCGCTTGGATCGCTCATGAGCGAAATATGGGCGTGCATTCGCCATTGTCCATGCGTGGTGCTGTCGCTACCGTCGCGGAACAGCATGCACGGAGGTGACTTATGCAGGACTGGCTGAAAATGACCGCGGCGGATCTGGGCCGAGGCATCGCGCGCGGGGAAATCGGACCGGTGGCGTTGACCCAGACCTATCTTGACGCCATCGATGGCCACGACCTGCGAGATCGGATTTACGCCCGCGTCACCCACGAGCGGGCCATGGCCGAAGCCGAGGCTGCCGAAAAACGCGCTAAGATGAAACAGCGGCGTTCCCTGCTGGATGGCGTGCCAATCAGCTGGAAGGATCTGTTCGATACCGCAGGAATCGTGACCGAGGCGGGCTCGGCCCTGCTCCACGGGCGCGTGCCGAACATGGACGCGGTTGTCCTGAAGAACGCAACTGCCATGGGCACCGTCTGCCTGGGCAAAACGCATATGAGCGAACTGGCCTATTCCGGGTTGGGCTATAATCCTGTGACCGATACACCGCCCAATGTGAATTACCCTAACGCTGTGCCGGGCGGGTCGTCTTCTGGCGCAGCGGCATCGGTTGCGTTTGATCTCGCCCCTGCGGGCATCGGGTCCGACACCGGCGGCTCTGTGCGGGTCCCCTCTGCGTGGAACGATCTGGTTGGGCTGAAAACCACCGCGGGGCGGTTGACCTTGGAAGGAGTTGTGCCGCTGGTATTGAAATTCGATACGATCGGGCCGCTCTGCCGCTCTGTCGAAGATGCTGCTTTGCTGCTTGCGGTGATGGAAGGCACACCACCTGCCGACCTGAAAGGCGTGTCGCTGCAAGGGCGGCGCTTTGCCATTCTGCGCACGCTGGCCTTCGATGAGATCCGCGAAGAACCGCTGAAAGGGTTTGACGCTGCGGTGGAACGCCTGCGCGACGCAGGCGCGATGATCGAAGACATCGAAATTCCCGAAGTCGCCGAAGCCAACGCGTTGAGTGTCAATCTATTTTCACCCGAAGCCTATGGGCTGTGGAAAGATGTGATCGAGACAAACCCGGATGTGATGTATTCCGAAATCCTCGCCCGGTTCCGTCTGGGGGCTGAAGTTTCCGCGCCTGATTACGTTGGTTCCTGGGCCGCGCTGGAAGGTTTGCGTGTGGCCTATGACCGGGCTGCCTCCAAATATGACGCTGTGCTTTTGCCCAGTTCCCCAATCCTGCCGCCGGATCTGGAGTGGTTGAAGGCCGACAGTGATTTCTACGTCTCCGAAAACCTGCTGACCCTCCGCAACACCCGGATCGGCAATCTGATGGGCCTTTGCGGTCTGACCCTGCCAACAGGCGTGCCCAGCTGCGGCCTGATGATGCTTGGACAGCCTGATATGGAAGAGGCGCTTCTGCGCGTCGGGGCGGCCGCGGAAAAGGCGTTGTCCTGAAAGACACATTCCGTCGGATCCGTACACTCCCGGCTGGACGCAGAGGGAACGCACCGGTAACTTCATCTCAAACGGGGCGATAACGATCCCGATCTTGAGGCTAGTTATGGAATTTCCTGAGCGGTTTTCGACACTGCCGGAATATGCGTTTCCGCGTCTGCGCGCTTTGCTGGATGTGCATGCACCCGGTGGCGATGTCGTACATATGACAATTGGTGAGCCGAAGCATGTGTTTCCGGCCTGGGTCACGGATGTCATCACCGAACATGCAGCAGGCTTTAACCGCTATCCCCCTAACGAGGGCGCGCCGGAACTGCGCAGCGCCATGACGGATTGGATCCAGCGCCGCTATGGCGTGGCGGTTGACCCAGAAACCGAAATCATGCCGCTGAACGGCACGCGCGAAGGGCTGTACAACGCCGCCATGGCGCTGTGCCCAGAAACCAAGAACAGCGCGCAGCCGATCGTGTTGGCCCCCAACCCGTTTTACCAGGTTTACATGGTTGCTGCCTATTCCGTGGCGGCGATGCCTCTGTTAATCCCGGCAACCTCTGCCACCGGGCACCTGCCGGATTTCGCTAGCCTGCCTGCCGATGTGCTGAACCGTACGGCGATCGCCTATCTGTGTTCTCCCGCTAACCCGCAGGGGGCCGTGGCCAGCAAAGCCTATTGGGCCGACCTGATCCGCTTGGCGGAGACGTATGATTTCAAGATTTTTGCCGACGAATGTTATTGCGAAATCTACCGCGACACTCCCCCACCCGGTGCGCTGGAAGTCGCCCGCGAAATGGGGGCAGACCCGGAACGCGTCGTGATTTTTCATTCGCTGTCCAAGCGGTCCAATCTGCCGGGCCTGCGGTCTGGCTTTATCGCCTCCGGACCGGAAAACATGCGCCGAATCCGCCAGCTGCGTACCTATGCAGGCACACCTTTGCCGCTGCCGCTGCAGATGGCAGCAGCCCGCGTCTGGGCGGATGAGGCGCATGTGGAAGAAAACCGGACGCTCTATCAGGACAAATACAAGATCGCGGATGAAATCCTGGGCCAAGCCCAGGGCTACATGCCACCTGAAGCCGGGTTTTTCCTGTGGCTTCCGGTAGAAGATGGCGAAGAGGCCGCGCTGCGGCTGTGGCAGGAGACCGGTGTGAGGGTGCTGCCAGGGGCTTATTTGGCCCAGGACTATCAGGGACAAAACCCCGGCAAGGGGTTCATTCGGGTCGCAATGGTGGCCCCAAAAGAAGACATGGGCAACGCGCTGACCCAGCTGCGCGACTGCCTGTACAGATAAGAACCGAGGACGAGTATGGCATATCAGACACGCAGCCGGGATCCGCTGTTGGACAGCCAGATGCAGGCGGTCATTGTAAAACGGGGCAAGGAACTGATCGGGATCGTTCTGGTCACGCTCGGTCTGGCCGCTGCAGCGATGATCGGGTCTTACACGCCGGATGATCCGAACTGGATGGTGTCCACCGATGCGCCTATACAGAACTGGTTGGGCCGCCTAGGCGCGTCCGTTGCAGCACCTCTGTTCATGATCGTTGGCTGGGCCAGCTGGGGTCTGGCACTGGTTCTGCTGACATGGGGCGCACGCCTGATCTTGCATGTCGGCGAAGAACGCGCGGTCAGCCGCCTGATCTTTGCACCAATTGCGATTGCATTTGCCTCTGTCTACTGCTCAACCCTGATCCCGGGCGATGCATGGCGTGCGACGCATAGTTTCGGTCTGGGCGGTCTGTTTGGCGATACGGTCATGGGTGCGTTGCTGACGCTGCTGCCGGTCGGATCCAACTTGGCTGTCAAGATGATGTCGCTGCTAACCGCTGTTGCGATGGTTGGTCTTGGGGCCTACGTGCTGGGCTTTACCGGGTCGGACATGCGTCGTGGTCTACGCTTTGCCCTGATCGGGTTCATCATGCTATATAACGGGATCATCACCCTGATGGGCCGTGGCGCCAGCCGGGCGGTGGTGGCAGCCAAGGAGCGCAGCGCCAACCGGGCCGAACGCCGCGCACAAGCTGCCATCGAAGAAGAGGCGGAGCTGGCCTATGCTGACGAAGAAGATTTTGAGGTAGAGCCGGCAGAAGAACACAGCGAACCACGCGGTAGTCTGCTTTCGCGCATGCCCTCTTTGATCCGCCGACCAGAGCCGATGCCGGAACCGGAACTGGTGGAACCGCTGCTCAGCGCCGATTGCCCAGATGAAATGCCCGGCGATGACCGTATTCGCGCCAAGATCGCCGATGTTATCCGTTCGCGGGCGGCCCCCCCGCCGCCGCCGGTCACCCCTGTGCCCGAAGACAAGCCGCTGACCAAAGGTCGGGGCCATGGGCCGAAGCCTTTGCTCATCGAACCAGAAGATGCTCTGGACGAGATGGCGGACGAGATGGCCCTGCCGCCGGAGCCAGTGGTTAGCCATAGAGTCGGTTATGGGCTGCCGGCGGAGCCACCCTTGACCGCCGCGCCAGTGGACCCGCAACCGTTGCCGCTGAATGAACCCGCGCAGGTGGCCCCCGCTATCCCTGTCGCCGGACCGCGCAAGGTGGTACAAAACCCGGCGCGGAAGTCCCCGGTTCAGTCGCGCCGTGCCCAGGCCGAAGCGCAGCCCGCGCTGCAATTCGAAGAACCGGACATGGCCTTTGAACTGCCGCCGTTGAACCTGCTGTCCAACCCGGTGCAGATCGCCCGCCATCACCTGAGCGACGAGGCGTTGGAAGAAAACGCGCGCATGCTTGAAAGCGTTTTGGATGACTATGGCGTCAAAGGCGAGATCGTCAGTGTCCGCCCTGGTCCTGTCGTTACCATGTACGAACTGGAACCGGCTCCGGGTCTGAAAGCCAGCCGCGTGATTGGGCTGGCTGACGACATTGCGCGCTCCATGGCCGCGCTCAGCGCGCGGGTCAGTACAGTGCCAGGTCGGTCGGTGATCGGCATCGAACTTCCCAACGAAAAGCGGGAAATGGTAGTGCTGCGCGAAATCCTCGCTGCGCGCGATTTCGGCGATAGCAACATGAGCCTGCCATTGGCGCTGGGCAAGGATATCGGCGGCGACAGCGTGGTCGCCAACCTTGCCAAAATGCCCCACCTGCTGATCGCGGGGACCACGGGCTCGGGTAAATCCGTCGCCATCAACACCATGATCCTGTCACTGCTTTATAAGCTCAAACCAGAAGATTGCCGGCTGATCATGATTGATCCCAAGATGCTGGAACTCAGCGTCTATGACGGTATTCCGCATCTTCTTTCGCCGGTTGTGACCGACCCGAAAAAGGCGGTTATTGCCCTGAAGTGGGTCGTGGGCGAAATGGAAGAGCGTTATCGTAAAATGTCCAAGATGGGCGTACGCAACATCGAAGGTTATAATGGTCGCGTGAAAGAGGCACTGGCCAAGGGCGAGATGTTCTCGCGCACCGTGCAGACCGGGTTTGACGACGACACCGGCGAACCGGTTTTCGAGACCGAAGAAATAACCCCCGTCAAACTGCCCTATATTGTCGTCATCGTCGACGAAATGGCCGACCTGATGATGGTTGCAGGTAAGGAGATCGAGGCCTGTATCCAGCGTCTGGCCCAGATGGCTCGTGCCTCGGGCATCCACCTGATAATGGCGACCCAGCGCCCGTCGGTCGACGTGATCACCGGGACGATCAAGGCCAATTTCCCAACACGCATCAGCTTCCAGGTGACGTCCAAGGTCGACAGCCGCACAATCCTCGGTGAAATGGGCGCTGAACAGCTGCTGGGCATGGGTGACATGCTGTACATGGCAGGTGGTGCCAAGATCACCCGCTGTCATGGCCCGTTTGTCAGCGACGAAGAGGTTGAGGAAATCGTCAACCACCTCAAGCAATTCGGTCCGCCGGATTACGTCAGTGGGGTTGTTGACGGCCCGGACGATGAAAAAGCTGACAGCATCGACCTGGTTTTGGGTCTCGGTGGCAATACAGATGGTGAAGACGCGCTGTATGACCAGGCAGTAGCCATCGTGATCAAGGACCGCAAATGTTCCACATCCTATATCCAGCGTAAGTTGGCCATCGGTTATAACAAAGCCGCCCGGCTAGTGGAGCAGATGGAAGATCAAGGCATCGTTTCTACTTCCAACCACGTGGGTAAACGTGAAATTCTGGTGCCGGAGCAGCAGTAATGCGGCCCGGTGCTGCTCTCAACCTTGTGACTTTTCCCCGGTGAAATCGGGCACGGCGCTGATTAGGTAGACTGTATGTGGAACCGCATGTTTTTCCTGTGCCTCGCATTGACTGCGATGGCGACAGCGCCCGCCCGTGCCGACAAGCTCGGCTTGGATGAACTGTCAGGCTATCTGAATACGCTACAATCCGCGCGCAGCGATTTCACGCAGGTGAACGATGACGGGACACTTTCAACGGGGCGTTTCTACATCAAGCGCCCCGGTCGCGCGCGGTTCGAATATGACGGCAAGGATGCAGCCAAGGTGATTGCCGGGCAGGGCGCGGTTGTGATCCACGATCCGAAATCCAATCAGCCCCCCGAAAGCTATCCGCTGCGCCGCACGCCGCTGTCGATTATTCTGGCTGAACAGGTCGATCTGAGCCGCGCCAAAATGGTAGTCGGCCATGACTATGATGGCACCGCCACCCGCGTACGGGCACAGGACCCCGAACACCCGGATTACGGCAGCATCGACCTCTACTTCACGGGCAAACCGGTGCAGCTGCGCAAATGGGTCATAAATGATAGTACGGGTAGCCAGACCACGGTTATTCTGGGCGGTATGGAAACCGGGATGTCTTTCCCAGTGTCCCTGTTCAACACGGTCAACCCATCTTCGGTCACTGACCGCTAGCGTTACGCAAGTACAACGTTCCCGCCGGTCTCCGGAACGGTCACGACAAATCCCTCTTCCAGCGCTTTCTTGCGCACGGAAACGCCTGCTGGATCAGCCAGCCGCACCATGACGGCCCGAGCATACTGGGTGTCGGCTGGGAGCGTGTTGGTAACGTCTAATGCCTTGTCCCGCTGGCCGCTGTCCAGCAGGCACGCCGCCCACCACCAGCGGAACACCGGGTGCGCGCTGGCTTCAAGGGCCGCCGCAGCCGCATACTCTGCTTGCTGGGTCTTGCCTTGCTTCAATAAAACCTGTGCCTTGCGTTTCTGTAGCAACGCCCAATCGTCACCGGACAGATCAACCAGCGGATCGGCAATCTGGTTCATCAACTGTCTGGCCTTGGGCGTCCGGTTGGTTCGCAGGCAGGCAACAGCTGCCAGCGATTTTTCCATCGGATCGTCGGACGTAGCATAGCCCGTCAGCCGCGCTAGAATGCCATCTTGCAAGACACAGCCGCCGGACATGTGCAGTTCGGGCCAATCCACTCCCATGGCTGCCTGCCATTGCCAGGGCGTTTGCCTGGCCAGAAACCGCATCAGGATCGGACGCCTCACATCACGCAAACGTCTAAATCCTGGGATTCGACCGTCTTCCGAAGAGTACGGCACCAATGTTGTCGGCGGGCAACCAAACGCCCCAGCGCGCAAATGTTCGTGCAACACATGGCTTAGCGCATCGACCGCGCCCGCCTGCCTTTGAAACAGAGCGATGTTGGCCATTACCTCAACCGCACGCGGGATGTCCCCCAGCCCGACATAGGCCTGCGCAGCGAGAAACAGCTTGGTCTGCAGGCGTTTGATGTCCGGCGTCTTTTGCAGGTACCTGGCTCGAAACGGGTAGTGTCGCTGATCGGTTTCAATCAGCGCGACAGTCTCCTGATCCATTCGGTTCCTGACCGCTTTGGTCAATGTATGCGGCCCCAGATGCGGTACCCACAAACGCTGGTCGATAACGCGTTCGCACAGCGCCTGTGCCTCTGCCGAAGAGGAGCGCTGCACCTGCCAATGCAGGCTTTGACCATAGTCGTTCACGTTGATAAACGCCTCTGGTCCGGCTTGCAGCCGTTTACCCAGCCGCTTGTGCGCTTTGCGTTGCAATTCAGCCGGCAGGTCGTCCGGCAACGCGGTTTTAGTGGCCCCGCCCATCATTACAGCCGCCGTAGAAAACGCGCTGTAGGAACTGCACAGAACATCATTACATTGTGAAATTGCCAGCAGCTCACTTAGATCCGCCTGAGCGGGGGAAAGGCTGGCCAGATCCATTACCGCAGCAGCAGAAACAATTCCATGCCGGTCATGAAACCGCGAGATTGTCTGGGGTGTATCCGAAAACAGCAGATAAGGCCGGTTCGGGTACTGCTAGATCATTACATCATAATATTCGTCCGGCGCGTATTTGGTTGGCCAGAAGCGGCGCGCCCAGTAGGGTTCAAAAATGATGTCCCCGCGCCGCACATGAAGTGCGGTCATAGCTTGACCCCCGGCGTGATCCCGCACCATTTGCACCCGGTCCAGAATGTCGACGTGAAACGGCAGACTCGCGGCGGTCTGGATGAACTCCGCACGGGCCATATGCACGTCTTCACCGGGGATCAGAAACTCCCCACTCAGGTTTTCGATCAACACAGATCCACCGGCTGCTAGATGCGCCTGGATGTCCTGCGCCGTCTGGAACGACCTGAAATCGCGCGCGGATGCATGAGTCTGTTTTATCTGGTCGGTATTCTGAACCATGTGGGCGGCAACAAAATCCGCATCAAATAGTTGGTCAGGATGCTTCAGTGTCTTGGTCGTTGCCCCGACCGGCCACAATACTACCAGATCACCGCCAAACCGCTGTTGCAGCCGCAGACCTGCGACCAGATTGCGCAGCCGCGCACCCATGCCGTCTCGCCGGTAGACAACGATGTTACCGGCAAGATTTTGCCCGGGAATGTTTCTGGCCAAGCCGCGTACCTCAGCGTGCCTTACGGCACTTGGACAGCTGGTCTTCATACAGATCTGCACGCGCATCGACTTTGTCGGCTACTCGGACCAGCCAGGATTTGCTGCGATAGGTGCCCTTGCGGTACCCGGTATGTCCTTCGTGATAGGCCAGATACTGGTTGCGTGCATCGTCCAGTGCTATGCCGTTCTTTTCCTTGCTATGATTGAAATACCAGCCCATGAAATCTGTTGCGTCGCGGATCTTGTCCCGCTTGGCCCCAGACCGGCCGGTGGCGCGCTTGTAATCGCTCCAGGTGCCGTCTAACGCTTGGCTGTACCCATAGGCGCTGGACTGGCGGCCCATTGGGATCACACCCAGAACGTACCGGAACGGCGTGCGCGCGTCGGCGTCGAATTTGCTTTCTTGGTACATTGCTGCCATCTGAACATGCACCGGCACACCCCATTTTCGTTCGGTCGCTTTGAACGCTTTGATATAGGGTGGTCGCTGGTTGATGATGCTGCAAGCATCATCCAGGTTGCGTGGCGGCGTGTTATAACGCGCCCCGCAATTCGCAAGAATAAGAAGCGCGAAAAGCGCCCAAATCGGTTTGCCCATCTGCCTCAGCCTTTTTGTTTAAGACTACATTAAAGCTGTGCCGGTGCAAATCCCTGTCACGCAAGTGTCTTGGTCTGTGACCGTGATGTCATTCGTTAACTGCGCAGCAGCAGTTCACAGTCTGTTTCCCTCTGAAGTGTGCACAAAATTGGACAATTGGGGCTTGAACCCGCTAAAAGCACCCAATAGGGGCTGTGTGAAATGTTAAAGTCGCGCGCAAAATATCATTTGGGCCAGGTGGTCCGGCATCGCAAGCACCCTTTCCGGGGTGTTATCTTCGATGTGGACCCCGAGTTTTCCAATACAGAGGAATGGTATCAGGCCATTCCTGAAGATAGTCGCCCCCTGCGCGAGCAGCCATTTTATCACCTGCTGGCCGAGAACGAAAATTCTTATTACGTCGCATATGTTTCGGAACAGAACCTAGTTCTGGACTATTCGGGCGAACCGGTGGACCACCCCGACATCCCTGAAATGTTCGGCCCGTTCGAAGATGGCAGCTATCCGCTGCACTTCCAACTAAACTAAAGCTGTCGGTGGGCGGACCCACCAACGGCTTTCGCCTTATCGCTTAGTATCCCAGTGCGCAGCCATCTTTTCTCGGGTCACTTGCGCCTTCCAGCACGCCATCTTCGCGAATATGAATGGCCTGTGCCCCGCCAATCGGCGTTTCGGGGATCGCCACGGTGTGCCCCATTTCCGCCAGCGCGGCGCGTGTGGAGTCGGAATACCCGCGTTCCACATTCATCGTGCCCGCGTCGGTGAAACAGCGCGGCGCGTCGTTGGCGGTTTGTGGGTCCATGCCGAAATCCACGAGGTTCGTGACCATTCGTGCGTGCCCGTTGGGCTGATACGCCCCGCCCATCACGCCAAACGGCATCTTCACACACCCGTTTTCGCGCAGTATCGCGGGAATGATCGTGTGCATTGGCCGTTTGCCCCCCGCAAGTTCGTTGGCATGATCTTGTTCCAGAGAGAATCCCGCACCACGGTTCTGGAACAAGATGCCGAATTTGTCGCTGGCAATACCCGAGCCAAAGCCTTGGAAGATGGAATAGATCAGCGACACCGCCATCCGGTCCCGGTCAACCACGGTGATATAGATGGTTTCCTTATGGACGGATTCGCTCACTGCCGCCGGGCTGGCCATCGCGCGTTTCGGGTCGATAAGCGCGGCCAGATCAGCGGCGGTCTTTTCCGATAGCATGTGGTCCAGGCGTGTCATGTGTGCGGCATCGGCGATAAACCGGTTGCGCGCGTCATAGGCCAGCTTCGCGGCCTCGGCTTCGATATGCGCGCGTTCCGGGCCGAACGGATCCATGCCTGCGATGTTGAAATGTGACAGAATGTTCATCATCAGGATGGCCGTGGCCCCCTGGCCGTTTGGTGGATGCTCCACCAGCTCGATCGATTTGTATGTGCCGCTGATCGGCGTTGTGGGCGTTGCAGCGGTCGCGGCAAAATCCTCGGCTGTGTGGTGCCCGCCCATGGCGTTCAGCGCGGCGATCATGTCGTCGGCTATTTCGCCCGTGTAAAACGCATCGCGTCCAGATTTGGCGACGCGGCGCAGCACCTCTGCCTGGCCCGGCGCGCGGAACATCTGGCCGGTTTTGGGCACGGCTCCGTTCACCAGGTAATGATCGCGGCCGCGCCCTTGCAAGCGGGTTTGGTCCTGGCCCCAGTCAAACGCCACGCGTGGGGCGACGGGGATACCTGCATCGGCGTAATAAATCGCTGGAGCCAAAATGGCATCCAGCCCGATTTTCCCGGCTTTGTCCGACAGGGTGCAGAACGCGTCCATCGCCCCTGGCACCGTCACTGCATGCGCACTGTCCACCGGAACTGTGCTGTACCCGGCTGCACGCAGCTCCGCCGCAGTTGCGCCAGTGGCGGCGCGGCCTGATCCGTTGAGCGCAACGATGTCCTCGCTGCCCGCAGGAGACCACAGCACAAAGCAATCGCCGCCTATCCCGGTCATCTGTGGTTCACAGATTCCCAGCAGGACCGCCCCGGCAATGGCCGCGTCCATCGCATTCCCGCCGCGCTTCAGGATATCGATCGCCGTCATCGCGGCCAGCGGATGGGATGTCGCGCACATGCCGCCTTCGGCAAAAACCGGAGACCGCCCGGGCAGTTGAAAATCGCGCATAGATGCCTCCCTTGATTATTGGTCTGCAACCTATTGCGTGCGTCGGAAAATGCCAATCGTCCGGCGTGGTATCATAAGGTTTTGGGAGTTAGTCCTCGGCGCCACGCACTGGGTGGGGGCTGAAAACACGCAGCGCCGAGGGAAGCCATATTCAGCTACAAGACTAGGATGTCGGTGGTTTAGGGCTGGAGTTTGCTTGGATTGCGGCTTTATTGGGGCGCGTGCAGTTTTTGCGGGTGCCAGCGACCAAAAACCAAAGACAAAGCCGGTTTTCACGGTCCGTCCGGGAATATTCCAGCCTGCTGGTCAATTGGTGGATCAGCGCCCATCCAAAACCACCTTCGGACAGAAAGTCTGTCGGACCTGCCAGATTTGGTGGCGGCGGCGGTTGCAGCAACCGTTGGGGCAGGGGGTGGCCGGTGTCGCGCAGCACCACGCGCAGATGGTCGCCGCACAGAGCACTTGCGACGCTCGCCTCGGTCGGCTCCAGACCGGCAAAGGCATGTTCGGCCACGTTGTTCAGCGCTTCGGCAAGCACGATTTGCAGGTTACCAGCAACTTCTGCGCAGTTTGGCGGTAGCATCGCGTCACATTCGGACATCAGCACATTCAGCGCGCGCCGAACATCGCATAGTTCTGGCCGGTACCGGTTGATCCGCATCCGCCGAACCATTGGATCACATATCGGCATGTGGGCGGGCTGGTTCACGCGGAGGACTGGTCCAGTGCATCGTTCAGGGTCGGAAACAAAGTGAAAATGGTATCCATTCGCGTCAGTCGAAACACTTTCTGCACGTTGGGTGAAAGGCCCGCCAGTTCCAGCCGCTTTTCAGTTTCCAGTTGTTTCATCGACGCCACAATGGCGCCCAACCCGCTGGAATCAATAAACTCCACATTGGTCAGATCCAGAATCACCCGGCCCGGCCCATTGGCAGTTTCTTGTCGCATTTCATCCTTGAACTGGATTGCCATCGCCGCATCGATACGTTCGGCATTTACGGAAATGACTTGGGTCTGATCCTGAACACTGCTGCTGAGACTCATTGGGCTCTCTTTGGTTGCGGTGACATTTCAGGCAAGCTAGTTGGCAAATCTTACCAAACGATGTGTGCCGCTGGGACTGTGCCAAGGAGGTCAGGAAAAATGCGCGTGGATTTCAATGCTCTGTCTAAAACCATCACTGCCCTGACCGAAGGCGAAACCGACACTGTCGCGTTGATGGCGACGATCACCTGCGAAGTTTTTCATGCCGACGGCCGGTTCGATTGGGTTGGATTCTACCGCGTGACCGAACCGGAGCTGTTGAAAATCGGGCCCTATCAGGGCGGCCATGGCTGCCTAGCCATCCCGTTTTCGCGAGGAGTCTGCGGGGCCGCCGCGCGCACCGGGAAAATACAGCTTGTCCCGGATGTCGAAGCGTTCGCAGATCATATTGCCTGCTCCAGCAGCACCCGCTCCGAACTGGTGCTGCCGGTCTTCGGACCAGACGGCGCGGTAATCGCAGTTTTCGACATCGACAGCGATCAGCCCGATGCATTCACCCAGCAGGACGCAGATGCACTCGCCGCGATCCTGCATTCTGTGTTTTCGACAAGAGTCTAGTCGACATATTCCAGTTTGATGGACCCAACGCCGCCTGCGATGTTCAGCCCTTCCTGCGTCTGCAGGCTCAACGGTTGCAGCGCAAAAGACTGGTCGCCACCTCCAACCAACAGGTTGGCCCCGGCACCGACCGCAACAGTCGCTTCGGCCGTCAGGCCGACATATTCACCTTCCAGTGCGCCTTTTGGCTGGTTACCCGCCGGGGCCAGAACCGCCCACCAGACAACCGATGCCTTGGTGACGCCAATGTCGATACCGACTTTCACAATGCGCCCTGAATAGGCTTCGACCGTGCCATCTGTCTTTTCAAATTTGCACTCCATCTTTTTGCGGGACCCCAGTACCAGCCCTACACCACCCGCTACGTCACAGCGCAGTTGGCCAGCCTCAACACCCTCAATATCCTGCGCGGTTGCCAAACCAACGCTCATTAAAGCTGCCAGAGCGACGCCGATCGCAGTCTGCAAAACGGTTTTCATTCTTATTGAAATCCTCCCTGATGGAAATGGCTGCATTCGGAACATGCAATCTCACCTGGAGAATTGCACGTCGATATGATGTTTTGAACTGATTTGTCATTTTTTGGCCCCGTGAAATTTTCCTTGATCTTTTCACCAAGGGGCGGCAGCGTGAAATACAGCGCAAGACTTTCACGGACAAGGAAATGATCACCCAACTTGCGATCCAGGGCAACTCTCTCGGGGCCGATCTGCGCGCCCTGCGCAAGGCGCGGGGGATGACGCTGGCGGATCTGGCGGATCGGCTGGGGCGGTCGGTCGGGTGGATGAGCCAGGTGGAACGTGACCTGTCCGACCCGTCTATCACCGACCTCCGGCATATCGCCGCCGCTCTCGAAGTACCTACATCGCTGTTCTTCGGCCAGGCACCCGCCCCGGTGGAAGAAGCTGGGTTCGTTGTGCGGCGTGGCGCGCGACGGCCCATTGGGTCGGGTGAGGCCGGGCTGGTCGAAGAACTGCTGTCCCCCGACCTGACAGATGATTTTGAGGTCGTGCATTCCACCTTCGAGCCCCACAGCCGGATTGGGGAGGTCGTGACCCGACCGACGCAGGAGGTGGGGTATCTGATCTCCGGCACGCTCGATCTGGTGATCGGTGGGCGGCGGTTCACCATCCATCCTGGCGACAGCTTCCGCATTCGTGGGGAGCCGTTTGAATGGATCAATCCCTATGACACCCCCGCCGTCGCGATCTGGGTGATCGCTCCACCGGTTTACTGACGGAGAAACAGATGCTTGAAGACAGGATCAGTTACGGCGGGGCCACTTTTTCTCTGGGAGCCAAAGAAGAGCGAACGAGGCTGAAACTGCGAAAACACATCCTTGTCTTGGACAAGGGGGATACCTACGATATCGCCAATGGCGTGCCGCAAAGGGCGCAATAATGCTGGACATCCTGCTAGGCTATGATCCGATCCTACTGCTAGCCTTTATCGGGGCCGGGCTGGTGTTGAACCTGACGCCCGGGGTGGATTTTGTCTTTGTCTCTGCCTCGGGTATCCAGGGGGGCCCGCGCATCGGCATGGCGGCAGCGGTTGGGATCAACCTCGGCGTTGCGGTGCATGTTATCTCGGCGGCAGCTGGTCTTTCAGCCCTGTTGCTGGCCTATCCCGGCGCGTATCAGGTGATCCGGTTAGTCGGCGTGGTATACCTTCTCTGGCTGGCCTGGCTGGCCTGGCAGGCCTGGACCGCAGCGGATGATCTGGGCACTGGGCGCGCAGCACTCAGCTTACGGTCGGCCATCCGGCGCGGGTTTCTGACCAATGTCCTGAACCCCAAAACCGCGCTGTTCATCTTTGCCTTCATCCCGCAATTCACCCAACCCGGCAATGGTCCGATCTGGGCGCAAACGCTGGTTCTGGGGGCAATTTTCCTGATCAACGGTTTTGCCTTCAGCCTCACACTCGGGGCGCTCGCCGGGATGATGTCTGACATTCTGCGCGCCCGGGTCCGGGCAATGAGCAAGATCACTGCAATTCTGTTCGGTGGGCTGGCCGCCCGCCGTATCATCGACTGAAGGAGGCTCATCATGGCGGATTTTCCGACAACGGCCCGTGTGGTTATCATCGGCGGTGGTGCGGTGGGCGCGTCATCGCTGTATCATCTGGCCAAGGCTGGATGGACCGATTGTGTTCTGCTGGAAAAGAACGAACTGACTGCTGGATCCACATGGCACGCGGCAGGCAACGTACCCACCTTCTCGACCTCCTGGTCCGTGATGAACATGCAGCGCTATTCGACCGAGCTGTATGCCCGTTTGGGCGATGAGGTTGATTACCCCATGAACTACCACCAGACCGGATCCATCCGGCTGGCGCATTCCAAGGAACGCATGCAGGAATTTCAGCGCGCCAAGGGCATGGGGCTCTATCAGGGGATGGATCTGGACATTCTGGGCGTTGATCAGATTGAACCACTCTACCCCTTCATCAAAACGCATGATCTGGCCGGCGCTCTTTATGATCCCAACGATGGTGACATCGATCCGGCCCAGCTGACCCAGGCCCTCGCCAAAGGCGCACGTGACATGGGTGCCCGGATCGAACGGTTCTGCCCGGCCACCGGCATCAGCCGCGAAAACGGCGAATGGATCGTGCATACGGATAAGGGTGACATCCGCTGCGAATATGTGGTGAATGCTGCCGGTTACTATGCCCAGCGGGTCGGTGAATGGTTCAAACCCTATGGTGGACGCACCGTGCCGATGATGGTGATGAGCCACCAATACCTACTGACCGAACAGGTGCCTGAGATCGAAGCTTGGTCCAAAGAGGTTGGCCACAAGCTGCCGCTTTTGCGCGATGTTGATGTCTCCTACTACCTTCGGCAGGAAAAACACGGCTTCAACATAGGGCCCTATGAGCCCAACTGCCGCGCGCATTGGGTTGATCCATCCGACCCGCTGCCCGATGATTTCAGCTTCCAGCTCTATCCCGATGACCTAGACCGCATTGAAGACATCGTCGCTGACGCCATGGAGCGTGTGCCGCTGGCGGGGGAATCCGGCATCTCCCGCATCATCAATGGCCCGATCCCCTATGCTCCCGACGGCAACCCGTTGATCGGCCCCATGCCCGGTGTGCCCAACGCGTTCGAAGCCTGCGTTTTTACCTTCGGCATCGCCCAGGGCGGTGGCGCGGGCAAGGTCCTGGCGGAATGGATCACCGAAGGTCAGACCGAATGGGACATGTGGTCTTGCGACCCGCGTCGCTACACCGACTACACCGATCACGATTATTGCGTCGCCAAGGGGATGGAGGTTTATGGCCACGAATACGCCATGCATTTCCCCTGGCACGAATGGCCTGCGGGACGGGACAAAAAGCTGTCGCCGGTGAGTGACAAGGTCAAATCGCTGGGCGGTGTGATGGGCGCTTACAATGGCTGGGAACGCGCCAACTGGTTCGCTCACCCGGGTGATGACACGTCCGAAGACACCACCCAGACCTGGAACCGCGCAGGTCCTTGGGAACAGCGCATCCGCGAGGAATGCGAAGCCGTGCGCGATGGCTGCGGTTTGCTGGATCTGCCCGGATTTTCGCGGTTCAAGATCCAAGGTCCGGGTGCGGACGAATGGCTGCGGGGTCTGGTCGCGGGGGCGCTGCCCAAAATTGGCCGCGTCGGGCTCGTCTATTTCGCCGACACTCGCGGCCGGATCCTGACTGAAATGTCCGTCACCCGCGAGGCCGAAGACCGGTTTGTTTTGGTCACTGCTGCCACCGCACAATGGCATGACCGTGAATGGCTCGAACGGCATATGCCGGATGATGCGACCTTCAGGCTCGAAGACTGGACCGGTGACATGTCCACCCTGATCGTAACCGGACCTACCTCGCGTGACCTAATGGCCGGGATTTGCGCAGCGGACCTGAGCCTGCCCTGGCTCAGTTTCCAGGAAACCGAGATTGGCGGGGCCCAGGCAACTCTGCTGCGGGTGTCCTTTGCGGGGGAACTGGGCTGGGAAATCCACGCCGCAAACAACGATATGCCCAAGATCTACGAGGCCGTTCTGGCGGCAGGTGCCAAACCCTTTGGCATGTGGGCACTCAATTCCCTGCGGCTCGAAAAAGGCTACCGGGCTTGGAAGGGCGACATTTCCACCGATTATTCCCTGTTCGAAGGTGGGCTGGACCGGTTCGTCAAGCTCGATAAACCGCAGGATTTCCCGGGCAAGGCCGCGCTGCTGTCGGAAAAACAGCAGGGCAGCAAGAAGCGTTTCGTCACCCTGATCGTTGATGCGGGTGAGGCGGACGCGCCCTATATGTCCACCCTCTGGCATGACGGTCAGATCGTAGGCGAAACCACTTCCGGCGGTTGGGGCTATCGCGTGCATGCCTCCATCGCGTTGGGCATGTTGCGCAGCGATCTGGCAGTGTCGGGCACGGAGCTGGAGGTCGAAATTTATGGCCAGCGCTGCCGGGCAGTGGTGCAGCCGGATCAGCCGCTATGGGACCCCGACAACGCAAGGCTGCGTGCGTGACATTGCCTGCCCATATGTCCGGTGTCCAACTGGTCGGCCATGGTGGGCCTGAGATGCTGATCTGGCGCGATGATATTCCTGTGCCGCAACCGGGGCCCGGTCAGGTTCTGGTTCGCGTTTTGGCGGCGGGTGTGAACAACACCGACATCAACTCGCGCATCGGATGGTACGCGCCCGAGGTCACGACCGCCACCGAGAACACTGGTGGCCATGTTGAGGATGGCGGCTGGGGCGGTACGTTGGATTTCCCACGAATTCAGGGCGGAGACCTGTGTGGCCGGGTAGCGGCACTTGGTTCGGGTGTGTCCGGTTTCCGCCTGGAGCAGCGCGTAACCAGCCAGATCAACCTGCCGCGTCCGACGGTCAAGAACCCGTACGCCTTCATCGCTCTGGGCTCCGAACTGGATGGGGCGTTCGCGCAATACTGCTTAATGGATGCCACCGACCTTTTCGATGTCACTGACTCCCCGCTATCCGACACTGAGATTGCGGCGATGCCATGTGCTTACGGGACAGCGTGGAACCTGCTGCACCGGGCAGGCGTTGCGCCGGGTCTATCCGTGTTGGTCACCGGCGCGTCGGGTGGCGTGGGGCTGGCCGCAGTTCAGCTCGCCACCTATCTTGGTGCGTCCGTCACCGGCCAGACTGCTCCGGCCAAGGCCGCGTCGGTCTGCGCCGCTGGGGCCCAAAATCTTCTGGACCGCACCGAAGTACCGCCGGAGTCACACTTTGACATTGTCATCGACGTGGTGGGCGGCCGAGGCTTTGCTGACTTGATCCGTGCCTTGAAACCGGGTGGCCACTATGCGGTATCCGGGGCCATTGCAGGTCCCATCGTATCAGCGGATCTGCGCGAGATCTATCTGCCGGACCGGACCATCCTCGGCGCCACCTATCAACCACGCGAGATTTTTGCGACCTTGGTGGATCTGATCAACCAGGGGTCCGTGCGCCCTCTGATCTCAAAAACTTACCCGCTGAAGGATATTGCAAAGGCGCAGGAAGATTTTGTCGCCAAAACATATCCCGGCAAACTGGTTCTTCTTCTATCGGAAACCTCAGCATGACCAAAGTCACCCTTCTTGATGGATCCATCGGCCAGGAGCTGGTGCAACGCGGATCCGAGGCCCCAACCCCGTTCTGGTCCACCTCGGTCATGCTCAACCACCCTGACCTGCTGCGCGCGGTTCATGACGACTACGTTGCAGCGGGTGCTACTGTGATCACAACCAATACCTACGCCGTGCTCTATGACCGGTTCGAACAAATGGGTGATTTGGGCGTCCCAGTGCCCGATATAGTCTCCCGCGCGCTAGAAATCGCCCAGGCTGCGCGCGATGCTGCCGGGGCTGGACGGATCGCTGGCGCGCTTGGGCCCCTTATGGCCTCCTATCGACCTGACCGCTGCCCGCCGCCTAATGAAGCGGCGGAGATGTATGCAAAAAGCATCGCGCATCTGGAAAATCAGGTGGACCTGCTACTGTTTGAAACAATGGCGTCCGTGGAGCAGGCCGAAGGTGCGCTGCTGGCGGCATCGCAAACCAATTTGCCGGTCTGGCTGGCGGTCACGGTCGATGACAGCGATGGCACGCGCCTGCGGTCGGGGGAACCGATCAGCGAACTCGCTCCTTTGGTCGCCACACACAGACCGCAAGCCGTTTTGATCAATTGTTCCCGGCCCGAGGCCATCACTGATGCGCTCAGCGTTATGAAAGACATAACTGGCACGTTTGGCGCCTACGCGAATGGGTTTACCGAAATTTCCCAGGGCTTTCTTAGAGATGCGCCCACGGTCGATGCCCTCACACAACGCACAGACCTAGGGCCGGATGCCTATGCCGATATCGCCATGAGTTGGTTGGACCAGGGCGCGACGATCATCGGTGGCTGTTGCGAGGTTGGCCCGGCCCATATCTCTGTTCTTGCGGACCGTCTGCGCGCTGCGGGGTACGAGATCGTTTGATGTATCCTACCCCCTTACTTTTGTCCAAATACTCTGGGGATGTCGCTGTATGCGACGGGGGCACCGCCCCAACTGTAGATTATTCGGAGAATAATCTGCCTCCCCTCCCGATTACACAGGAGATACCCCAATGACCATTCCAACTCAGGCCCAAGTGGTCATCATCGGCGGTGGCGTGGTCGGCTGCTCTGTGGCCTATCACCTCACTAAACTTGGTTGGACCGATGTGGTCCTGCTGGAACGCAAACAGCTCACCTCTGGCACCACATGGCATGCGGCGGGCCTGATCGGACAGCTGCGGGCCAGCTCCAACATGACCAAGCTGGCGCGCTATTCGGCGGAGCTTTACATGGGGCTCGAGGCGGAAACTGGCGTTGCCACAGGGATGCGGCAGGTGGGTTCGGTCTCGGTCGCGCTCACTGATGAACGTTTGGAAGAGCTGTACCGTAATGCCGCCATGGCCCGTGCCTTTGGGGTCCCGGTGGAGGAACTGTCCCCGTCCGAGGTCAAGGCGCGCTACGAACATATCAATATAGATAACGTAACCGGCGGTGTCTGGCTGCCCACTGACGGTCAGGCTGATCCTGCCAATATCGCGCTGGCCATGGCCAAGGGCGCGCGCCAGCAGGGCGCGGTGGTGGCCGAACGCACCAAGGTCACATGCGTCACCCGCGACGGTCGTCGGATTACAGGGGTTACTTGGCAAAACGAAACTGGCGATCAGGGAGACATTGCCTGTGATATGGTGGTCAACTGCGCGGGTATGTGGGGCCACGAGGTGGGGCGCATGCTGAATACCAACGTGCCGCTGCAGGCCTGTGAACATTTCTACATAGTATCTGAGCCGATCGCGGGTCTGACCCAGATGCCGGTCCTACGCGTGCCTGACGAATGCGCCTACTACAAGGAAGACGCGGGCAAGATGATGCTGGGTGCGTTTGAGCCTGTGTCGAAACCCTGGGGCCCGATTCCTGATAATTTTGAGTTTGACCAGCTCCCTGAGGATTTCGACCATTTCGAACCGATCCTGGAGGCGGCGGTGAGCCGCATGCCGATGCTGGGCAGCGCGGGCATCCACACCTTCTTCAACGGTCCGGAAAGCTTCACGCCGGATGATGCCTATCACTTGGGTCTTGCGCCCGAAATGGACAATGTCTGGGTTGCTGCCGGGTTCAATTCCATCGGGATCCAGTCTGCCGGCGGGGCCGGGATGGCGCTGGCCCAGTGGATGGAGAATGGCGAAAAACCGTTCGATCTGGGCGATGTAGATATCAGTCGCATGCACCCGTTCCAGGGCAACAAACGCTATCTGATGGAACGCTCCACCGAAACGTTGGGGCTGCTTTATGCCGATCACTACCCCTACCGCCAAAAGGCCACGGCGCGTGGGGTCAGACGCACGCCCTTCCATCACCATCTGGCGGAAAACAGGGCTGTCTTCGGTGAACTGGCGGGGTGGGAACGCGCCAATTGGTTTGCTGATGACGGGCAGGAGCAGGACTATCGCTATAGCTGGAAGCGCCAGAACTTCTTTGGCAATGTTGCAGCGGAACTGAACGCGGTGCGCACAAATGTAGGCATGTACGACATGTCATCCTTTGGCAAACTTCGGGTCGAAGGACCGGATGCAGAGGCGTTTCTGAACCTTGTTTGTGGGGCCGAAATGTCAGTGCCTCTGGGCAAGATCGTCTATACCCAGTTCCTCAACTGCAGCGGCGGGATTGAGGCGGATGTAACCGTGACCCGCCTGTCGGAAACCGTCTATTTGGTGGTCACCCCGGCGGCGACGCGGCTGGCGGATCAGACTTGGCTGCTGCGGAGCGGAAGAGAGCGGGACGCGCGCATCACTGTCACCGATTTAACCGCTTCTGAAGGCGTGCTGGCGGTGATGGGGCCGAACGCCCGCACGTTGCTGCAGAAGGTGTCGCCCAATGATTTCTCCAACGCCGCAAACCCCTTTGGCACGGCGCAGGAGATTGAGCTGGGCCTTGGCCTCGCCCGGGTGCATCGCGTGTCTTATGTGGGCGAACTGGGATGGGAGATTTATGTCAGCGCCGACATGGCGGGCCATGTGTTTGAAACCCTGTGGGAGGCTGGGCAGGACATGGGCCTGAAACTTTGCGGCATGCATATGATGGACTGTGCCCGAATCGAAAAAGCTTTCCGCCATTTCGGCCATGACATCACCTGCGAAGACCACGTGCTGGAGGCCGGGCTGGGCTTTGCCGTGAAGACCGCCAAACCCGATTTCATTGGTCGTGATGCAGTGCTGCGCAAGAAGGATGAAGGGTTGCAGACCCGGCTGGTGCAGTTTCAGCTGAAAGACCCCGAACCGCTGCTATATCACAACGAACCGATCCTGCGGGATGGGGAGATTGTAGGCTACCTGAGTTCCGGTGCTTACGGTCACCATCTAGGCGCGGCAATTGGCATGGGGTATGTACCTTGCGCCGGTGAAAAGGCGGATCAGCTATTGGGGTCGAGCTTTGAAATTGATGTGTGCGGCACGCGGGTGGCTGCGCTGGCCTCACTGAAACCGCCGTATGATCCGAAGTCAGAGAGGGTCCGGGCCTGAGCGCGGCTGCGTAGGCTTTGCGCGCGAAACCAGTGTAAGGTGCACACGCAAAGTCGTGCTGAGATTGATGGAATCGGGGGTTTCGATCCCTGGATGCGAGACTTTTCACATGCGCTCAGCCATTGCGGTGCCTTAGCTCAATGCTTCCTTGAATTTCAGGAACCGCGCGTCAGTCATGACGCGTTTGTTCATCGCATCGCGCAACGCGCTCACCGATTTGTGCGGTCGCATAACGACCTCAAAGTTTTCGATCAGCCCGTCCTCACCAATCGTAATGAGGTCAACGCCCACAGCGTCCAGATCGCCGACCTTGCATTGAAACTCCAAAGCCCAATCATTGCCGTCACCCATGATCCGGCGATAGCGGAAATCGGAAAACACTGCGCTGACATGGCCGAGAACGGCGGCAACGGGTTCACGCCCCGTCCATGTGGCCCAGTAGGTGGGTGGCTGGAAGCGGACGTCTTTGGACAGCAGCGGGCCGATCGCCGTTTCGTCACCTGCGGCGACCACGTCCAGCATCTCGGCAATTGTCGGGTGGAGGTTTTCAAAGCTCATCGTTTTTTCCCTGTCTAACCCGCGCTTGCAGTGCGGTTTGGGGGAACATGGCCCATCGCCCTTGTGCACGGCAAGCCTGACGCGCCGTTACGCGCGGTGGGCGGGCTGGAAGTTTGACCGCTTCTGTGCCACCAGCCGTGCATGAGCGTGTCGACTGAATACACTCCCCCTGATGTCCCGCTGGAGGTGATCCACGAAGACGCTCAGCTTCTCGTGGTCAACAAACCGCACGGGTTGCTGAGCGTGCCTGGCAAGGGCGCGCATCTGGCCGATTGCATGCTGTCGCGCGTGCAGGCAGCGTTTCCCGAAGCGTTGCTTGTGCATCGGCTGGACCGGGACACATCCGGTGTCATGGTATTTGGCTTGACCCCGCATGCGCAGCGGCATCTGGGGCTGCAGTTTGAAAAACGCTATACGAAGAAGATTTACGTGGCGCGCGTGGCGGGCCGAATTTCAGAGAAGACCGGGACCGTGGATTTGCCGTTGATCGTGGACTGGCCGAACCGACCGCTGCAGAAAGTGTGTCATGACACGGGGAAGCCGGCGGTAACCGACTGGCGGGTTGTACGGGCCGCCAACGTTGAAACGCGGGTACGGCTGATGCCCAAGACCGGGCGCAGCCACCAGTTGCGGGTGCATATGCTGGCCTTAGGGCACCCGATTCTGGGCGATCCGCTGTATGCGCCTGAAACGGCGGGCGAATATCCCCGCATGATGTTGCATGCCGAAGAGCTGCGGCTGAAAAACCCCGAAGGCGGGGTGTCGATGATCTTCCGCGCCAAGACGCCTTTCTAGACAGGTACGCGCAGCCAGCCCACAGGGAGGATATCTGGGTTGCTGAGCGTCGAGTCCCCGAACCACCTGTCGGGTCCCGCGACCCGTTTGTCGGGGTTGGCGTTCAGCCAGGCAGCCCACCAAGAGAACGAGGAATTGCCTATGACGTTATGCTGGCAAAGCGACATCAGACGCATGTCTTCGAAGTCGGTTTCCGGCCCGTTGAAATCGACCACCACCTTTTCACATGGCAGCGGCAGGTTAGATTTGGCCCAGTCGGGGTCATCCGAGAAGACATAGACAGTGGGGTTTTCTATACCTTCGCGAACGGTATCTAGGGCGGCTAGGTAATACGCCTCATCACACACGGCGTGCTGGCCGAGGGCGAGGTAGTCACCGCGCCGCACATGCAGGGCAATGGCGTTGGTTTCTGCGATCCGGGCGGCCATGTCGGCATTCTGGCTGTTGGTAAAATCAGGAAAGGTGAAATCGGTGCGGATGATAGCTGCCTGTTGGGCAAAATAGCGTTCTGATTGCCAGTAGCCGTGCAAATAACAAGGGGCGGTCCAGTTTCCGATTTCAGCATTATAGTCCAGGTGCCGTTCGCGCCGGAACCGGGGCGACAGGCCCAGCCAGCGCCAGGCCAGATAGGCGGGCATATTAGTACGGGTTGGGGGCAGGTGGGGGCTGTCTGACAATGGCAGATCGAAGACGCGGGTCAGCACCCCTTCGCCCTTTGTAAGTGCTTCGCGCGGGTCCAGCGCCACCGGAGCGCCCAGCCGTGCCGACATGGCGCGGGCTGCCGCGTATTGGAACATCTGGTTGCCCAGCCTGCCATGGAGCCTGCAAATGATCATGGCGTTGCTTTGCCTGCTTGCCATGTCAAAGTCCACCGCCGCAATCGGACGCGGTGGCATCTGGCCGGGCGCAGCATACCGCGCCCGGCCAGATCTGGATCAGCCTGCGGCCCAGCCGCCGACAGCTTTGACTTCGAGGAAATCTTCAATGCCCCAGGTACCGCCTTCGCGGCCATTGCCGGACTGCTTCATGCCGCCGAAAGGTGAGCCTGCTGATCGCGCTGCGCCGTTCATTTCGACCATGCCGGACCGCAACTGCCGCGCCATCCGGTTGCACCGGTCGCCATCTGTGGACTGGACATAGTTCGTCAGCCCGTAGGGCGTGTCATTGGCGATGGCCACGGCCTCTTCTTCGGTATCGAAGGGCAGGATCGACAGAACCGGGCCAAAGATTTCTTCGCGCGCGATGGTCATGTCGTTGTTGACGTCGGCAAAGACCGTAGGTTTCACAAAGAAGCCCTTGTTTAGCCCGTCCGGACGCCCAGTGCCCCCGGCGACAAGGCGTGCACCTTCGTCGATGCCCTTCTGGATCAGGTCCTGGATCTTGTTCCACTGTACTTCGTTCACGACAGGGCCGATGTGGCGGCCTTCATCATGGGCATTGCCGACTGTCACGGCTTCGGCCACTTCGCGGGCGGTTTCAACGGCCTCATCGTAGATCGGGCGTTGCACCAGCATACGGCTGGGCGCGTTGCAGGACTGGCCCGTGTTGTTCATCATATGCAGCACGCCGCGCTTGACGGCCTTTTCATCTGCATCTGCAAAGATCAGGTTGGCCCCTTTGCCGCCCAGTTCCAGATGCACACGCTTGAGCGTGTTGGCCGCGTTTTTGGAAATTGCCTGGCCGGCGCGGGTGGAGCCAGTGAAGCTGACCATATCCACGTCCGGATGTCCCGACAGCTGTGTGCCGACACCTGGTCCATCGCCGTTGACCAGATTGAAGACTCCGGCAGGGAACCCGGCTTCGTCCATTAGTTCGGCAAAAACCATGGCGTTCAGCGGGCTTTGTTCGGACGGTTTCAGCACCATGGTGCACCCAGCTACGGCGGCCGCGCCGACCTTGAGCGTGATCTGGTTCATCGGCCAGTTCCAAGGGGTGATCAGGGCAGCGACACCCACCGCTTCGTGAATGATGCGGTCGTTCGGGGATTTTTCGTTCAGCGCATGGTCGAACTCAAAATTCTCTGCAGCTTTCAGGAAGTTTTTCAGATGCCATGCACCAGCCCCAAACTGCTGTGTGCGGGCCATATCGATTGGTGCGCCCATTTCCATGCTGATCGCCTGCGCCAGGTCTTCGTTGCGCGCTGCATAAAGCTCCAGCAGCTTGGCTACGAACGCGATTCGTTCCGATGCTGGCAGGGCCATCCATTCCGGCAGCGCAGCTTTGGCGGCGGCCACAGCGGCGTTTGTGTCCGCCTCCGAGCCTAGGGAGATAACCGCACAGGGTTCCTCGGTTGAGGGGTCGATAACTTGGACGTCGTTGGATGCAGACGGAGCAACCCACTGACCATTGATATAGAATTCGCGCTTTTCGAGCATGACAGTCCTCTCGGGAAATTGCAGCGAACACCGCGCCGTTCGGCTGGCCGTTCGGGCGGCACATTGTCACCCGTCCTCTGGAACTGCAAGAGAGGGATGCAGACACCGTCAGAGGTGCCTACATGGTGTTCAGGAAAACCTTAAAGATGGAGACCACAATGGGTTTGCGTATCAACGACACCGTACCCGATTTTACGGCTGAAACCGATCAGGGTACGATTCAGTTCCACGACTGGGTTGGCGATAGCTGGGCGATCCTGTTTTCGCATCCGAAGGATTTTACGCCGGTCTGCACTACCGAATTTGGCGCGGTGTCACAGCTGGCCAATGAATGGGCCGCGCGGGGCACCAAGGTGATCGGCGTTTCCGTTGACGGTGTCGAAGATCACCGTAAGTGGAAGGGCGACATCGAAAGCTTCGCTGGGACCACGGCGGGTTTTCCCATTATTGCCGATGATGGCCTGGCAGTCTCTAAAGCATTCGATATGCTGCCCGCCGAGGCTTACTTGCCCGACGGGCGGACCCCGAATGACAGCGCGACCGTGCGGTCGATATTTATCATTGGGCCGGACAAAAAGCTGAAACTGTCCATGACCTATCCGATGAATGTGGGCCGCAACTTTGCCGAAGTGTTGCGCGCATTGGACGGGCTGCAGACCGCAGCTAAGGAAAACGTCGCAACCCCGGCCAACTGGACCCCGGGCGGTGATGTGGTCATCCCGACGGCCGTCAGTGACGAAGACGCCAAAGCCAAATACGGTGAGTTTACCACCCACTTCCCGTATCTGCGCACGACCAAGCTTCCGGGCTGACACAAACGGTCCAAAAAATCGATTTTTCGAGCGGGAATTTTTCAAAAATTCCCGCCTCCATCAGAAGGTTATCTGGGGGTTTGCGGTCGGGTGGCGATCTTGGCCCGGTACACCGCGCGTTTTATTTCGCGCGCCAGCTTTGCCTTGGCCGGTGTGTCAGACTGGATCGTAGATCCGCCCAGTTCCGCGGTCCGTTCGTGCACCCCGCTGGGCAGGATCGTGTAAATTGTCTGGCGAGTGTGCCAGTGCATCTGCAGGAATGCATCAACCGGCCTATCTAACTTCGGACTGGCTGCCAACAGCCGGGTTGCAGCATTTCGTCCGACCACCTGCGCAACAGTCTGCAGCCCGATCCTGCGTGGCAGGAACATGCGCGCACCGCTGTCTTCCGCGATCACCTGCACTGGTTTTTCGCGAGGTTTGGCGGGTAGGCGGATGTAGCTGTCTACATCTCCATGCGCCTGTACAAGGCGCTGGGCAGGGGCCCAGGCCGCCGGGTCGATGTCAAAATCATCTTCCACGATCAACGCATAGTCCGCGTCGCTCTCTGCCAGCCGTTGCCAGCAGGACCGGTGGCTCAGGAAACAGCCGACTTCGCCCGGGCTGAGTGCAAACGGATAGCGGGGGGCGCAGACTGGCCCCGCCGCCAGGTGGCCTTCGCCCGTGGCTATCGCGTCGGCGCCGTTTACCGCTTCGACCACCTGTGCGTTGGGCAACAATTCACACAGCTTGGCCACATGGGCCGCGCGGGAGGTTGCGCTGGGGAGGTGGATGATCATGCTGTCCATGGTACCTTATGCGCCAGAACGACCGCTGGGAAAAGACGGCTCAGTCTTCTGGTTTCACCACGCTGCCTGTCATCAGGTCTGCGATACACAGGCTCAGCAATTGCGGGCGGCCGGAGATAACTGCTTTGCGGTAAAGAGCGGCGTTCTGGGCTTTGACCGTGCCTTCCCTTGTGTTGCGCATGGTGGCGATCTCCGCGATCGACAAACCCTTGATCGAAAGCACGGCCACTAGCCCCCACTGATCGAACTGCGTGTCCAGCGTAGCAATATCGGCGTCAGAGGTGCCAATGGTGTCACCCAACCCGAACTGGGCGGTGGCGATGGCGGGCACAGCAAGGATCAGGTCGGACAGAACGATTGGTTTCAGGTTTTTCATCTGGGGTCTCCCGTTTCAAAAGTGAGGCATTGCCATGCTGCATGGGAGAGAGTTGGGAAGTGGGACGCACTGATGCGATTGGATTTCGGGTTAAACGAGGGCTTTATGCCAAGGATTATGTCGATCCGTGCATTAAGGAACCGACTGAATACGGATGGAAAATGAAAAGCCCCGCCGGATTGGCGGGGCTTCGCGTCTGGTTAAGAAGACCGGAAGATTATTCGTCCTCGTCCTTCTTTTCCTTTTTCTCCGGCACGATTTCTTCGCCGGTTTCCTGGTCGACGACCTTCATCGACAGGCGCACCTTGCCGCGGTCGTCAAAGCCCAACAGCTTGACTTTTACGTCTTGGCCTTCCTTCAGTACATCCGACGGATGGTTCAGACGCTTCGGCAGGATCTGGCTGACATGCACCAGCCCATCGCGCTTGCCAAAGAAGTTCACGAAGGCGCCAAAATCGACGATCTTCACGACCTTACCGTTGTAGATTTCGCCCACTTCGGGTTCGGCCACGATTGCGTGGATCATGTCATAGGCCTTCTGGATCGCTTCACCGTTCGGCGATGCGATCTTGATCACGCCATCGTCGTTGATGTCGACCTTGGCGCCGGACACTTCCACGATCTCGCGGATGACCTTGCCGCCGGACCCGATCACTTCACGGATCTTGTCGGTGGGGATGTTCATAGTCTCGATGCGCGGGGCGTGGATGGAGAAGGCAGAGGTTTTGCTCAGCGCCTTGTTCATCGCGGCAAGGATGTGCATACGGCCGTCTTTGGCCTGTGCCAGCGCCTTTTCCATGATCTCCGGCGTGATCCCGGCCACCTTGATGTCCATCTGGAGCGAGGTGATGCCGTTTTCGGTGCCTGCGACTTTGAAGTCCATGTCTCCCAAGTGGTCTTCGTCACCCAGAATGTCTGTCAGGATCGCGTAGGATCCGTCATCTTCCAAGATCAGACCCATGGCGACACCGGCCACCGCGGATTTCAGTGGAACACCGGCATCCATCATGGACAGGGAGCCACCGCAGACGGACGCCATAGAGGACGAACCGTTGGATTCGGTGATCTCGGAGACCAGCCGCACGGTGTAAGGGAAGTCGGTCGGCGCAGGCAGAACGGCCTGCAGCGCACGCCAGGCCAGTTTGCCGTGGCCAATTTCACGACGTCCCGGAGGGCCAACACGCCCCGCTTCACCGACCGAGTATGGCGGGAAGTTGTAGTGCAGCAGGAAGTTCGATTTGAACGTGCCGTGCAGGGCATCGATGAACTGTTCGTCGTCGCCGGTGCCCAGCGTGGTCACGACAAGACCTTGGGTTTCCCCGCGGGTGAACAGGGCTGAACCATGGGTCCGCGGCAACAGGCCAGTTTCGGCCACGATCGGACGCACGGTGGCGGTGTCGCGCCCGTCGATCCGCTTGCCGCCTTTTACGACATCGCCGCGCAGAATGCTGGCTTCCAGCTTCTTCATGGCAGAGCCGAGGTTGGTGTCTGCCAGTTGCTCTTCGGTCAGCGCGCCTTTGATAGTTTCGCGGGCTGCGGACACGGCGGCGGTGCGTTCCTGTTTGTCGGTGATGGCAAATGCGCCGCGCATCTGTTCTTCGCCTGCAGCCGAAACAGCATCGTAGAGGTCTGCGTAATCCGGCGGCTGGAAGTCGAACGGTTCTTTCGCGGCTTCTTCGGCCAGCGAGATGATCAGGTCGATCACTGGCTGGATTTGTTTATGCGCGAAGGTCACGGCACCCAGCATTTCGGCTTCGGACAGCTCGTACGCTTCGGATTCCACCATCATCACGGCGTCTTTTGTCCCGGCAACCACCAGGTCAAGACGCTGATCAGGATTCAGGCGCAGTTCGTGCATGTCATCCACAGTGGGGTTCAGCACGTATTCGCCATCTTCGAAACCAACGCGGCAGCCGCCGATCGGGCCCATGAACGGAACACCGGAAATTGTCAGCGCGGCCGAGGCAGCGATCATGGCGACGATGTCGGGATCGTTAACTAGGTCATGGCTGAGCACGGTGCACATCACCAGCACTTCGTGTTTGAAGCCGGGGACAAACAGTGGGCGGATCGGCCGGTCGATCAGGCGCGCGGTCAGCGTTTCTTTTTCGGTTGGGCGCGCTTCGCGCTTGAAGAAACCGCCGGGCACTTTGCCTGCGGCATAGTATTTTTCCTGATAGTGAACCGTCAGCGGAAAGAAATCCTGGCCCGGCTTTGGTTCCTTGGCAAAGGTGACGTTGGCCATAACGCTGGTTTCGCCCAGCGTTGCAATGACCGACCCGTCAGCCTGACGGGCAACCTTGCCTGTTTCCAGCGTGAGCGTTTCTTCGCCCCACTGTATGCTTTTCTTGGAAATGTTGAACATCTTGCGTCCTTGTAAGGGAGCACTCCCCGGCCCTCCGGGGTCTCCCGTTTTGCATGGCGGCCCCATTGCCGCCGACCCCATTATCTTGCTCTCACAGCGCCGGGGTCTGGGCGCCACGTCTCAGATGGGCGGGCGGATACATCAGTTTTGCCTGAAAGGGAATACTCTATTGGCTTATGGCTTGGTTAGGGCACGAAATCACTAGCCGGCAGGGCGATCAGCCCGCCGAGATCGACAACTCGGTTGTCCGCATTGTTCCGTCGGAGCCGATGAGGGTAAAGCTGCTACCTGCTAGGCGTGTGATGGCGCTGAGGCCAATACCGTCTTTGGTCTGTGCGTGGTAGTGGACCAGGTCGGTGTCTTTTGCGGTGCTTTTGGCCACGTCCTGCAAGATAAACCAGTCGTTGGCGTCATTGCCCGTTGTGCTGGCTTTGGTGAACATGGGTCGCGGGGAGATTCAAAAAACTGGCTTGTTTCGACACTGTTTCAACACAAAGCTTTTATCTTATGTGGCGGATTTTAAGTGACGAGCGAAATTGAAAGGGACGATAGGGCATGTTCGGTACGAGCAAGTTCAAACTGGCATCTGTTTTGGCGGGTCTGTTGGCCCTGGTTGTGGGCTGTGTGACCGTTGGTCCGAACACCACCATGGTGCCTCCGCGTATTCTCGCGATGGGCGATTCAATGATGTCCTGGAATGGTGGTGGTGGAAATTCGATCCTAGAGGTGATCGCTAACGAACTGAGCCAACCGGTGATGAGCCGCGCAGTATCAGGCGCGCACGTAATATACAATTTACCAATCACCGGATCGGCGGGCCTGAAGATTTCCAGCCAGTATGTCAAAGGCGACTGGGATTGGATTGTGCTGAACGGTGGCGGAAATGATCTTTGGCTTGGCTGCAACTGCGATAATTGCGAGGCTCGGATGAATAAGATGATTTCGCAAGACGGGGCGCAGGGTGTGATTCCGTCGAACGTGGCCAAGCTGCGGACGACCGGGGCGCAGGTGATTTATCTGGGCTATCTGCGCAGCCCTGGTGTGGGGTCGATCATCGAACATTGCCGGGATGACGGGGACGAGCTGGAGCGCCGCCTGGCGCGGATGGCGCAGGGCATGAACGGCGTGCATTTCCTGTCGGTTGCACGGCTGGTACCCAGCGGTGATCGCAGCTTTCACGCGGTTGATATGATCCACCCGTCGGTCAAGGCGTCTCACGAAACTGGCAAACGCGCGGCGGCGGTTATGCGGCAGGCATCGGCCAACTGACGTCTCTCAGTGACCTTGCCTAGGCGCTCTCCTGAAAAGCAAAACGCCCACCAGAGTGGCGGGCGTTTGTTAGGTCCCTTGCGGGGCGGGGCCTTAGCGGCGGATGCCCAGGCGCTTGATCAGGTCCTGATAGCGCGCTTCTTCTTTGCCCTTCAGATAGTCCAGCAGCTTCCGGCGCTGAGCAACCAGCTTAAGCAGGCCGCGACGGCTGTGGTTATCTTTCTTGTGAGTTTTGAAGTGTTCGGTCAGCGTGGTGATGCGCGAGGTCAGGATTGCAACCTGCACTTCGGGGGAACCGGTATCGCCGTCTTTGGTGGCGAATTCCTTCATCACCCGTGCTTTCTCTTCAGCAGTAATCGACATCGGGATCTCCTTGAAAGGCTAGTGTGAATGGCACAGGCCGGGATGTCGTCCAGCACAGGCCCGTGGAGTGTTCGTCCAGATGATTCTGGCGCAGGTGTGGGCGTATAGGCGCTTTTGCGCGGAATGGCAAAGAGTTTAGGGGGTTAGACCTTGGGTGGGTTACCCAGCTTGCAGGCCGGGTCCCGTCAGACCGCTATCCACTAGGATGATGTCCAGCGGGTCCGGCGGTGTTGCGCCGTGCACAGTGGCGATTTTCGTACCGTTGACCAGGACATGGTTTATGGACGCATCCGCTTCGTCGACCAGGATTGTGACCTGGGGATCGGGGTCTTCTTCAAGATCCCAGACCAGCAGCAGGGAATCATCTGCGGCGTCATAATCCGTGATCTCGGTCGCGGCGTCTTCCAGCCATTGGCCCAGTGCGATGGCGTCTGCGCCATCTCCCGTAGTCACGATGTCGGACTGGCCCGCGATGATGGTGTCGTCGCCACCGCCGCCGTTCAGGTAATCGACGCTGTTCGGTTCGGTATCGTCCTGTCCGGTCAGAGCATCATCGCCCCATCCGCCAAACAGTGTGTCTTCGCCTTCGCCGCCCGCCAGCGCATCTTCGCAAAGACCGCCATGCAATGCGTCGTCTCCAGCCCCGCCAGCAAGCGTGTCGTTACCATCGCCACCATGCAGTTCGTCATCGCCGTCACCACCTGCCAGCGTGTCGCCATCGCCATGGCCGAACATCGCATCGTCGCCATCGCCGCCTGCCAAGGTGTCATCGCCGTATTCGCCATGTAGTTCGTCGGCGCCTTCAATCCCTGCGACTGCATCGTTGCCTTTGCCACCATGCAGGACATCATCGCCGTACATGCCAACGACGGTATCGTCGCCGTCATAGCCATTTATCTGGTCATTGCCGTCAGCCCCACCCAGCACATCGGCGCTGTCTGTTCCGGGCAGGATTAGGCCAACGTCGAAGCTGTCAGCCGTCAGGTCGTCGACAAGATCACCGGTGCCGACATCCTCACCCAAAAGATCGTCGGCGTCCTCCGATACCGGCGTCAGTTCGTCCGCGCACGCGAACGCCGACACACCAATTGCAAACATCCCCAGCAGGCCGGCCAACCACAGCATTTCATCACCACTCACATTCCATCACACCGACCTTAGTGGGCCCGGTCAGGGCATGCAGGTCAAAGAGATTTCACAATATAGGTTAATGGGTTAGCGCGCATTTACCATGGGATCGGGCGTTGCGCATAGCTGATGTACAGCGGGTGTTTTGGGTGCCCTGCCTGGCTGAGCCCGAGGTGGTACAGGGGCTGTTCCACGCCACGCAGCAACGCCTCCACTGCTGTACCGCGATCCAGATGGGCGCCATGGGTGCCCCAGGCGGCGACTATGTCATCGGCCCAACCCGCTCCCTGCAGGATGGCGGCATCGTTTTCTGGGCCCACCGGATCGGATGCCGCGCGCATTTTCTTTGGGTCGGTATCGCGCCAGGCAAAAATATTGGTAACTTGAAAGCTGCCATACCCAAGCGCGCGCGCCCGGCGCTCACAGCGTTCGACAGTCGGGTCGTTCTGCACCTCGGTCGCGGTGGAGGGGTTCAGCATGACGAACATGACCCGCCGCCCGGCTGGGTCCCAGACCCGGGCCAGGCTGTACCGATAGCGTTCGCAATCGGAATAGATGGCGGTCGATGGCGCATCGCCTTTGGTATGGGTGCGGGTCAGCATGCCCGTTTCCCTCGCTTCCATAAGGTTCGGAGGCTAGGCTGTCTGTCATACAGCAGGAGGTGTCAAGCCATGAGCAATGAGGCTGATCATGTTGAGATCGCGCGGGTGGTCAGAACCTATGTCGAAGGCATGTGCGGCGCGGATCCCAACAAACTGCGCGCGGCAATGCATGAAAAGATGAGCTGCATCGGGCATTTCGACGGCGGGTTGGAATGGGATGATCGGGAGGCGTTTATCGCTGGCGTGCTGAAGGCGGTTGAGACTCCGGACACCGACCCTTGGTGGCGGATCGGATCAATTTCTATCACCGGTGACATGGCTGTGGTTGCGGTAGAAGACACTTGGCTGGGGATGCATTTCAACGACATCCTGACGCTGCTGTTCCACGATGGGCGCTGGCAGATCGTCGCCAAGGTGTTTCACCTGCGCGAGACTACAGGTTGAACACGCGGTTCGGGTGCAGTTCCCCGGCTTTGTAGATCCCTACGGCCACGGCCTGTCCGTCATAGGATGCCCAGGCTTCGTCACCATATTCCACGTCTGACGCTAGCACTATGCCCGGATTGCCATTGCGCAGCCGTGACGCACCCGCGGGGGTGCAGCGCAGTTCGGGCAGGTCGGCCAGCCCAATTTCCAGCGGCAGCAGCAGATCGTCGATCTCTTCACTGCGCGCCAGCTCTTCGATCTGGTCAAGCGTGACCGCATCTTTCATATCAAACGGACCGGACCAGATGCGGCGCAACTGGCGGACATGGCCGTAGCAGCCTAGTGACGCACCCAGATCGCGGGCGATGGCGCGGACATAGCCGCCTTTACCGCAAGTCATTTCCAGCTCCACATGATCTGCGTCAGGCCGGCCGCAAAGTACCAGCTCCTCGACCCAGAGCGGGCGGGCCGATAGCTCCATATCTTCGCCATCGCGAGCGAGTTTGTAGGCGCGTTGGCCATCGATCTTGACTGCAGAGAACTTGGGTGGGACTTGCTGGATGTCGCCAACAAACTGGCCGAGATGGTCCTTGATGGCTTCATCGGTCGGCCGGTTGGCGCTGGTTGTGATGACCTCACCTTCGGCGTCGTCGGTGTTGGTGGCTTCGCCCAGACGCACGATAAAGGCATAGGCCTTGAGTGCGTCAGCAACAAAATTGACTGTTTTGGTTGCCTCACCCAGTGCGATCGCCAGAACACCGGTGGCATCGGGGTCAAGTGTGCCTGCATGCCCGGCCTTGCGCGCGTTGAAGGCCCATCGAACTTTGTTGACCACCGCTGCTGAGGTCATGCCAGCTGGTTTGTCCACCACCAGCCATCCCGAGATGTTGCGCCCCTTGCGTGCCATTGTCGCCATACAGTGCTGTTTCGCAGGGCGCCCGCATATCGCGCGCAGGGCGTGGGCGTCAACTGCCTGAAACAGGGTGTGATGCCGCGTCAGTCTTCCGCCGGGCGGACCAGCGCCACGATAGGGCCGAGCGCGAATCCGGCATCATTGCGGCCCAGTTCCGGCGCATATATACGAGAGATATTGCCATCGAGGAACAGCGCGTTCGGGATGTTCAGCCCGTCACGGAAAAAGCTGGCGAAATCGTGGAAGGTCACCGTGTTGCCCGAGATCGCAAACACCACCCGCTGGCCATCGGCGCTGGTACCCACGCCGTTGCGGATATAGCGCGACGTGCTGTCGGGCAGGAACCGGGGGTGCAGCGCGCCTTCGATCACCAGCATCGGGCCCGATTGCGTGGCATAGGTGCAGGCGGGTTTGCGCGCAAGATAAGCAGTGGTTTCAATCACGTCGGCGCGGCCTTCTCGAATGCAGAACACGCCATTGGGCAGCATGCCAAAATTGCCGGGGCCTGCGTTGGGGATCACGCGCATTATCTCTTGCCCGTTTTCCACATAATGGCCCACGGGCGCCCGGTCTTCGTGGTACATCCCCGCGTTCATAGCAAAGCTCATGTCCAGCCCCTGACCTTCCAGCGCGCGGCTGAGGGTTGGAAAATGGCCGTAAATGCGTCCGTCCGGATCATATAGAAACAGCCGCAGGTCGGCATTGGCCATGTCCGCTTCACATACGGTATAGCGGTTGCCGTCGTAGGCCAGGTTCTGGCAGGTTTGCGCCGCTGCAACGTTCGCCAAAGCCGTGGCGAAGACCGCGACCACCCAGCGGATCACGTGTCCAGATCGCGGCGCACCGCCTCCTGATCCAGCATGCGCCGGGTGTCGTCCATCCGATCGAAGGTCTTGTCCAGACGAAACCGCAGCTCCGGCGAAAATTTCAGGCCCAGTTTGCGGCCCACGACGCGGCGCAGCTCGCCTTTGTTTCGGGTCAGCAGCTCCACCACTTTGTCCTGCCCGATCCCGCCCAGAGGCAGGACATAAGCGGTTGCGACCTTCAGATCGGGGGATGTGCGCACTTCGCCCACGGTTACCGACATGCGGTTAAGGTCGGGGTCATGGATGTCGCCCCGAGCCAACACTTCGGACAGGGTACGACGGATCAATTCCCCCACGCGCAATTGCCGTTGGGAAGGTCCGGGTCCGTCATGATGCAGATTTCTGGCCATGGCCTCCACTTACGTGCTCGCTGGGGCTTTGCCAAGCGGTCTCGGATTGGATAGGGACGGGTGAACCAGCAAACGGAGAATGTCGATGTCGGAACTGCCGGGAATTGTCGTGACGGGTGCGTCGGGCCGTATGGGCCAGACTTTGATTCGGCTGGTTGCGGAAAACCCCGAACTTGCGCTGGTTGGTGCGGTGGAACGGGCGGGGCATGACTGGGTCGGAAAGGATATCGGCGTCGCAATTGGTGGGTCCCCGCTGGGTGTCAATGTGACGGACGACCCGCTTCCTGTCTTTGCCAAGGCGCAGGCTATTTTGGATTTCACATCGCCCGCCGCCACGCTGGAATTTGCCGCGCTGGCAGCACAGGCGCGGGCAGTACATGTGATCGGCACAACTGGCATGTCGGACGAAGAGATTGCCACACTGGAGCCTGCCGGGCGGCACGCTGTGATCATTCGGGCGGGAAACATGAGCCTGGGCGTGAACTTGTTGGTGCAAATGACGCGTCAGGTTGCGGCGGCGTTGGACGAAGATTTCGACATTGAGGTGATCGAAGGCCACCATAACCGCAAGGTGGATGCGCCCTCGGGCACCGCGTTGATGCTGGGGCAGGCGGCGGCCGATGGTCGTGGCGTGAACCTTGGGGAAGTGTCGGACCGGGGGCGCGCTGGCATCACCGGTGCGCGCAAGCGGGGCGATATCGGGTTCACCGCCATCCGGGGTGGCGACATCGTGGGTGAGCATGATGTAATGTTTGCGGCGGCTGGTGAACGGATTGTGCTGCGCCACATCGCGACGGACCGGACAATCTTCGCCCGTGGGGCAATCAAGGCGGCGCTGTGGGGGCTGGGGCAGAAACCTGGCCAGTATGACATGCTGGACGTGCTTGGCATGAAGTGATCCGAAGGACAGTTTGGCCCGTACCCTCTGTGTTATTGTTCGAGAGGTAAATCCATGCTTCGCCTGCTGCTTGCCGTTGGTCTTATGGCATCTGCGTCCCCTGTCTGGGCCGATTTCGACCGCATCACCGACGCCAGTCAGTTCCGAGATATCGTATCTGGTAAATCACTGACGCGCCCGTTGATCCGGCTGCAGGTGTCGCCTGGCGGAGAAATCACAGGGACCGGGGCCACCAGACCGGTGAGCGGGTCTTGGAAGTGGCAAAACGGGTATTTCTGCCGGGATCTGGCCTGGGGCAAAAAACAGCTGGGCTACAATTGTCAGGAGGTTCGCGTGAACGGTCGCAAGATTCGGTTTACGTCGGACAAGGGCGCGGGCGATTTCGCGGATTTCACCATCCGCTGACCCCCGGCTCTGGCGATCAGAAGTCGATTGCCAGACCTTTCTTTTCCCAATCGCCATAGCGAACAGGTTCTGGACCGTCGCGGCCACCCAGTTCTTTGGGCATCGCCTTGGCCTCGGCTTCCTGCGCGCGACGACGTCCTGCTGCTTCGGCCAGTGCGCGTTGGGCGGCCGGAGGCAGGTCGGACGGAATATCGTCTTTCTTTTCCATACCCACTGATATACCCCAGAGGCTTCGCGGAACAAGGGATGAATGTGTGATGGCGGCCACCGGGGTTGCGGCGCGTCGGGGCGCTGTGAAACTGCTTGATCAGGTGCTGGGGCAGCAGCGTATGCTGTCCGACTGTGTGGCTGCCGGTTTTCTGGATGACCTGCCCCTGGCAGACCGGGCCCGCGCGCAGCGGCTGGCGTTGGAAACCTTGCGCGGTTTGGAACGGGCGGACCGTTTGCTGTCCGCCCATCTGCGTAAACCGCCGCCTTTGACTGTGCGCAATGCACTGCGGCTGGGCACAGTGGAGCTGTGCCAGGGCGAGGCGGCACATGGCGTTGTAAATGCAATGGTCACCATCGTGTCGCGCCAAAAGAAGCACGGCGCGCTAAAGGGTTTGGTCAACGCGGTGCTGCGCAAGGTGGCGGCGGACGGCCCGGAGAAATGGGCTAGCCTGCGAGTGCCGCGCCTGCCAAAATGGCTGCGCGGTCAGTTGGTGTCCACATATGGCCCGGACGGCGTGCAGGCGATTGAAGCCGCGCATTTCCGGGGCGCGCCACTGGACTTGACCCGGAAAGGCACGTTTTCGGCAGAGGAGCTGGAGGCAGAACTGTTGCCGACCGGGTCCCTGCGGCTGGCAGCGTCGCGGCAGGTGTCCGCATTGCCTGGCTATGAAAAAGGCGAATGGTGGGTACAGGATGCCGCCGCCGCGATTGCGGCGCGGGTTTTGGCGCCTGCAACCGGGGTCAGGGTGCTGGATCTGTGCGCGGCTCCTGGCGGCAAGACGCTGCAACTGGCCGCGATGGGTGCGGCGGTGACTGCGGTGGACCTGTCAGAGGACCGGTTGAAAACCCTTCGGGAAAATCTGGATCGGACCGGGCTGAACGCAGAGGTTCGGCAGGGTGATGTTTTGGATGTGAGCGGCAGCTATGATGCGATCCTGCTGGACGCGCCGTGTTCTGCCACTGGCACGATCCGGCGGCATCCGGATCTGCCGCATGTGCGGGACGGATCGGGACTGGATGACCTGGTCAGCCTGCAGGCGGCGATGCTGGATCACGCCTGGGGTCTGCTTCGACCGGGCGGGCGGCTGGTCTATTGCACCTGTTCGCTGTTCACGGAGGAAGGCGAACACCAGATTGAAAACGCGCTGACCCGCCACTCAGATATGGCTGTCGATCCGTCTGCGATGCAGTTGGTCGGGGTCGAAAGCGACTGGGTCGACCCGACCAAAGGCATCCGTTTGCGGCCCGACCACTGGCCGGATCGGGGTGGCATGGACGGGTTTTTCATCTCGGCTCTCGTGAAATCCTGATCCGGTACAGTTCTCCGGTGACTTAGCGAATGTCACCCGTTATGGTTGCTTAAACGCCAAAGAGCGTATGAGGCAGCAGTAAATGTCCACGGCAGTACCCGCCATTCCCCGCTCAACGCGGTTCTTGAACCGGCTTTACGCCCGGTTCAGTGCGCAACAGCGTGCGGCAACCGCTTTCGTGTCTCAGCCTGAACCGCGGACCGTTGGCAGTTTTGCCAAAGGGCGGCAGTTGATCGGCGGAAACCTGCTGTTTGCTGGAACGCTGATTGAGGCACCAGGCACGTCGCTGTGGGCCGTTGACGCACCGGATACCGCTTTCGAGGCCGACCGGCAGGGTTTTGGATGGCTGGATGATCTGGCCGCTATTGGCGACCGGCAGGCGCGGCACACGGCGCAGACCTGGTTGTTTGACTGGATCGACACGTATGGGCGCGGAACTGGGCCGGGCTGGACGCCTGATCTGGCCGGACGGCGGATAATACGTTGGATTAACCACGCGATTTTCCTGCTACGCGGGCTGGAACGCGAGGACAGTGACCGCTTTTACCGGTCTCTGGCACGGCAGACCTGGTTTTTGAACAAGCGCCGGCAGGGGGCCTTGCCAGGCCTGCCCCGGTTCGAGGCGCTGACAGGTCTGATCTTTGCCGGGTTGTCCTTGGAAGGCATGGAGGCACTGACTGATCCCGCGATGCAAGCGATGCTGCGTGAATGTGATGCGCAGATTGACAGTCAGGGTGGGCTTGCCACGCGGAACCCTGAAGAGTTGCTGGAAGTGTTCATGCTGCTGACCTGGTCGGCAGCGGCTTTGCAGGAGGCCGGGCGCTGGGTGCCGGCGCCGCATTTGGCCGCCATTGAACGTATCGCGCCAACCCTGCGCACGCTGCGGCATGCGGATGGTGGGCTGGCGCGGTTTCATGGTGGCGGGCGCGGTCTGGAAGGCCGGTTGGACCATGCTCTTGCGGCCAGCCATGTAACCCAGCGCCATGCCGATGGGCTGGCCATGGGTTATGCACGTCTTTCAGCCGGGCGCACCAGCATCATCGTGGATGCGAGCGAACTGCCAACGGCTAAAGCATCTTATAACGCGCACGCTTCCACACTGGCGATGGAGTTGACCTCTGGCCGGCGGCCATTGTTGGTGAATTGCGGGTCTGGCGTGTCTTTTGGGCCGGATTGGCGGCGGGCCGGACGCGCGACGCCGTCGCATTCTGTCTTGTGTCTGGATGGCTATTCCTCTGCCCGGCTTGCCGAGCCGGAAAAGAGCACCGGACGCGAAGCGATGGTCGATGGGCCGGATTACGTGCCGATCGAAATATCCGAAGCCCCCGATGCGGTGCGGTTTCAAGGCGGGCATAACGCTTATGTCAAAACGCATGGACTAACCGCAGCGCGCACGCTTGAGCTGACCTTTGACGGTCGCGGACTGGCAGGTGAAGACATGCTGCTGGCCATGGATGACGCCGACAAGCGAAGGTTTGACAAGGCGTTGGATGCGACGCGGCTGGACGGTGTGCGGTTCGATATCCGCTTCCACCTGCATCCTGACGTCGATGCGTCCGTCGATCTGGGCGGAGCGGCCATCTCGCTGGCGCTGAAAAGTGGGGAAATCTGGGTGTTCCGGCATGACGGAACACAGGATTTATCGCTGCAGGCCAGCGTGTTTTTGGAAAAGGGACGTCTAAAGCCACGCGCGACAAAACAGATCGTTCTATCGGGGCGGGCGATGGAGTATGCGACGCGCATTCGATGGTCGCTTTCAAAGGCGCAGGATACCGCGATTGCCGTGCGGGACCTGCGGATGGATGACCGCGACATCGCCGACACGCTCGCAGAGGACCCTTATTGATGACCGATCTCCAGCCCGTGCGCCGGGCCTTGCTTTCCGTATCCGACAAAACCGGCCTGATCGAACTGGGTCAGGCGCTGTCCCAGCATGGCGTGGAACTGGTCAGCACGGGCGGCACCGCGCGCAGCCTGCGAGACGCGGGGCTGGAGGTGCGGGATGTGTCTGAGCTGACGGGTTTCCCTGAGATGATGGATGGCCGCGTGAAAACGCTGCACCCAATGGTTCATGGTGGGCTGCTGGCGCTGCGGGATAATGAAGATCACCTGGTGTCGATGGACCAACATGGGATCGGGCCGATCGACCTGTTGGTGGTAAACCTTTATCCGTTCGAGGCGACCGTGGCGCAAGGTGCTGATTATGACACCTGTATCGAAAACATCGACATTGGCGGCCCGGCGATGATCCGTGCGGCGGCCAAGAACCATGCGTTTGTAAATGTGGTGGTGGACCCTGCGGATTACGCTCTGCTGCTGGCTGAGATGCGCGAAAACGATGGCGCGACACCTTTGCGCTACCGGCAGGATCTGGCGCTGACCGCCTATGCCCGTACGGCAGCTTATGATGCGGCTGTATCGGGCTGGATGGCGCGGAAACTGGAAAGCGGGGCGCCCAAGTACTGCGCCGTGGGCGGGACGCTGGCGCAGATGCTGCGCTATGGTGAGAACCCGCATCAGAAGGCGGCATTTTACACCGATGGCTCGAACCGATCTGGCGTGGCCACCGCGGCCCAACACCAGGGCAAGAACCTGAGCTACAACAACATCAACGACACCGACGCCGCGTTCGAGCTGGTCAGCGAATTTGCAACCGCCGACGGCCCGGCCTGTGCGATCATCAAGCATGCCAACCCCTGCGGTGTCGCGCGGGGAGCAACTTTGAAAGAGGCGTATATGCGTGCCTTTGACTGTGACCGGACCAGCGCCTTTGGTGGCATCATTGCGCTGAACCAGCCGTTGGACGAAGCGACGGCGCAGGTGATCACCGGCATCTTTACCGAGGTTGTGATTGCGCCCGAAGCGGATGAGGCGGCCAAGGCGGTGTTTGCTGCCAAGAAGAACCTGCGCCTGCTGACCACTGGCGCGATGGCTGATCCGCAGACAGCGGCGATGACCATCCGGCAGGTCGCGGGCGGGTTCTTGATGCAAGATAAGGACAACGGCCACATCACGCAGGATGACCTGAAGATTGTAACCAGACGCCAGCCGACCGAAGACGAACTGCGCGATTTGTTGTTTGCGTGGAAAGTGGCAAAGCACGTGAAATCCAACGCTATCGTTTATGTCAAAGATGGGGCCACGGTCGGCGTCGGTGCGGGGCAGATGAGCCGAGTCGACAGCGCCCTAATTGCCGCCAAGAAGGCCGAGCGCATGGCTGAGGCACTCGGTCTGCCCGAACCGTTGACCAAAGGTTCTGCCGTCGCATCCGATGCGTTCTTCCCCTTTGCAGACGGGCTTATGGAGGCTGCGGCTGCGGGTGCAACCTCGGTCATCCAACCGGGTGGGTCGATGCGCGATGACGAAGTGATCGCCGCGGCTGATGACGCCGGCCTGGCCATGGTGTTCACTGGCATGCGGCATTTCCGACACTGATGATGCGGCAGAGTATTCTCCTCTGGTCCACTCTGGGCGCGATCCTAGCTGATCAGGCCAGCAAATACGTGGTCGTTCACGGCATGAGCCTGGCGCAACGCCAAGTGATCGACGTTTTGCCGCCGCTTCTGACCTTTCGCTATGGTGAAAACCGCGGCATCAACTTTGGCCTGTTCAATGCAGATGGTGATGTCCAGCGCTGGGTGCTGATCGGGTTTTCCGCGCTGGTTGTCATGGGCGTTGCCATCTGGGTGATACGCAGTCGTGCGACTTTGTTTGTACAGCTTTGTGCCGGGCTGCTGATTGGCGGTGCACTGGGTAATGTCTTGGACCGGGTTCTGTACGGCTATGTTCTGGATTTTCTGAACATGTCCTGTTGCGGGATCCAGAACCCTTTTGTTTTTAACGTTGCCGACATCTTTATTTTTGCGGGGGCCGGGGGGCTGGTTTTGGCCGATCTGGGCAGCCCACGGAAAAAGGCGACGTGACCAATAGTACAGAATGCGTTAGAAGGCTGGAAAAAGGCAGGAGACAACTGATGTTGAGCGCTCGTATCGTGACAGTCTGTGTTGCGGCGGCGACCTTTGGATTGGGAGGTTGCGCTGACACGGGCTTGCGTACGTTGAAACAACCCAGCAATGGACCGGACGAATTTCTCGTTACGCCAACCAAGCCTCTGGAGCAACCAAAGGACTATGCATTCCTGCCCGCACCGACACCGGGTAGCGGCAACCGTGTGGATCAGAAGCCGAACCAGGATGCCGTTGCATCGGTCGGCGGAAACCCGGCGGGCCTGGACCCGAACGCACCAATCCCTGGATCGGATGCAGCACTGGTGACTGCAGCCAGCCGTGGCGGTGTGCAACCCGACATCCGCCAGTCGCTGGCAGAAGAAGATGCCAAGTTCCGCAAGCGCCAGTCGCGATTGTCCAGTATCAAGCTGTTCCAGGTCGACCGGTATGAACAGGCCTATCGCCGCGAGGCACTGGATCCATATGAGATTGCGGTCCCCTATCGCCGTGCAGGTCTGCCGACGCCGTCCTCGCCGCCGTATGACGAATAATCCTCACGTTCCCGCGAACATCGCTTGAACCGCGTGCCATGCGGCGTAACTTGTTCCCACATTCTTTGGGAGAAACGTACATGATGCGAGTTTTGGCAGCGGTCTGCGCCGCCCTCTCTTTTGTGCCGATGGCCTCTGCAGAAGGCCAATCGGAGACCGTTACATCCTTTGTGCTGGACAATGGCATGCAGGTCGTTGTTGTCGAGGACCATCGCGCGCCTGTCGTGCAACATATGGTCTGGTACAGGGCCGGGTCGGCAGATGAACCCGTCGGGTCCTCCGGCATTGCACATTTTCTGGAACATCTGCTTTTCAAGGCGACCGACACGATGGAATCGGGCGAATTGTCGGCCACAGTTGCGGCCAATGGCGGCAACGATAACGCGTTCACCAGCTATGACTACACTGCGTACTTCCAGCGCATCGCGGCGGACCGTCTGGAACTGATGATGCAGATGGAGGCGGACCGGATGATCAATATCCGGCTGACCGAGCGCGATATCGCGACTGAGCGGGACGTGATCTTGGAAGAACGCAACCAGCGGACGGAAAATAATCCACGCGCCCTGTTTGGTGAACAATTGAACGCGGTCCAGTATCTGAACCATCGCTACGGCATCCCGATAATTGGTTGGCGCCATGAGATGGAAACGCTGGATATGGACGATGCGCTGGGATTTTATGAAACCTATTACGCGCCGAACAATGCCATTTTGGTCGTGTCAGGCGATGTTTACCCTGACGATGTTCGCGCCTTGGCCGAAAAACACTATGGCGTGATCCCTTCCAATCCTGATCTGCCCGAACGTTTTCGCGCCACCGAACCCCCACAGATTGCGGCCCGCAGGGTTACCTTCCGCGACCCGCGTGTTGCACAGGAATATGTCAGCCGGTCCTACCTGGCGCCGGAACGCGACAGCGGGGCTCAGGAAAAGGCCGCCGCGCTCACGATCCTAGAAGAAATCCTTGGTGGCGGCACCACGTCTTATCTGGCGCAGAAACTGCAATTTGAAAAGAAAGTAGCGATCTATACAGGCGCCTTCTACAGTGGTGTGTCGCTGGACAACACGACCTTCGATTTTGTTGTCGTGCCCATCCCCGGCATTACGCTGCAAGAGGCCGAAGACGCGCTGGACCGGGCACTGGTCGAATTCATCAAGGACGGTGTCGACGCAGAGCAATTGGCGCGCATAAAAATGCAGCTGCGTGCCGCGCAGATCTATGCGCGCGACAACGTGGAAGGCATTGCCAACCGCTACGGCCGGGCGCTGACCTCAGGCCTGACGGTGAAGGATGTGCAGGCGTGGCCTGACATTCTGCAGGCCGTGACAGAGGAAGACATCATCGAAGCGGCGCGGGCGGTTCTGCGCCCAGAAACGTCGGTCACCGGGTGGCTGATGCGGGCAGAGGAGACAACACAATGATGCGGGTTATTCTGTCCGCTCTGATTTGGGCTGTGACCAGCATTACCGCGATGGCCGAGGTCAAGATCCAGGAGGTCACTTCCCCCAATGGCATCAAGGCATGGCTGGTCGAGGATCGCAGCATTCCCTTCATGGCGCTGGAGCTGAGCTTTCGCGGAGGCTTGTCGCTCGACCCCGAAGACAAGCGCGGCGCAACCTATCTGATGACTGGTCTGCTGGAAGAAGGCTCCGCCGATCTGGACGCCGTTGCCTATGCGCGCGAGTTGGAAGCACTGGCTGCTTCCATAAACTATGATAGCAGCGACGACAGCATCACGATCTCGGCCCGTTTCCTGACGGAAAACCGGGAGGAGGTGTTGGCTTTGCTACGCGATACGATCATGCAACCACGGTTTGATCCGGAAGCATTGGAGCGCGTGCGCGGTCAGGTGCTGTCCGGTCTGGCCGGGGATCTGAAAAACCCCAATGACATTGCGGGTGCAACCTTTGCTGCAATGGCATATGGCGCACATCCCTATGGCGGCTCGGAAAAGGGAACGTTGGCAACTGTGGCGGCCCTGACCCGCGAAGACATGTTCGAGGCACACAAGCGGGTGTTTGCGAAGGATCGTCTTTTTGTTGGGGTGGTCGGGGATATCTCTGCTGATGAGCTGGGGGTTTTGCTCGACGCGCTGCTGGGGGAGTTGCCTGAAACTGGTGCGCCGATGCCGGGACCTGCAGAGGTAACCATTGATGGCGGCGTAACCGTGGTGGAGTTTGACACCCCGCAATCGGTTGCGCTTTTCGGACAAGCGGGCATCGACAGGCACGACGAAGATTTCTTCGCCGCCTATGTGCTAAACCAGATTCTAGGGGGTGGATCATTTGAAAGCCGCCTGATGGCCGAAGTGCGTGAAAAACGCGGGCTGACATATGGTGTCTACAGCTATCTCGCCCCCAGGGATCATGCTGCGGTTTACATGGGGTCGGTGGCCTCCGCGAATGAC
>JAEPNQ010000143.1 GCA_017643305.1 Marinibacterium sp. | reverse complement strand
ACTTTAAATTTAACCCTCTGGATACTTCTGTTTCTCGGGTCGGTATATTACAGCTTCCGCTGTTTGTTCCAGACCAAGCAATTTAATGACCAGTATGGGTTTGGCGACAGTGCAGTCTTCATGACCAGGTTTGCAGGCACGAATGTTGGTGCAGCTGCTGTGATTTCTTTGGTCTTAATTGTGAATGGCCCGGAAGGTGCATGGGCTTTCGTAGCTTGGGGCTGGACACAATCGCTTATCGCGACGATCACAGGCTTTTTGACGGTCAACGGTGAGTGGGCAAAAGTTGAGGGCGTGAAAGCAACTGCTGAGGGCTATATCGCACCATTTGGGTTCTTAGTTGTGAATTCTATCCTACTCTACAACATGAGCGGGATACTTTACTAACAAAAGCGCGCGACACGTGGGACGATAAACATACTCTACCTTCCAGGTCGTCGTAAATCGGCTAGGCTCTGCTGGGTTGTCAGCAACCTTTGGATAAATGGTTGCGTAGGATTTCCTTTAGAAAGAAATGCGTAAGCACAGCCAGCATCATTCTCAGCCGGTGTTTCCCTTGCCGAACAACAATTCGATCAAATCTCGGGTTTGGCTAAAATATGAGACCTGGCCTGCAAGCAGCTGCTGACACTCAGCGAGAGCAGCGGCACGGTTCAACTTGAAATTTGATCGGGAAGTAAGACTGCTCTCCAGGTTGAAATGGTTGGTGACTGGGGCATGGGCGTAGAATGGGTGTAGGTATTCGCTATAGCAGTCATGCTGCCGAAGATCTCAAGCGCAGCTTTTACGGCTAATGTATCGGGGAGATATTGCGTCAGCTCACGTTGGCAAGATCAGAGGCAAATTGATCCGGATGGCTCACGCAAAGTGTAAGTCCAAGCGTAAGGATATAGGTCCCATATTTGAACCAGGTAAAACAAAACTTTAATCTATCCAATTGGAGCGGGCGATGAGATTCGAACTCACGACCCTTACCTTGGCAAGGTAATGCTCTACCCCTGAGCTACGCCCGCGTCCATTGGGTGAAGTCGGAGATAGTAAGAACTGCGGATGGCTGCAAGTGGAAAATGCAGGGCGGTGAGAAGATTTTCCTCGATGCGACGGAAACCGGCGGCTGTCCCGTTCCGATTAGACAAGGAACCGACCGGAGCGGTTAGAAATGAAAAGGCTCGAAACCGTCAAACTGGTTTGCCTGATGGCGGCGATTGGGGTGGGCCTGATTGTGGATGCGATGCCGTTGTTACCGGTTGCCGCACATATCACCGTGACGACGCCGAGCGCACTCCGAGCAGGGCGGGGCAACGCGCACCTACCGTTTGCCACCATTCTCGTTGATGCCTGTCAGCAGGTTGAAGGCCTGTGCGCCGGTAATGACCGCACAGGCTTCGTCTTAATCCGGCACCAGTCGCGCCACCAGTGCCAGATATCTGGTCACTCCAGTTCCACTAGCAAATCCTTGGCGTCGATCTGACCACCGGGTTGCACATGCATCGCTTTGACCACCGCATCGCGTTCGGCATGCAGGCCGGTTTCCATCTTCATCGCCTCGATTGTCAGCAGCAGGTCGCCCGCGTTGACCTTCTGACCCGCCTGAACGGCGACAGAGGCGACAACGCCCGGCATCGGCGCGCCGATATGGTCGGCATTGCCCGCTTCGGCCTTGGGCCGAGCCTGGGCTGCGCTTGTGACCATGCGGTTGGGCACACGGATCACGCGGGGCTGGCCGTTGAGTTCAAAGAACACGCGTACTTCGCCTTCTTCGGTGGTTTCACCCACAGCCTGCAGCCGGATTTCCAGCGTTTTGCCGGGGTCGATTTCGGCGGTGATTTCTTCCCCCGGTTCCATGCCGTAGAAAAACGTTTTGGTGGGCAGGGCGCGGACTGGGCCGTACATGCGATGGCGCCCCATGTAGTCGAGGAACACCTTTGGATACATCAGGTAGCCGTTGAGGTCTTCGTCATCCACGGCCATGCCTTCGAGTTCAGCGCTCAGTTGTTTACGGGTGGCTTCCATATCCACTGGGGGCACGTCACGGCCGGGGCGGTGCAGGAGCGCGTCTTCGCCCTTTAGCACCTTGGATTGTAGCGCGGTGGGGAAGCCGCCGGGAGGCTGGCCCAGATTGCCGAGCATCATGTCGACAACGGAATCTGGGAAAGCGACCTCGACCTCCGGGTCTTCCACCTGCGCACGGGTTAGGCCCTGGCTGACCATCATCAACGCCATGTCACCCACGACCTTGGATGATGGTGTGACCTTGACGATGTCACCGAACATGCGGTTGACGTCGGCATAGGTGTTTGCCACTTTGGGCCAACGGTCTTCCAGTCCCATGGACCGAGCCTGCGCTTTGAGGTTGGTGAACTGGCCGCCGGGCATTTCGTGCAGGTACACTTCGGATGAGGGCGCCTGCATGCCACTTTCAAACGCTGCATAATGCGCGCGGACCTCGTCGAAATAGTCCGAAATCGCCCGCACGGCGTTGATGTCCAGACCGGTATCACGTTCGGTGTGTTTCAGCGCTTCAACGACCGATCCCAGCGTCGCCTGAGAGGTATTTCCGCTGAGCGCGTCCATCGCGCAGTCAACCGCGTCTACCCCAGCCTCGGCCGCGGCGAGAATGGTCGCGCAGGCCACGCCAGCCGTGTCGTGGGTATGGAAGTGGATGGGCAGGCCGACTTCTTCCTTCAGAGCCTTGATTAGAACCCTGGCGGAGGCAGGTTTCAAAAGTCCTGCCATGTCCTTGAGGCCGAGGACATGGGCGCCGGCATCGCGCAGTTCCTGCCCCATGGCGACATAGTATTTCAGGTCGTATTTCGCGCGGTCGGGGTCGAGAATGTCACCCGTGTAGCAGACTGTGCCTTCGCAGATCTTGTTCTGCTCCTGTACTGCGTCCATGGCGACGCGCATGTTCTCCACCCAGTTCAGGCTGTCGAACACACGGAATACGTCAATGCCGGTGTTCGCCGCCACGCGCACAAATTCCTGCACCACGTTGTCAGGATAGTTGGTGTAACCCACACCGTTGGCCCCGCGCAGCAGCATCTGGGTCATCACGTTGGGCAGGGCCGCGCGCAGGTCGCGCAGGCGTTGCCAGGGGCATTCCTGCAGGAAGCGATAGGCCACGTCAAACGTCGCGCCGCCCCAGCATTCGATGGAAAACAGCTGGGGCAGGGTGTCGGCATAGGCCGGGGCGACCTTGATCATGTCGTTCGACCGCATCCGTGTGGCCAGCAGCGACTGGTGCCCGTCGCGCATGGTGGTGTCGGTGACCAGCACCTGTTTTTGCGCCTTCATCCAGTCTGCGACGGCCTGCGGGCCTTTCTGTTCCAGAAGGTTGCGGGTGCCGTAGGCGGGGGCGTCTGTGTTGGTGACCGGCGGGCGGGGGGCCTTTAGGTCCGCGCGGGGGCGTGGCCGGTCCTTGGTTTCCGGATGTCCGTTTACCGTGATGTCCGCGATATAGGTCAGCACCTTGGTGCCTCGGTCGCGGCGGCGCTTGAACTGGAACAGCTCGGGCGTCTCGTCGATGAACTTGGTCGTGTATTCGTTCGACAAGAAGGTCGGGTGCTTCAACAGGTTTTCAACAAAAGCGATGTTGGTGCTGACACCCCTCACGCGAAATTCGCGTAGCGCCCGATCCATCCGCGCGATGGCTTTTTCCGGGGTCGGTGCCCAGGCCGTTACCTTGGTCAGCAGGCTGTCATAATACCGCGTGATGACCCCGCCTGCGTAAGCTGTGCCGCCATCCAGCCGGATGCCCATGCCAGTGGCCGAACGAAAAGCGGTTATGCGGCCATAGTCGGGGATGAAGTTGTTCTGCGGGTCCTCTGTGGTCACCCGGGTTTGTAGCGCGTGACCGTTAAGCGCGATGTCATCCTGCGAAGCTTTGCCGGTGGCTTCGGCTATGGTCTTGCCCTCAGCGATCAGGATCTGCGCCTGCACGATATCGATGCCGGTGATTTCCTCGGTCACGGTATGTTCGACCTGAACGCGGGGGTTCACTTCGATGAAGTAGAACTTACCTGTTTCCATATCCATCAGGAATTCTACAGTGCCCGCACATTCGTAATTCACATGTTTGCAGATCTTGTAGCCTAATTTGCAAATCTCGCTGCGCTGGGCGTCTGAAAGATACGGGGCAGGGGCGCGTTCGACGACCTTCTGGTTGCGGCGCTGGACAGAACAATCGCGTTCATAGAGGTGGTACATCGATCCGTGTTTGTCGCCGAGGATCTGCACTTCCACATGGCGTGCGCGGGTGATCATCTTTTCCAGATACCCTTCGCCATTGCCAAAGGCGGCCTCGGCCTCCCGTCGGCCTTCGCGTACTTTTTCTTCCAGCTCGTCCGGGCCCGCGATCGGTCGCATCCCGCGCCCACCGCCGCCCCAGGAGGCTTTCAGCATCAAAGGATAGCCGATTTCCGCCGCTTCCGCGCGGATCGCGTCCATGTCATCGCCCAGCACTTCGGTCGCGGGGATCACCGGCACGCCTGCCGCAATTGCCACCTTGCGTGCGCTGGCTTTGTCGCCGAGAGCGCGCATCGTGTCGGCCTTGGGGCCGATAAAGGTGATGCCGGCCTGTGCGCAGGCATCCACGAAGCCGGGATTTTCGGACAGCAGCCCATACCCTGGATGGATCGCATCCGCCCCACTTTCGCGGGCGACGCGGATGATTTCTTCAATCGAGAGATAGGCCGCGACTGGCCCCGTGCCTTCGCCGATGCGATACGCTTCATCCGCTTTGAACCGATGCAGGCCCAGCTTGTCTTCCTCTGCATAGACCGCCACGGTCTTTTTCCCCATCTCATTCGCTGCGCGCATGACGCGGATGGCAATCTCACCGCGGTTGGCGATCAGGATTTTCTTGAAGTCGGGCATTTGGATCTCCGGGACGTGTCGGATGGGGGAGAAGAAGGCACGAAGTTTCACCGATATATTTCGGAAGAACAAGGTGCACAGGCCTTCCGTTAGCGCAAAAATGCGGCGGCGCAGAGAAATTTTCTGCGCAGGCAACACCTAAAAGATGTACGGAGCGACGCTACGTTAGGATCAAATGCCGTGGTAGATCGTCCAAACGCGCCGCGCCGATCTGGCCCATGCAGCTTTCGATGTCTTTCTGCATCATATCTATGGTATGCGCAGCCCCGGCTTTGCCCAAGGCGGCTACGCCATAGTGAAACGCCCGTCCCAGCATGACAAAATCCGCCCCCAGCGCCAGCGCGCGCAGGATGTCCAGCCCGCCTTCGATGCCGCTGTCAAAAATAATCGGCAGGTCCGTGGCGGCACGGATGTCCGGCAGCACCTCGATACTTGCCGGGGATCCGTCGAACTGCCGACCTCCGTGGTTTGAGACCCACAGCGCATCCACGCCCACCTCGGCCAGCGGGGCTGCGTCTTCCACACGCATCACGCCTTTGATCATCAGCGGACCGTCCCAGTTGTCACGCAGCCATTTGACATAATCGAGCCGGGGGGAAGCGCGCAGCAGATAGCCGATATGCGCACCCGGCGGCAGGCTCTTGGGAGCGTTGGCCACGTATGGGGCCAGCGTTTTCAGCTTGGGCATGCCGCGCTTGGCAGTAGCAATGGCCCAAGCGGGCCGCGCGGCCACCTGCGCCACAATGCGCGGTGTCAGCTGCGGCGGCTGGCGCAGGCCGGACCGTACCTGCCGTTCCCGGCGGCTGGCAACGGGCACATCCACGGTCAGGATCAGCGCGCGGAACCCGGCGGCCTTGATACGGTTCAGCATGTCCTGCCGCACCTCTGCATCCTTTGGCGGGTAAAGCTGGAACCACGCATCCGGCCCGATATGCGGGGCGAGGTCTTCGGGGCTCTGACTGGCGACGGTGGACAAGGCATAAGGGATGCCTGCCTGTTTTGCGGCCCGAGCGAGATACTGTTCGGCATTGGGCCAGAACAGCCCCGACATGCCCACCGGTGCCACTCCAAATGGCAGCTTTGCCTCATATCCGAGAATGTTGGTGGACAGGACAGTCTCAGTCACGCCATGCAAGATGCCGGGCAGAAACCCGATCTTGTCCAGAGCGGTGCGGTTGCGGATACGGGCGGCATCCACGCCCGTTCCGCTGTCCAGATACTCCCAAGCGAAATGCGGCAGGCGTTTTTTGGCGTGGCGGCGGAGGTCGTCGAAACCGGGGAAGCGAGCGTGCAGATCCATGCGCAAAAGAACACGGATTTTCAGGGTGTTGTCCAGTCCCGTGGCAGGGGTGCCGGAGTTTTTGGAAAACTCCGGCCCGGT
>JAEPNQ010000085.1 GCA_017643305.1 Marinibacterium sp. | reverse complement strand
TTGCAATCGCAGGTTCGGACAGCGTCCACGGGAACGCAGCGTTTGGGCTGTTGGTCTCGAAGACAACAACATCGTCGCCATCGGTCGACATGCCAGCCAGATCCAACAACTTGGAAACACGCGCGTTGTGCCCCGGATGATCTTCGTCGGCGATCGCTGCAATCGCAGCGATGACGGCCTGCGCCGTAACCGGAGATCCATCGTGGAAGGCCAGCCCATGCCGCAACATCACGCGCCATGTCGTCGGCGAAGACTGTTTGATGCTCTCGGCCAGCCGGAGATAGAGGTTCATGTCATAATCGATGTCCATCAGCGTTTTGGTCACGCCTGTCTGGTTCGACATCCAGCCATTGTAACCTGCGTGGGGGTCCGGGACTTCGGCGGTCGGGCCGAAGCTGGCAGAGATTGTCAGATGCCCGTCCTGGCCAAAAGCTGGGAGTGAGGTACTGAGAGCAAGCGTAGTGGCGCCGATCAGCCGACGAAAGAGTGACATGTACAGGTCCTTTAGGAGAGTGAGTTAAGTTTGAAAAAAGTGGCGTGTCGATCGCGGGCCAACGTGCGAGTTTCCGCCCGAGCCAACAAAGCGAGCGCTTCATCATTGGACAGGCCCCGTGCAATGGATTTCGACCAGATACGGCGGACAGAGGTTGGCGACCACGGCAGCGCAGCATGCGTCATCCACTGCCTCACCGGCGCGGGCAATGCGTCAAAGGTCTCCATCAGATTTCCCTTGCGCCGTTTGCGACGCAGGCTGGTACTGCCAAGATTACGGGTCATGATGCGGCCCAAAACACGTTCAGTAGATGGTCAAAGCGCCGCCCTACTGCAGAACCACAGCTCAGCAACGTGGTCTTACCGCCCCCCGGAAAGCTATATAAAAACGTGACGGAGGACCGATTATCTGACACGTAGATTCTCCTAAGCAGGCCGCAACAGTCACGCAACTTACGCAGTTACCATATTAATGCAACCGCAATTGTTACGTATTAATAATGCTGGAAAGGAAAGAGCCTATGAAGCGGAATAGCCGTTTGTCCCTGGCCCTTCACACCTTGAGCCACATGGCAGGTGAGCCGGGCCGCGTGCGCACCTCTGCGGACATCGCCGATCACGCCGGCACAAATCCCGTGGTGGTACGCCGCGTCCTCGGAAAACTCCGCGAAGCAGGTTTGCTGCGCTCTGAAAAGGGGCACGCCGGTGGCTGGCGTTTGGCAAAACCGGCCCAGAGCATAACCCTGGCGGATGTGTACTTGGCGCTTGACGAAAGTCTTGTGTCCGGCCCTGCGAGCGAAGCGGAACCCGGGGATTGCCGCGTCGAGGCAAACCTTCAGGCACGTGTCACCGAAGTTCTGGACGACATTGAAGCCAGCCTCGTCGCACGTCTGCGCGAAACAAAGATCACAGACTTTCACCCCAGCTCATGCAGTTATTGTGGCACGTGAAACCACCGCAGTGTTTCGCGGGCCTTGGTGGCGAAAGATCGCTCTCCGCCCATCATGCCGGACGCACCACCCGCACGGCCCCAACTGCTGTTTTCCGGTTCAAGGGTCCGATCCTCAACCCTTCGCCAACTGTTGCACCCGCTCCAGCGCCTTAGGTTTTGTCAAACACCCTCTCAAACCCTGCGCTGTTTTATTCAAAAACAGGGTCAGCTGATCTCTTCGACCGGGCCGCCTGCTTTTTCCCAGGCGGTGAACCCGCCATCGATATGCGCAACCGGGGCCAATCCCATCTCCTGTGCCGCGAGGGTTGCAAGCGCGGATCGCCAGGCCGAGGCGCAGTAGAACACGTAGGTTTTGTCCTGATTAAAGATATCTTTGTGATACGGGCTTTCCGGGTCGATCCAGAACTCCAGCATGCCACGCGGGCAGGAAAATGCGCCAGGGATTTTGCCGGTGCGTTTGAGTTCGCGGTGGTCGCGCAGATCCACGATCACATGTGTGTCCGAGCCGACAAAGCCCATTGCTTCGTCCACCGGGATAGTCGTGATTTTCGAATTAGCTTCTGCAACCAGCGCCTTGGCACCCTTGGTAATGGTTTGCGGCATCTCGTTCTCCTTTGCGTCCTGTCCAGCCCGGTCCCCGGGGTCAAAGCCAATATGTGCACATTCAGGCGAAGGCAGAAACAGGGAAACATCGGTCAGGTTGCGGAAACCCACCAGACCATTCCGCGCAATTCCAGCGGGACGATCTCCAACAGCTGGAAATAGAGGTAGATCTGGAAACCCACCCCGTTGCTGCACCCTAGGAATTCCACCACCAGCACAATCGTCTACATGATCGCCAAACCATTCTACGCAGCCATTGCCACCAACCGCCAGAGCAGTGGCCAGACTTTGCGGCGCAGGCAGGTGATGGGCGGCATGCGGAACGCCTACGCCATGTCGGAGATGCTCGGGTCGCGGGCCCGCAAGGCGTCGAAGATCAGGATCATCACGGGATCGCTCCCATCGCACCGAGGTGAGGCTGGTTGGATCATCTGATTTTCATACCGCCCAAAACGCTGCGATTGCGCCAGCCACATTATCCGACCAAAGTGCATTGGCATTGTTGAGTGTCGGTTGCTAGGATGGCGCGATTTTAGTTTGGAGAAACACTAGTGCCGCACTTGTGCAACAGCGGCACTAAGAGGAGGAAGAATTTGAAGACATTGATTATTGCCGCGCTGGCGGCAGCTCTGCCATTCGCCGCTATGGCGAGTGACGACGACGATGATGACGGCGTGAGCTTTGGCGCAGCTGGTTTGCTGTCCAGCAAGAACAAATATGATTTGGAGCCTGTCCAGCTGTCTGCAGGCATACCGCTGACCAGTGCGCCGTGGGAGCTGAAGTCTGGACGGTATTATGAATTCGAGATTCAGGGTGACGGTAGCCAGGAACTGGCGCTGGTGGGGCCGGAGTTCTTCCGAGCGATCTGGATTGACGAGATTGTGGTAAATGGGCTGGAAGTGCGGCCGCTGGGTCTGGCCAGCATCGAGTTTGACGACGCAGGTGAAATGGAGATCGGGTTCGTCGCCATCAAACCGGGCCGTTATTATTTGAAAATTCCGGGATCAACCGGGGACTCACAGCGGTTGGACATTGTCATCGAATAACTTGGAAGACGGGCTGAGCATTAAACAGCTCAGCCACACCTATGGTGCCAAACAGGCATTGGACAACGTTGCCTTCGACGTCAGGCCGGGGCAGTTCTGCGCGTTGCTTGGGCCGAACGGGGCGGGCAAATCCACGCTGTTTTCACGGCTTACCCGGTTGATCAACGGGCCACCTGCGCAGATCATGATCGCAGGCGCGGATCTGCACCGCGCACCGCGTCAGGCCCTGGCACGGATGGGGATCGTGTTTCAGCAGCCCACGCTGGATCTGGACCTGACCGTCCGGCAAAACCTGCTGTATTTCGCTGCATTGCAGGGCATCAGTGGCAAGGTGGCCCATACACGGATCGAGGCTGCGCTGGAACGGCTCGCCATGGCGCACCGGGCCGGTGAAAAGGTGCGCGCACTGAATGGCGGGCATCGGCGACGGACCGAGATTGCGCGCGCTCTGTTGCACAAACCACAGGTCCTGTTGCTAGACGAAGCGACCGTGGGGCTGGATGCGGCGACGCGGCGGGATATCACCGCGCATATGCATGACCTGTGCCAGACCGACAATATCGCAGTACTATGGGCGACGCATCTGACCGACGAAATTGCACCGCAGGATCAGGTTGTGGTGCTGCATGGCGGCAAGGTTATGGCCAATGACACGGCAACGGCGATCTGCGGCGCGGAAACTCTGGAGGACCGTTTCCTCGCCATGACGGGGACCGCCCAATGAACGCCTATCTCACATCCCTGATGGCCGTAGTCACGCGCGAGGCGCTGCGGTTTATCCAGCAGCGCGAACGCTTTGTTGCTGCGCTGGTCCGCCCGCTGGTCTGGCTGATTGTCTTTGCTGCCGGGTTTCGGGCCGCGCTGGGCCTGTCAATCACGCCGCCTTATCAGACCTATATCACGTACGAAGTTTACATCGTTCCGGGGCTCTGTGGCATGATCATGCTGTTCAACGGCATGCAAAGTTCGCTGTCGCTGGTTTACGATCGTGAAATGGGCTCGATGCGGTTGTTGTTGACCAGCCCGATGCCACGATGGTGGCTGCTGTTCAGCAAACTGCTGGGGTCCACCGCCATTTCGATCCTTCAGGTCTATGTGTTCCTTTTGATCGCCGGGCTTTACGGGCTGATTAACGGGATTGGTATGCCGGCATGGGGCTATGTCGCAGTGTTTCCGGCGCTAGTGGTCTGCGGTGTGATGCTGGGGGCGCTTGGTCTGTTTTTGTCCAGCTTCATCAAGCAGTTGGAGAATTTTGCCGGAGTCATGAATTTTGTTATTTTCCCCATGTTTTTCCTGTCCTCGGCTTTGTACCCGCTGTGGAAAATGGCCGAAAACGCCCCGTTCCTAGCCAAGATCTGCGCCGCCAATCCATTTACCCACGCTGTGGAACTGATCCGGTTTTCGCTCTACTTGCGTTGGGACGGGATGACCGCGCTCTGGAGTGTGCTGGCTGCCGTGGTTTTTGTCGGGTTGGCGGTCTGGGGTTATGATCCGGCGCGCGGCTCAAAGGGCAAGGGGCGTTGAGATCAGGCAGGTTTCGCCACATTTGAAACGATCCGCGTAGGGGTGCCGCAGAGGATCAAAAGTTCGGTTGGCGATGGGCTGCGTGAAGCCACATGCGGCATCCAGCCCATAGCGTTGCATGGGCTGAAATTCCCATTGTACGGTCCTGTTTTGCAGCTTGGCAGCACGCATGGAGGGCAGTTCCAAGCCCGTGCGGGGGCGATCAAATGAATCTACAAAAGAAAGGCTAAAGCCATTTGTCTGAACATGCCCTATCCCCAAACATTTCCCGGACAAACACCGTAAACCATTTTTCAACCGCGCCTTGAGATCATCGTCCTAGAGTATTTTCCCGGGAATTCCGGCAGGTTTGCAAAGCCAACAGAAATCAGGCGACAGTGGAAAAAAAGGGGCTTAAGCTGCTTAACAACTTGGACCCCAGATTTTGGAGCGAGAAATGGTACAAGAAACGGTTCAAGAATGGGCACTGATCGTCGACGATCACCCACTGTTTTGTGACGCGTTAGAACTGACGCTCAAGGCTGTGTCCAATGTCCAGAACATGAGCGCCGTCGGCAGTATGGAAGCAGCCATTGACGCGTTGCAAACGCGATCGCCGCCAGCTTTGATTGTGCTAGACCTGAACCTGCCTGACGTGGATGGGCTGGACGGATTGATCAAGCTGCGGTCGACGACCCGGCTGTGCCCGATCATCGTTGTCTCCTCCATGTGTGACAACAGCATCATCAGCGGTAGCCTGCAGGCAGGCGCAAACGGGTTCGTGCCCAAGCATAGCCGCCGCGCGGTGTTCCAGGAAGCCATTCAGGCAATTTCCGCGAACGAAGTATACCGGCCACCAGGATACGTGGAAACGTCGCCACGCGGGGATGGTCAGGACGTAGTGGAACGGCTGGCTTCGCTTACGCGGCAGCAAAGCTGTATTCTGGAGCTGATCTGCGATGGGAAGCTGAACAAACAAATCGCGTACGAGCTTTCAATCGCCGAGACCACGGTCAAAGCGCACGTCACCGCGATCATGCGCAAGCTGGATGTGCAAAGCCGGACCCAGGCCGTGCTGGTGGCGCAGAAAGCGAAATTCTCGAACGTGCAATCCGAACCGACGGTGTAGGTTGGGCCAAGACCGACGCAGCCGGGATTGAACTCATTCGATGAGGGAGGCGAAACTGGACATTCTCGATCCTTCGGAGTCCTTGGAAGCTCGCAACGTTCGGCTGGAACGCATTATTGCCGCGCTGGTGCGGCGGGCGGAACAGACCGGAGATGCCTCCGAAGGAGCCTATGACCAGTTCCAGTTGGCTGCGCGTCTGGAAGCACAGATGCAGCGCCAAAGCGCTGATTTGCGGCGCACGCGCGAAGTGCTTTCGGAAACCAATGTTCTGCTGGGAATCGCCAACACCGAAGCCGAAACCGCCCGATCGCAGTTGGCCGAAGCCGTTGAGGTGATCGCGCAGGGCTTTGCCCTGTTCGGTGCCGATGAGCGGATGGTCATCTGCAACAAGCATTTTTGCGACAACCTGGAAGAGGTAAAGGCACACCTCAAGCCGGGGCTGGAATTTGAACGCTACATTCAGTTGCTAAGCACCAGCGGACTGGTCGATGTATCCGAACAGGGCACGCCCGAAGCTTGGGCGGCCTGGCGGCAGCAGATGCACCATCGGCCTTGGTCGATCTTCAACGTTACGCTGACCAACGGGCTGATTTTTCAGGTCAGCACCCAGCGCATTTCGTCCGGCGCGACCGTTCTGATCCATTCGGATGTAACGCATCTGGTGCTGAATGAACGCCGCGAGCGCGATGCGATCGTCGAACGGCAGGCCCTGCTGCTGCAGATGACGCTGGAACATCTGGATCAGGCTGTTTGCATCTTTGACACCGAAGGCAAGCTGATCGGTCAGAACCAGCGGCTGACAGAAAAACTGCGCCTGCCTGCCGGGCTGAAAAAGAGCGACCTGAACATTCGCGGGATCCTCAATCACCTGCGAAAGTGCGCGGTGTTCACGACTGCGGTTGGATTTGACGATTTGCAGAGCTGGGTCGCTGACCCTTCGTCGCGACCGCCTGGGGCCTTTGAACTGGTACTCGACGGGATGGTGACGCTGGCGATGTCCTGCAAGACAATCCAAAGTTGGGGCATCGTGTTCAGCTTCACTGATATCAGCGCGGAACGGGCGGCGCGGGATGCGATGCATGCGCTGAACGAACAGCTGGAACGCCGTGTTCAGGAACGGACCGAGGCGCTAGGCACGGCGTTGCAAAAGGCCGAACGCGCGACGGCGACCAAGTCGCGCTACCTGGCGGCGGCCAGCCATGACCTGATGCAGCCGCTGTCTTCGGCCAAGCTTTTTGTATCTGCCATTTCCGATGCGGCCGACAGCCCGGACATTGTAGACATCGCGCAGAAGACCGCGACATCGTTGGCGCATCTGCAGGACATAATCGAAGCGCTGATGGATATTTCCAGGCTGGATTCCGACCGGGTGGTAATGGACTTGCAGCCGCTGAACCTGAACCGCGTTTTCCAGACACTGCAGGAGCAGTTCGCGCCGTTGGCCGAACGCAAGGGATTGGCCTTGACCATCGTGCCGTCCAACCTGCTGGTGGAAAGCGATCCGGGCTATTTGCGGCGCATTCTGGAAAACCTCATTTCAAATGCAGTGCGATACACTGATAGCGGCCGGATTATTTTGGGCGCTCGGCGACGCGGGTCGCGCGCCCGGATCGAAGTACGCGACACCGGGCGCGGGTTGCGACAGTCAGACCAGTCGATGATCTTCGAGGAGTTTTGCAAGGTGGACCGCAGCGCCTCCGAAGGGTTGGGATTGGGCTTGGCCATTGTTAAACGGGCCAGTAAGGCGCTGGATCATCCAATCGACATCTGGTCTGAACTAGGCCGAGGCAGCTGTTTTTCCGTCTCTGTCCCCATTCTGGACGACATCTGGGCGGCCGAAGCCGCGCAGGACCCCGAGGCCACAGAGATCGCGGATCCTGCGTGTGACGGGTTAATCGTTTTGCTGGTGGAAAACGACACCCAGCTCAACAGTGCGCTGTCAATGCAGATCGAAGCCTGGGGCGCTTTGGCGGTGCCTGCCCTGTCCGCGGCAGACGCGCTGAAGATGCTGGACGAAGAAGGGCTGGAGCCAGATGCGATGGTACTGGATTACCAACTGGGCGACGGTATGACCGGTCTCGACCTTTTCAATCTGGCATTGGACAAATACGGCCCGGTACCAGGGCTGATGATGACCACCAACACATCGGAATCAGTACTGGAGGAATCGCGCGCGGAGGGCCTGGACGCGGTCAACAAGCCAGTCGACCGAGCGCGATTACTGGATTTTCTGAACGCCACAGCCCGTGGACAAAGGGGTGCGCGCCGCACGCATTCCGACAATGAGTAAGAATTTAGTCTGGTTTCCCGGGAATTCCGCTAGGCGGTTTTCGATCTGAGACCCATCATCCGATGCTACCGAAGAGCTGCCGCTGCTGAGCGGCCTGTCTTGGTTTGATGGGGAGGTATCGATGAAGCAACTCAATGTGAACGGCGTAGCAGCCAGTGTCGATCTCGACGATGACACCCCACTGCTCTGGGCCATTCTTGAGCAGCTAAAACTCACTGGCACCAAATTTGGATGCGGAGCCGCGCTGTGCGGTGCGTGCACCGTGCATCTGAACGGAGAAGCCGTGCGGTCTTGTCAGACCCCGGTCGGCGATCTGGAAGACGACGCCGAGGTGACAACGATCGAGGGGCTGCACCCAACCCGCGATCACCCGCTGCAACTGGTCTGGATCGAAGAACAGGTGCCGCAGTGCGGCTATTGCCAGTCTGGTCAGATCATGCAAGCCGCGGACCTGCTGTCCAACAATCCGAATCCGAGCGATCAGGAAATTGTGGACGCAATGAGCGGAAATCTCTGCCGCTGCATGACCTATGACCGCATTCAAAGCGCAATCAAGCGCGCAGCCAAAGCGTGATGGAGGACGGTATGACAAAACATTATAAACCCAAAGTCTCCCGCCGCGCGTTCCTGATTGGAGCCGGGTCTGCGACCACCGTTCTGACGATAGGATACACGGTTCTGCCGATTGGTGTTTCCCCAGCCGAAGCGGCCGCGAACAACATGTTATCCCCCAGCATGTTATTTGACATGCACGCGGACGGCCGCGTTGTGGTGAACGTGAGCAAATCGGAGATGGGCCAGCACGTTGGCACCGCTCTGGCACAAATCCTTGCGGATGAGCTGGAATGCGAATGGGACAAGATCGAACTGAACCATATTGGATTTGATCCGGCGTTCGGCCTGCATGTGACCGGTGGATCCTGGTCGGTCAACTGGTCCTTCGACGCCATGTCGCGCGCCGGTGCTGCTAGTCGCAAGGCGCTGATCGAAGCGGCCATGACCAGGTTTGGCGGCGCAGCTTCCGAATACACCGCCGAAAACGGCGTGGTCTCAGGACGCGGCAATTCCATTACCTACGACGAACTGGTCGCAGGCGGGATCGAACCGCGCACGATGGGTGAGCCTGCGACCACCTCGGTGGCCCCGGCGATTACCAACGCGATCCAGATGGCAGTTGGCGCACGGGTCCGCACCGTGCCGATCACAGCGGAGCGTGTGAAAGTAGCAATGGACACCTGATCCAAAGCCTTATAGCGAAGTCGAACGCGCCGTCGATGACGGGGTGTTTTTCGTTTTGGGTTTATCCTGAACTGGTGCGGTTGAGAGAATAGGCGACTGGAATCTCTGAAAGGTTTCTGCTCGATTTCTTTCTAAAGCATCGGACCTTGTCGGAACGGCTCCGTTTCTGGTGTGCAGGATTGGGCCCCGTCACTCGGGCATAGGCCAGTCTTCTTCGCGTGGGATCCAGCGTGGGGCGCGATCGCCCGTCGCTTTTTTCAACTGGTCAATATATTCACGTAAGTCCTGCTTTTCGCCAGTCAGGCAATCCATCTTCTCCAACTGTGGATCTGATGCACGGTACACCCGTTCCGGCCCGTCCGTCGGCATCGGCGCCCGACCCGGCCCTGCGATCTCCAGCAGCAGTTTTTTCTTGAGCGTGGCGCCAAATTCGTCCCAGCTTTCCACCGGCTCTACAAACGACCCGACCCCGCCGGTCACGCAGTCTGCGAAATAATGGTCCAGATCCTCGGCCGGGCCAGTTTCCGTCCCAACCAACAGCGGCAGGCCGTTGATGACCAAGCCATGATACAGCAGGTCGTCGCGCACACGGTCCACGCGCCGTCCGCTGTTGTTGAGCCCGTCGCTGGAGATGTCGACGACCCGGCGGAACGACACAAAGGGGCTCTCGTCCAGCACCTTCAGCGATGCGCCCAGCGCTTCGGAAATTGAAGTGCGCCCGCTACGCTGGACAGGGGCGTCTTCCAGCGCGTCGGCAAAGACTTCGGCGCTATTCTGGTCGGCGATCAGGGTCCAGGGCACGATCTGCACCTGCGTGGTTTCACCGGCCCATTCGACCATGGTGACCGCAATGCGCCCAAGATACCCGGACGTGATACTGCGAATTACATCAGGGTCGCGAAAGGCGTCGACATATCCACGACGCTGAACCCCCAGTTCATAGGTGGAGATCGAAAACGAGATGTCGACCGCCAGCACCAGCTGCATGTCGACCTCCATAACGCCGCTGTCCACACGCACCGGCCCAGGGCGCCCGCCAAAGGTCGGCCCAGCCAGCCAGGTGGCCAGCACAAGAGCCGGAAGCGCGACGCGCCCGATGCGGCGGACACGGACCATATCAACCGGGCCGGAAGGCCGCACCCCAGGGGAACCGGCCCACCTTGATCGTTTTGATTGGCTGCATCTTGTCCACGTCGATGACGGTCACATCGCCGGACACACCGTTGGTGGAATAGATGTGCTTGTCGCCTTCGTCGAATTCCAGGTGCCAGACCCGGCGGCCCACAAGGATATATTCCAGCACCTCATAGGTTTGCTGATCGACGACTGCTACATGGTTGGACGGGCCCAGCGCCACGAAAGCCTTAGTTCCGTCAAAGGTCAACCGGATGCCAACCGGTTGTACCAGGTCATCGGAGATCCCCGGCACCTGCATGCGCATTTCGTGCAGGACTTCCTGCGTCGCGGTATCGATCACGGCGATGGTCCCACCAATTTCACTGCTGACCCAGAGCCGGTCACCAGATTCAGAAAATTCCGCATGGCGCGGACGCTGGGCGACCAGAGTGTTATGGAAGATTTGCTGTTCGGCGGTGTTGATCCAGTGCACCATGTTGGTGGTTTCCGAGGTGACAACTGCGATTGCTCCGTCTGGCGAAACCGCCATGCCTTCGGGTTCGATTCCCACGTCAATCTCGGCAATCGCATCGCCGTTGGCGACGTCCAGAACGGTGGCAAGCGCATCTTCTTCGTTGGCAATGTAGAGGTGTTTGTTGTTCGGGTGCAGCGCGAATTGTTCGGGGTCTTCACCCGATGGCAGCCGATTGATCACCAGGCCTGTGTCGGGATCCAGCACCTCAACCGTGTCGTCGTCGGAGGCACAGATATAGAGCACCGAGTAATCCTTGGCGAAAGTGATCCCGCGTGGGCGCAGGCCAACATTATAGGTCGCCTTGACCTCCATCGTTTTGGTGTCGATCACCGAAACGGTGTGGTCCTTTTCGTTGGACACCCACATTTCCCCACCTAGAGCAGGATTTACGGACACCAGGCACGCCCCCAGAACACCTGCCGCAATCGTATGTTTTTTCATTTTTCCTCCCATAACCCCAGTTTTATTCGGCAAAGGCTGCACATTTGCTTTCGGGTTCGTCCAGCCCCAACGTGTCAAGTTCGGTCACGCGATGCAAGAAACCGGGCAGCGGCGCATTGGCGACCACCGCGCGGGGATGTACAAGGTGCACCACCTGGCGCATCTGTCCGTTCCAGTTTCGAAAAGACAGCTTGCGGCCTTTGAAACCGGACAGTTCGAACGCATCAGACAGGATGAACGCCCGGACATCGCCGGCATTCGCCGAGTTCAGGCGCGTGACCGCCTCCCCAATACTGCGGATCGCGGCCCAGGCGGCATAATCTAGCGGGCGCATGTCGCGCCCGGCAGACTCTTCGAACCGGGATTGCAGCTGGGCCGCGCCCCAGCTTTCCACAGCAGACGACCACGCGGTTGGCAGCAGCCCTGCGCTACCGACCACGGGCCGCGGTTGCCAAGTATTGTAGGGCAGGTAGCGTGCAAAATCATCGGTCTCATCGGCTACGATCAGGACGTCATGTTTTGGAAAATCCTGCGTGAACGGCGGTAGTTCGGAACTGGCTGTACGGCGCAAATCGGCGTCTGACACCCATTCCTTGGTCGCCACAATCTTGAGCCGGAACTTGGCAGCGGAGTTTCGGATCGCATCGGCAAAGGCCTTGTCTGCGGGGCGGCGGCCCTCGATCATCACCAGCTTGGACCAGCGCCGCAGGACAAGGAATTGCGCCAGCGCATCGCTGCGCATCGCGTCGCTGACTGCGGTGTGAAGGACATTGGCCCGGCATTCGGTATCCCGCAGAGCAGCATCCCCGCGCGCCACGTTAAAGATCAGCTTGCCCGCGTTTTCTGGCCGGTCAGCAAAAGCCAGCAAGTACGCTGCCGGGGCATCCATCAGGACCAGGTCGCCGGGCGTCTGCGGGGTCGTGGCCCCGTCCACTGGCGTGACGGCGCCGGTATCGTCCATTTCGAAAAAGGAAAGCCGGTAGTCCTGGTTCAGAAAGCGGCCTGTTGTGGCGTTGTCCGCATGGCCTACAATGGCCCCGGCCTGCCCGTCGTCTTCCGGGATCGGATCGAGGTTGGACAGGACTGGGGGACGGTCCACCTTTTGCCGGATGTAGGAGATGTTGATTTCCAGCGCCTGCGCGCTGAGCGCCACGGGCATTACCACTGCTATTGCCACCCACAGCGCGGTTTTCCGCATCAAACAACCGACCGTCATCATCCCCTCTCACTCCACCTGCCACCATTTGCTCCCTGGCGCGCGGTTCCATTGCAACGGACCAATTGACAAAACTATAGAATGCGGCCCCCGCACACTATACGACTAAAGTCAGATAGCTCGCTTTTTGACGCTTATCTACACTACGATTGTGAACTTGCACGCGACGCGGGTCTTGTGCTTCGGTTCGGGTGTGGAGGCCCAGACCGTGAAAAGCAGAAACAGTATAGGGAGGAGACAATGAAGTACAATTGTATCAAACGGTTAGGGCTTACGGCCACGATCATTTTTGGCGTAGCCAACGCCGGTGCGGTCTATGCACAAACAGCGGATGAGCTGAAGAACGACACCAGCGATCCATCGAGCATTTTGACCTATGGCATGGGCTATGGTCAGCAGCGTCACAGCTCGCTGGACATGGTGAATGCAGACAACGTGGGCAAGCTGGCGCCGGCGTGGGCCTATTCGCTGGCCGACACGCGCGGGCAAGAAAGCTTCCCGATGCTGTATGACGGAGTGATGTATGTCACCACGCATAACTCGACGGTGGCGCTGGATGCCGTGACCGGGCGGCAGATCTGGAAATCCGTCATCGAATATCCGGCAGAAACGCCGCGTGTGGCCTGCTGCGGTATCGTGAACCGGGGGTCCGCTATTTACGGCGGTCGTCTGTTCCGCACCACGCTGGACGCGCATGTGATCGCGCTGGACATGGAAACCGGTGAAGAAGTCTGGCGGACCAAGTCCATAGACTACAAGGCCGGGTATTCCATGACCGTCGCGCCGACCATCGCAGATGGCGTTCTGATCACCGGGATCTCCGGCGGAGAATATGGCATTCGCGGCTACCTGGAAGGCTATGACCCCGACACCGGAGAGCGGCTATGGCGCACCTATACCGTACCCGCGCCGGGCGAGCCGGGGTCCGAGACCTGGAAAGATGGCGGCGACGCGTGGCAGCGCGGCGGCGGCCCGACCTGGCTGACCGGATCCTATGATCCCGAGCTGAACACCGTCTACTGGGGCACCGGCAACGCGGCCTCGTGGAATGCGGGCCTCCGCCCGGGCGACAACCTCTATACCTCGACGATCCTGGCGCTGGAGCCAAAGACGGGCGCGATCAAGTGGCATTATCAGACCTCACCCAACGATCCGTTCGACTATGACGCCACCAACGAGCTGGTGCTTGCCACCATCGACGGGCGCAAGGTCATCATGCAGGCCAACCGCAACGGCTTCTTCTATGTGCTCGACCGCACCAATGGCGAGTTGCTTGCGGCGCCGCAGTTCATCGACAAGGTGAACTGGGCCACCGGCATCGACCTGGCGACGGGCCGTCCGATGGACACCGAGGTCGCCACCAAGGCGCGCACAGGGGAGCAGGTGACCTACTATCCCAGCGCGTTCGGCGGCAAGAACTGGTCGCCGATGGCTTATAACCCCGACAGCAATACGGTCTTTATCAACACGTTCAAGGACGTGGGCATGCAGTACAAGGCGGTGGAACCGCAGTACCGGCCCGGCGTGTTCTACTTCGGGGCCGAGTTCGCGTGGGCCTGGCCCGAGGGCGATCGCGGCGAACTGCGCGCGATCGACCCGATGACCGGCGACGTGAAATGGGCGGACAGCTCTGCGCTTCCACGCCTGGCCGGTGTTCTGTCCACAGCAGGTAACTTGGTGTTCACCGGGGGTCAGACCGGCGAATTCGAAGCGTTCAACGCCGAAACCGGCGAAGCGCTTTGGTCATTCAACACCGGTTCCGGCATCGTCGGCCAGCCTGTCACCTGGGAAAAGGATGGCAAGCAGTACGTGACCGTCGTCAACGGTGCAGGCGCAGTTTACGCCCTGTTCTCGGGGGATGAGCGTCTTGCAACCGTACCGCCGGGCGGCAACGTCTGGACCTTTGCGCTGGTGGAGTAATCGGGACACATGTTGATAAGACTAGCAGCATCGCTGTGTTTTCTGGCGCTCTTCGGAGCGCCAGTTTTCGCTGAGGATTTCGACCTGACCAAGGCCAAGCGAACATACAAGGATTTCTGTTCGCATTGCCACGGGATCGACATGGTGAATCCCGGCACGTCTTCCTATGACCTGCGGAAGTTCCCGGCAGACCAGAAAGACCGCTTCTACACCTCTGTGAATAAGGGTAGGGGCGATATGCCCGCATGGGGCGATATATTGCTGCCCGATGAACTGGATCTGCTTTGGAAATATGTCGTCACGCGTGGCGGCAAAGAACCTCTGCCAAAGGAAGAAGCCGCTGTACCGGCAACCGACACAGACCAGACCCAGCAGCATGGGTCACTGACAACGAAACCAGGCACGCTCACCGCGTGCCTGGCCAAAAACGGCGGCGTGATGTCGTCACGGCGCGCCAAGGGCGGCGCCGGACTGGATTATGCACTTGTCACAGCGCTGGCAGACCAAATGGGTCTCGCGCTGGAGGTCGAGTGGTTCGAAAGCGAACAGGAAGAAGAGAGCACGCCTATCCGCGAGCTTTACGCGCTGCTGGCCTATAATGTCTGCGATGTCATGCCTGGATTTGCGCTCTATGAAACATCACTGAGCGCCTTTTACAAAACGCGCGCCGCCTTGCCGCGCTATGACAATAAGCCAGCGCATCTGGGGCCGGAGTTTCAGGTGGATCTGGAACCAATCAGCGTATCAGACCCTTATGCACGGATGGAGATGGGCGTGGTCTACCGGACCCCCGAATTCGAACGTGAGATCACGCAGATCGCGGATATGGAGGGGCTGAAGATCGGTGTCGAACAGGGCACGCTGGCGGGGGTTCTAACCCTGCGCCAGGGCACGTCGAAGATGGTGGCTGACAGCATCACGGCGAACCCCGGCCCGGATTTCCTGTGGAAGATGGAACAAGGTGCGTTCGACGCCGCACTGGTAACTGTTGGGGCCTACGATTTTCATAAGAAGCAGAATTTCGTCAGCACGCTGGCGCTGGACGAATACCGCCATCCCATCGGTTTCAATCTGAGCGTGGCGATGTTGAAAAGCCGACGTGACCTGCTGGATCAAATAGACCCGACCATAAACGCGATGATCGCGGACGGGCGTATGGCCGCGCTTGCGAAAAAGAACAAGGTCACCTTCAGCTCGCCGAAAGAACCGTGGGTGCAGTCCAACCTGACCATGGAAGACATCCTGCTACGCCGCTGAAGCGACTAAGACTTTGGTGCCGTTTTAGCCGACCTCACACACATTCTATTTGACCGGTTTCGACATCTGCTTAGGCTGACGAACTAAGTCGAAAGTGCCGGCGGTACGCCCAAATGCGTTGTGAAAGGACCCTGTCATGACACGCAAATTGATGACTTCACTTCTGTGCGCCGCCATCGCTTCCATCCCCGTCACTACGGTAGCCGGCGGGTCGTCGAGTTTTCTGCCTGCTTATATGCAGACGCAGAACCAAATGATTGAAAGCGAAACCTGGAACGACTGGCTGCGCGAAGAAATGGTGGGCCAGGCAACGCTCTTGGATGGCGAAGACCTAATGTCATTGGATGCGCCGGTTCAGGCCTTTGATGCCGCGACCGTACCGTTCACGCTGCGCCAGCGGGCCGGTACCGAACGGATCACGCATCTAAAGATGGTGGTGGATGAAAATCCGATGCCTTTGGTGGCTGATTTCACTTTTGGCCCGCAGATGGGTGAAATTTCGTTCGAATCGCGCGTTCGTTATGACGTCTATTCCAACATTCGCGCGATTGCTCGGCTAGAAGATGGCCGCACCATGATGGTCGGCCGGTTTGTACAGGCCGCAGGCGGGTGTTCGGCGGCGGTGACGCGGGACGTTGCCGCGGTTGAGGCCACAATGGGCGAAATACGGTTGAAGCAGATTGATACGTCGGGCGGCACATCGACCGCCGGCGACGGCAAGCCGCGCGAAGTGCAGCTGATGATCCGGCACCCTAACTTTACCGGGATGCAGGTTCACAAGGGAACGCTGGACCATATCGAAGCGCGGTTCATTAACCTCGTCGAAGTAATGCTGGACGGTGAAATCCTGTTCAAGATGGAGGGTGGATTT
>JAEPNQ010000128.1 GCA_017643305.1 Marinibacterium sp. | reverse complement strand
CGGGACATGCCCTGTCCCATCAGCACCTCAACCTGTCGTAACTTCGAGACAATCTCTTCGGGCTTGGGTCGCCTGTTTGCCATTCTCGGTCCTCCGTTTCCTAAACATAGCGGTGGACCAGTTCAGTTGGGGAGGCTCAACCATCAGGAAAAGCCCACCGGCCTGCGCGAGGGCTCGGCCTACAGACTGCCACCCTCCGAGACACAGACACAACAGACCAGAGCCCAGCGCCAAGCCAACGAAAACCATGTTGGAGGCACTGATCCTCCTGCCAGATCCTGTGGAGGGTTTCTCAGACACCAGGGCTGCGGAAGGGTTCTGCCGCGATGCGGAAGTAGTTGTGGCCTTCGCCGCGCGCCCAGTTGCGCAGGTCAATGTTAAGCATGTCACCCGGTTCGTGGGTCTGGACCGAATAGCTGTCGCCGCTGAAGGTGAACTCCAAGAAGCCGACCCAGGGCGTACCGCCCCACTTGTCATTGCCGCTTGACAAAAAGGCCGTCCCCGGCGCCCAGATATGGGCGATGCCGTCAAAGATCATGCGTTTGTCGCGATGCAGATGGCCCGAGGCAATGAACTGGACTTTGGCCGCCTTGAACAGGCCCAGGTAATCAGCGCGCGGTCCCGGCGTCACCGTGGCAGAGGTCGTGGCGTCGTCCTCGTTCGGATGGTCTGCGAAGAAGGGCACATGCGTGAAGACACCGATGGGACCATCATGGGTCAGGGCCTCAACGACCATCGCGCGCTGTTCGGCCTCGGCCTCATGACCACTCTCAAAGAGAAACGGGTTCAGGCCGATAAAGCGCCAATTGCCATGGTCAAAGTGCCAGAAGTCCGCGCCGACGCGGGTCAGATATTCTTGACGGCGTTCCGGCGTCATCTGCTGTTCGGCATCCTTTGCCGCCGGAGAATAGCCCACGTCATGGTTGCCGGGGACCACATGGGTCACCGGGGCAGAAAGGCGCTTCATCTGGGCGGCAGCAAAATCCAAATCGGCGGGCGCGTGGGGGCCATTCAGGGACAAATCGCCTGTGACAATCGCCACATCCGAGTTCAAAGCGTTTGCAGCTTCCAGCGCCACGTCGAAATTGTGAAAGAAGAAGGGATGGGTCGCGCTGACATGGGTGTCAGACAGCATCACGAGGCGGAAGTCCGTCATTATTTGATCCTTGAAACTGAAGGAAAGGGGCGGCTCTTACGCCGCCCCTGACTGTTACTTTTCTTCGAACGAGACGTTGTAGTCGCGGAAATCCATCCAGTAGAAACTGTAAGGCGTCCACTTCAGATCTTCGCGCACGCCGTAGATCTCGATCGGGCGATACATGATCAGTGCTGGGTTCTGCTCTTGCCACTCGTCCAGACCTTCGTGGAAGGCGGTGATCCGAGCCTCAGAGTCCAGCGTCTGCTCGAGGATCGCACCAACGCGCAGGTACTCTTCGGTCGGCTCTTGGACGTTGCGCGCGAGGTAGGAGGCCGAAGGCTCGGCGAAGCGCCACCACCAAGGGGACAGCGGATCAGGGATGCGGATGTTGGACGAATTGATCCAGACGTCCTGCCAGCCGTAAGGACGCTGCTGGCCCCAGTTTTCGACAAATTGCAGGCGGACGTTCAGACCAACGGCCTTCCACATTTCCATCATCACTTGAACAGCGCGGTCACCGTTCACATAGTAGCCTGCGGTCACAGCGATGACGATCTCCTGATCCTCATAGCCTGCTTCCTTCAGCAGAGCTTTCGCGCCTTCCGGGTCATAACCGATAGGTGCGCGGTCTGCGTCATGCAGGTCGCCATACATTTCCCAAGTCGGGCCAGCCGGCACTTTGGCCAGACCGTTCCACAGGCGATCTGCAATCTTCTGACGGTCGACCGCCATGATCATCGCCTTGCGCACCAGCGGGTTGCGCACAGCCGCTTCGCGCCCGTCGCCACGATCACAGCCCACACCTTCTTCACCGCAACCGGTCATGAAGGTCAGGTGGTGCATGTTTTCGACTTCGATGGAGCGGGTCTCGTAGTCGTCCTCACGGTCGATAAGCTCGGCCTGATCGGGCGGGATCGATGTGATGATGTCGTATTCACCGGTGATCAGACCCGCGATACGTGCCGATGTCTCAGGCACAGAACGGAAGGTGATCTGCTTGAAAGGAGGCTTGCCACCCCAATAGTCGTCAAACGCCTTCAGGACGATATAGTCGTCGGCGACGCTTTCGGCCCAGTAGTAAGGCCCGGTGCCCACAGGTGCTGCGCCAAAGCCTTCATAGCCGCGCTCGCGGTACAGGTCGGCAGGCACAACGTGACCGATCACGTGTGCCAGACGGTGCAGCAGAACCGGGTCAGGATACTTTGTTGTCACACGGATCGTTTCCGCGTCGATCACTTCGACCTTTTCCAAAGAAGAGGCGAGGTTGTGCGGGCGGATCTCGAAACGTTCCTGGCTGATGGTGAACGCCGCGTCTTCGGCTGTCATGTCGCGCCCGTGGTGGAACTTCACACCCTGACGGACTTTGAATTCCCAAGTCAGATCGTCGATCTGCTCCCAGGCTGTGAAGATGCCGGCCACGATCTCGGTGCCGTCATTGCCGTTCGGGCCGTTCAACCAGTCGCGGTTCAGAAGGCCGTCCATGACCGACTTGATAACGCGGCTGTCAAAATTGGATTCCGCAACGGCCGGGTGCAAGCGCTGCATTGCGGCCATGGCGATTGTCAGTTCAGGTCGATCGTCAGCCAGAACCGAGCTGACAAAAGACAAAGCGATTGCTGTGCCGGCCAAGAGACCGACAGTACGTGATTTACGCATTATTCCCCCAATTGATTGAGTGACGCCTCAACGCGTCCGGCGCAATGAATGCGCTTGAATGCAACAGGGCAGTGACAAATCACAAGAAATCTATGCGATTTCGGAAATTTAATGATTTTAATATGTTAGCCCGCAAAACCGCAGGGTTTGTGAGAAGTTTTTACGATGTTTTGGAAACAGATTTTTGGGCCGGTGTGAAGTTTTTGTGGCGCGCATTGATTTGCCCTGTTCTCCCGCCTCATTGCCACGAAACTGTCATGTAATCGCGCCTAGGTTTGACCTAACAGGGGGGCAAAATGCTTGGCTTCATTTCGCTTAAATTACTCCGCGCCATTGCAACGCTTTGGATTGTGGTGACCTTTGTCTTCATCATCCTGCGCGCATCAGGGGATCCAACATACGTCCTTTTGCCGGATGATACGCCGCAATACATTATCGACATCTATCGCGAGCGCTGGGGCATCGATCGCCCGATATGGCAGCAGTACTTCACCTATATGGGGTCGCTCCTGCAGGGCGACTTCGGGGTCAGCTTCTTTGACTTCCGCCCGGCGCTGGACCTGGTGATGGAGCGCGTGCCGAAGACGCTGCAATTAGGGCTTGTGGCCTATGCGGGCGGTGCCGTCATCGGAATCACCCTGGGAGTGATCGCGGCGCTGAACCGCAACACGCTGATCGACCGGCTGACCATGGCGGTTGCCGTCTTTGGCTATTCGATGCCGAACTTCTTTTTTGGGCTTCTCCTGATCATCATCTTCTCGCTGCAACTGCGCTGGCTGCCGCCTTCAGGCTCTGACACCTGGCAACATATGGTGATGCCCGCCGTGACACTCGGACTGGCCGCGGCCTCGCAGATCGCTCGCTTCACGCGCTCTTCGGTGCTTGAAGTCCTGCGGCAATCCTACATGCGCACCGCCCGCGCCAAAGGGGCCTCTTGGCCGCGGCGCATCCGCTGGCACGCGCTGCCCAACGCGGCCATTCCAACCGTCACGGTGCTGGGCTTCCAATTCGGCCTGATGATCGCGGGGACGGTGGTGATTGAAACCGTATTTGCCTGGCCGGGCATGGGGCGGCTCTTTTACCAGGCGGTGAACGCGCGCGACTACGCGGTGGTGCAGACGATCATCCTGCTGATTGCGGTCTCAATCATTCTGATCAACCTGATGGTCGACCTGCTTTACGCTGTGCTCGATCCGCGCGTGCGCCTGACGGGGAGTAACTGAGATGGCCGTGACCGACCAAAGCGACGCGATCATCGTCAAGCCGCCCAGCTTCGTGAAGCGCATCGGCCTTGATCGCGCGTGGATCGTGATCTTTGCCGGTGTTTACCTCGGTCTTGTAGTGCTGGTGGCACTCTTCGCGCCGCTCTTGCAGCCCTATGATCATGCCGCGCAGGACCTGTTTGAGATCCGTAACCCACCCGTCTTTATGGGCGGCGACTGGAACTATATACTTGGCTCGGACGATCTGGGCCGCGATGTGCTGAGCCGGGTGATCTACGGCACCAAAATCTCGGTCGTGATCGCCCTAGTGGGCACGGGGATCGGGGCGGTGCTAGGCTCGTTCCTGGGCATTGTTGCGGCGCATTTCAAAGGCTGGGTCGACGACGTCATCATGATGTTCGTGGACGCGCAGTCCTCGCTGCCCTTCCTGATCTTTGCTCTTGCCGTGCTGGCCTTCTTTTCCGGCTCGTTCATCGTGCTGGTCATCGTCGTGGGAATTGACGGGTGGGAGCGCTATGCGCGCCTGTCGCGCGGCATGACGCTGGCGGGGTCTTCCAACACCTATATCGAAGCGGTGAAGGCCCTTGGCGTGCCGACGTGGAAAGTGTACGCGCGCCACCTGCTGCCCAACATCCTGCCGGCGCTGATGATCCAGTTCACGATCAACCTGCCCGGCACGATCCTTCTTGAAACCTCGCTGTCCTTCCTTGGTCTTGGCGTGCAGCCGCCGATGACCTCGCTAGGGCAGATGCTGGGCTATGGCCGTGACTATCTGCTACAAGCGCCTTGGATCGCCGTGGTGCCCGGCCTGACCATCTTCTTCATCACCCTGTCAATCTCGATCCTCGGCGACTGGCTGCGGGATCACCTGGACCCGAGCCTCAGATGACCTTAGCCGAACCAACTCTGAAAAAGCCTCAGGTGGGCTCCGCCGTTGCGCCGCGTTCCGAAGGGGCCAAGCCGCTTTTGGAGGTCCGCGACCTGCGCGTAGGTTTTGAAACCGCCGACGGCGAAAAGATCATCGTTGCGGTGGATGGTGTCTCCCTTTCGGTGCCCGAAGGCGGCACGTTGGGCCTTGTCGGAGAAAGCGGGTCTGGCAAGTCAGTGACCTGTCTATCCGTGCTGAAGCTGCTTGCTGAGCGGGGGCGCATTCTGAGCGGCGAGGTCCTGTTCGAGGGCCGCGACCTGATGACGCTGAGCCAGGACGAAATGCAAGCCCTGCGCGGCGACGAGATCGCAATGATCTTTCAGGACCCGATGAGCTCGCTCAACCCGGTCAAACGCGTGGGCTGGCAAATTGCCGAGGCTTTGGTGATCCACGAAAACCTCAGTCCCAAGGCGGCAGAAGACAAGGCTGTTGAGCTTCTGGCATCTGTCGGCATTCCAGAGCCCAAGATGCGCGCGCGGGCCTTTCCGCATCAGCTGTCGGGGGGGATGTGTCAGCGCGTGATGATCGCCATGGCCTTGGCCTGCAAACCGAAGCTTCTTATTGCGGATGAACCGACCACGGCGCTGGATGTGACCATTCAGGCGCAGATCCTGCGGTTGCTCAGGCAATTGGCCGATGACACAGGCACTGCGGTGGTGCTGATCACCCATGATCTGGGTGTCGTGGCTGAGGTCGCGGACGAGGTCGCGGTGATGTATGCAGGCCGAATCGTCGAGGCAGCACCTGTCGCTGAGCTGTTCGCCGACCCCAAACATCCTTACACGATGGGCCTTTTGGGGTCGCTGCCCAGCCGCAGCACACGAGGCGCGCGCTTGCCGATGATCAAAGGCGCGGTTCCAGCGCCCGAGCAATACCCCGCAGGATGCCGGTTCGCTCCGCGTTGCCCGCGCGCCAGCAGCCAGTGCCTGCGAGACGCCCCAAGCGTCACCGAAACCCTTGATCGGCGCTTTGCCTGTCATCATCCGATAGGCACACCCCAATGACCGCGCTCGTCGAATTCACAAAGGTTCAGCGGACCTTTCAGGTGCGCAACCCGGCGGCAATTCTGGGTGGCAAGCGCGCCCTTCACGCGGTGCAAGACGTCAGCTTCGACATTGCACCGGGACAGACCCTTGGTCTTGTCGGCGAATCCGGATGCGGCAAATCCACCGTTGGCAAGCTCCTGCTCGGCCTGCTTCCACCCAGCGCGGGCGATATCCGCTTTGACGGCGCCGCGCTCTCGGCTGATACCAAGGACCCCAAGTGGCGCGCGCAACGCCGCGACATGCAGATGATCTTTCAAAACCCGTTCGGAGCGCTCAACCCGCGCCTGCCCATCGGGCGCCAGATGCGCGAAGTGCTCGATACCCACGAGATTGGTACGACAGAGGAGCGCGATGACCGGGTGATTGATCTTATGCGCTCGGTCGGGCTTGAGCCGCATATTCAGGATCGCTACCCCCACCAGATGTCAGGCGGCCAGTTGCAGCGCGTCGTCATTGCGCGCGCGTTGGCCGTCTCGCCGCGCTTTCTGGTCTGCGACGAAGCCGTGGCCGCGCTGGATGTCTCTATTCAGGCGCAGGTGGTCAATCTGCTTCAGGACATTCAGGAAGAGCGCGATCTAACCTACTTGTTTATCTCGCATGACCTGGAGATCGTGCGCCATATCTCGGATCGGATCGTTGTCATGTATCTGGGCCGGGTGGTGGAAACCGGGGATGCGGAAGCTGTCTTCAACGCCCCGCGCCATCCCTATACCCGCGCCCTGATGGCTGCCGCACCCCATCCCGAACCGGGTCGGCGCAAGGACGAACCGCTGCTGGAAGGCGACCCACCGAGCCCGCTTGATCCGCCCTCGGGCTGCGTCTTCCGCACGCGGTGCCGCTATGCGCAGCCGGCCTGCGGCGAGGCTGTGCCAGAGCCCGTGTCTGTTGGCCCTGATCATGCTGTCGCCTGCCTGCGAAGCCACGAAATCTGATCGGGTCCCGCGTTGGCCGGTCTCGTTCCTCGATGCGTTGCGAGGTGCAAAAGACGCATGCAACGGTACCTAAGGAACCTCCTTCAGTCCGCCACACGAATGTCATCTGAGAATGCTACTTTCGATTGACACTTCGGAAGGAGCAAGGCCAGATGCCCGCCGGAACTGCAATGAACTGGATGTCCGTGTTCTGCGAATTGCGACATGACATCAAAGCAGGTGCTTACGACCCAGGCGCGGATCTGCCGACCATTGCCGCCCTGGCCGGGTCAACTGGCCTGACCAAGCATGGCGCACGGCGCGCGATGGAGCGGTTGTGTCAGGAAGGCTATGCGCAAAGCTGGCAAGGCAAGGGGTTTCGGGTGGCGATGCCGCGCCTTCGATTTCGGCTGGATGCGCGCCAACCATCATTCGCGGAACATGCGCGCGCGCAGGGTTTCCAGCCGGCCTCGGGGCTGATTGCGGGCAAGCCGATGCGCCTACCGCGCGACTTGGCGAATCGAATGCAGTGCCGTGCGGGAACGGACGTGCTTTGGACAGAAACGCTGCGCAAGGTCAACGGGCTTGCTGTGGCGCTTTCCATCGATTACTTCCGCAAGGACAGATTGAACGGAATTGTGGAGACAATCGCCGATACTGGCAGCGTGTCACAATCGCTGGCAATTCATGGCGTGCAAGGCTATCGACGCGATCGGACATCGTTTGAGACGCGGCTTCCATCGGCCCACGAGGCCCTCGTTCTGGGCATCCCGCGCACGCAACCCGTTTATGCCACGATGGGGGCTAACCTCGCTGAGGACGGCGCGATTGTTCAGGTGTCGAAAGGTATCTGGCGTGGCGATTGTGTTGTCTATGAAGTTTGACCCCCGCCTAGCCGACAACGCTCTCGAGGTCCGGCTTTCGAGCCCCAGCAGGCTCTCTTTCCTGCGCGCGATACGCGGCAAGCAATCCCTGCGTGTAACGGCTTTGAGGAGCGGCAAGTACAGCGCTTGTGTCCCCGAAATCCCGGATCTCACCCTTTTCTAGAACCAACAGTCGATGTGCCACCTGACTGACAACGGCCAGATCATGGGTAATGAAAAGGCACGATAGGCCACGGCTG
>JAEPNQ010000140.1 GCA_017643305.1 Marinibacterium sp. | reverse complement strand
GAACATTCAACGAAGAGATGCGTCTCGTTGCGTTCAACATGGCGTATCTCAGGGCCGGTTGAGCTGTAGAATTGCCCGGCCTTCAGAGCGGCGAGCAAAGCGTCAGGCGTGCGTTCCGCCGCTTTGACCATTGTCCAACCCAGACCCGCATCGCCGCGGTAGTAGTGCGCATCGTCCACGGCAATCGCGCCCAGCGTCCGGCCCGTTGTCATCATCTGATCCAGCAAATAGCCGCCGCCTTCGCGCCCCATTGCATCGCAGACCGCGTTGAACATCTCGACGGCGTGGATGCCCTCGGGCATGCTCTCTGCGTCCCGGATGGAGAGACCGTACCACTCTGGATGTGGCAGAGCGACGAAAGCGCCCGCATCCAGCGCGCGTTGCGCCAGCGCGGGCCCGCTTTCTTCTGGGTCTGTATGGGCAAAATCCAAGGGCAGGCCAACGGCAAGGATGTGCCAGATGTCGCCCGCTTCGGTCTGACCCGAGTGGATTTCGGCGCCACAGAGGGTAGTAAAATCATCTGTGCGGAAATCCGATGTATCTGTCACAGGGAAATTGTACGTATCGATGAAGTGGTCACTCACGCAGACGAAATCGTATCCCGCGTCGCGGTAAAAAGCGCAGACACGCGCCGGCGACATGTGCCCGTCAGACCGGGTGGAGTGGCAGTGCAAGTTGCCTTTGAAAAATTGGCCCGGCGCGTTGAATGTCTCGATCATGCTGTGTCTCCCGCGTGTGCTGCCACAAAGCAGGGGCAGGTCACACCCGCATGACCATCAGACGCAAAGTGGGGCACTCTGCGTGTCAGTTTCGTGAAACCTTTTGGGCCTAGGATCTTGGTCGCCCCGCGAAAGGGGCAAGCGGTGGCACCCATGACGCTGTCCTGACCGGCAAGACACAGGCAAAAGGGTCCAGCCCATGGACGCGCCACGCGACCTCGTGATCCAAGGTGAGCGAGCCCCAGGCGCCGGCTGGTGCCCCGCCGGTGGTGAAGCTCTCGGTCAAGGACTGTTGGGTCAGATGAAAGATGCCGTCAAGCTGCGTCACGCTGTTCCAATGCACGTGCCCGGCCAGCCAGATCACTGGCGCCTTGGCTTGGTTCAGGGCGGCGCGCAGGCGGGGGGTTTGAGGATAGGTTGACAGGTCCGGGTTGGCCTCGAAATAGTAGTTACCCGCCTGGCCGTGCCCCGACACGGGCACATGGCTCACCACCAATGTGGGCTTATCTGCTGCGGTCAGGTGGTGCACGAGCCACAGGTAATCGGCCTCGGGCACGTTGAAGCCGCGTTGGTCATCGCTCCAGGTGATCTTGGCGTCCGCCCGCCAAAGCAGGATGTTCCATGCGCCCGCATCAATAACCTCAGATGCCATGCTTTGCCCCATGAGCGCCGCGTTCTCTTCGGCGGTCAGGTGGCAGAGATCATGGTTGCCGCAGACGTGATGCACCGGAACATCGATGCTTGAAAACGCGTCAGCCACCTCGGACATCAACGCGCTGTCCTTTTTGGCGTTTTCATCTGTGATGCGATCTCCGAGGTCGAGCACGAGGTCCGGTGCTGCCTGCCGCATCGCTTGGGCAAAGCGTGCCATCTGATCCATCGCAGTATCCCCGCGTTTGGTGTGGTGGGGTCTGCCATGGTGGATGTCTGTGACGATCGCGAGCTTCATGTGCTCTCCTCATTGATCTTGTTGATTGCGCGTGGAGACGGGGCGGACCCAACCAATAGATGCGCTGCATCCCCTTAGCCGGTTCGCATGACAAAGATGTACGGGCGGTGCGCACCATCTGGGCTTGAAAACCGCACAATCGGCAGGTTTGCGTTAAGCTTTTGCGAAAGCAGGAACGAACGCCGCAGCCGTTACTTTGTTGTCAACTTCTGCCGCGAAATATGTCGTATCGGGACACGGGCACCCGATCCGAATGGGCAAGCGTGACTACGCCGCGTGTGCTAAGTAGCGGGGGCAAAAGCACTATGTCGTTTATCCTTTTGCGCGCAGCTCGGGCCATTTTGACCATGATCTTTGTGGTCACGGCGGTGTTCTTTGCAAGCCGACTGTCCGGCAACCCAATCGATATCATGTTCCCCGAAGGTCTGGGCCCCGAGGAATACGCGTTCTGGGAGAACTATTTCGGCCTCGACCAAAGTTTCTTCCAACAGTACCTCGCCTTCTTTCGCGGCCTGACGGAAGGCAACTTTGGCGTCAGCCTGACCGAGTTTCGCCCGGTCACCGAGATTTACGCCGAACGCCTCCCGAACACGATCGCCCTGTTCGGAAGTGCCTTTTTGCTGGCTGTGGCCGTCGGGTTGCCATTAGGCATTTACGCGGCTGTGCGCCGGGACAGGCCGGTGTCAACCGTGATTATGGCCGTCGCTTTCTTTGGATACGCAATACCCAACTATATCCTCGCAATCTTCATGATACTGATCTTTAGCTTCTGGCTGCACCTGATGCCGTCTTCGGGCAACATGACATGGGTGCATTTCGTGATGCCGACGATCACGCTGGCCATGGCCATGATGGCTTGGAACATTCGGTTCACCCGCTCTGCAATGCTTGAAATTCTGAACGAAGATTTCGTCCGCACCGCCCGTGCCAAGGGCCTGCGCGAGGCGCTGGTGGTCAACAAGCATGCGCTGCGCAACGCGATGATCCCGATTGTGTCCAATCTGGGCCTGCAAGTGGCAGGCTTTGTCGGCTGGGTCGTCCTGGTCGAGGCTGTCTTTGCGCTGGAGGGGATCGGATCATTGATCGTGCGGGGCGCGCTCTTGCGCGATTTTGCTGTTCTCCAATTTGGCGTGATCGTTTGGGCGGTGGTTGTGATCGTCGCAAACCTGATCGTCGACATCATCTACGCGCTGCTCGATCCGCGTGTTCGGATCGGATCCTAAAGGGGCCAGACCATGACGACAGTTGACCCAAGCGCTTCCATGATCCTTGCGCAAGAGCGTGGCGGTTCTAAGCTCTGGAAGGCCATGAAGTCAGCCAACTGGTTGATCAAGCTCTGCTTCATCATCCTGATTGTCTTGATCGTCGTTGCACTGCTCGCGCCCGTTTTGGCCTCGCAAGATCCCAACGCGCAAAGTTTGCTGGCCCGTCTGCGCCCACCCATCGGGTTCGAGCGCTATCGTGAAGGCTACATCCTGGGCACGGACGAGCTGGGCCGGGATCTCTACTCGCGCCTTCTCTACGGGCTGCGCTTCACTTTGCTGATTGCCGTGATCGGCTCGATCATCTCGATGCTCATCGGTTCGACGATCGGGATCGTCTCGGGCTATATGGGGGGCTGGGTCGACAACGTGCTGATGGCACTGGTGGATATCCAGATTGCCTTTCCGTTCACGCTCATGGCCCTGCTTGCGGTCGCCATCTTTGGCTCTGATCTGACGATCTTTGTCATTATCATCGGGCTGGCGGATTGGGACAAATATGCGCGTGTGGTGCGCGGCCAGGTGCTGGCCATCCGGGATGCGCCCTTCATCGATGCGGTGCGCGTCACAGGGGCCGGGCCCTACCGGATTATCCGGCACCATATGCTCGCCAATATCGCCTCGCCCATCATCGTGCTGTGGACCTTTGGCGTGTCCAACGTGATCTTGCTGGAAAGCTCACTGTCATTCCTGGGCCTTGGCGTGCAACCGCCGACTGCGACGCTGGGCTCCATGACCGGTTTTGGCCGCGACTACTTAGCCTCTTATCCGCATATCGGACTGGTCCCGGCGATCATGATCATGATCATCGCGCTGGTCTTCCTGCTTCTGGGCGACTGGCTCAGGGATACGCTCGACGTGCGTTTAAAACGTCAATCCTGACCAATGCTCCGGGCCGTCTTCTCCGCCAAGATCAGCCGGCCCGGAGCAGCAATGAAACCTCATCGCTTGGAGATATGTGACCAATGAACCGCTTGATTGCAACAACCGCCGCCTTGGCGCTTTTGGCCGGCGCGGCAACCGCGCAAGAGCTGACCGTCGCCGCCGCCAACGTTTCTGACTATCTGGAGCCCGGCACGGACCACTCGAATGTCGGCTCGCAATTTTACACCAATGCGTTCGAGACGCTGATCGCCAAGGACCCGATGTCGCCGAACAACGTTTTTGGCCCGGGCCTCGCTGTGTCTTACGAGCTGCTGAGCAACAACCTGATTGAACTGAAGATCCGCGAAGGCGTGAAGTTTCACAACGGCGACGACATGACCGTCGAAGACGTGCTCTTCTCGCTTCAGGCCATGATCAAGGTCATGCATGACGCCCGGATCGAACGCTCCAAGGAGTTCTTTGGCAACATCACTCGCGCAGAAGCGATCGATGACACGACCATCCGCGTGTACGCGAAAAAGCCCGAGCCGCTGATGGAGCTGATTTTGGCCGCGCAGCAGTCGATGATCGTGCCAAAAGACTACCTGATGGGCCTGACAGGCCGTCCGGATGTCGACGAAAGCTCGGACTATATCGCTTTTGGCCTGGCACCTGTCGGGACCGGCCCTTACCGGGTCGCCGAATTCACGCCTGCAACCCGCATCGTCTATGAACGTTTCGAGGATTACTGGGGCGAGCCTGCCCCCTATGAGCGCGTGACTGTCCGCCAGATCGCCGAACTGGCCCCGCGCATCACTGCGCTGGTCAATGGTGAAGTTGACCTGATCACCAACGTGCCGCCCGATCAGCTGGACGTCATCAACTCCAACCCGAGCTTCAAAGCAGTGGGCGGCGTGACACCGCTCTTTCATATCATCTATTTCGGCCCCGAAGGCGATATCGTCACGCCCGAGCTGCGCCAGGCGATGGTCAAATCGGTCGACCGCAACTTGTTGAACGAGGCGCTTTGGCTGGGTGAGGCGGTTGTGCCGAACACGCACACCTATCCGAACTACGGCGAGTTCTACACGCCAGACATCATGACGTTCGACTACGATCCAGACGGGGCGGCGAAGATCATTGCCGACAATGGCCTTGAAGGGACAACGATCCCGTTCATCACGCACCCAACCTACTACACCAACGGCCTGCTGGCTGCGCAAGCAATGCAGGAAATGTGGCGCGAGGTCGGCCTCAATGTCGAACTGAGCGTGACCGAAAGCTGGGAAGGCTGGGGCAGCAAGGACACGATGGCCAACTGGTCGAACCCGATGTACTTCGCCGACCCGCATGGCAGCTTCGGCAAGATGTGGGCCCCTGAAGGTGCGGGCATGACGCGCGGCTTCTGGACCCCGTCGATCGGCATGGACGAATGGGGCAAGATGTACGATGCGTTCCGCTTCGAGACAGACGTGGCCACGCGCAACGAACGCTTTGCTGACCTGATGGAAGTGGTCAAGAACGACGCGCCATTCTTGGTCCTGTACCAGCCGTTTGAAAGCTGGGGCATGCGTGCCGATCTCGATTGGGCGCCCTATCCGGGTCACATCCCATACGTTCTGGACTTCCGCGCCGGCTACATCGCGGACGAAGCGAACGGCATCACCAAGTAAACCCATACGTGTGGGGGTCTTGCTGGCCCCCACACCTTTCCAGGAGCATCCGATGACCCAGCCGGTTCTGTCCGTTCAAGACCTGCGTGTCACCTTTGGCCAGGGCGAAAGCCTTGTGCGGGCCGTCAAAGGGATCTCCTTCGATTTGATGCCCGGCGAAACCCTTGCGATTGTGGGCGAGTCCGGGTCTGGCAAATCCGTCTCGGCGCTTTCGACCATGGCGCTGATCCGCCAGGCGGGCGGCGAGATCGAAGGCGGCAAAATCATTCATGACGGACGGATCGACATGGTCTCGGCCACCGAACCCGAGGCGCGCGCCATTCGCGGCAACGAGATCGCGATGGTCTTCCAAGAGCCGATGACCTCGCTCAACCCGGTCTTCTCGGTTGGTGAACAGCTGATCGAGCCCTTGATGATCCATCTGGGCTTGTCCAAAGCAGACGCCAAACGGCGTGCGCTGGCCGCGATGGAAGAGGTTCGCATCCCCGAGCCCGAACGCCGGTTTAACCAATATCCGCATGAGCTGTCAGGCGGCATGCGCCAGCGGGTCATGATTGCGATGGCGCTGGTTTGTGAGCCGAAGATCCTGATCGCTGACGAACCAACCACTGCGCTGGACGTGACCATCCAGGCGCAGATCCTGTGGCTGATTAAAAAGCTGAAAGCCGATCACGGCACAGCGGTTCTCTTCATCACGCACGATCTGGGCGTTGTCGCGCAGATTGCCGACCGCGTTGCTGTCATGCAGACCGGCAATCTGGTGGAGCTTGGTCCGGTCGATCAAATTTACGGCGCACCCACGCACCCCTACACCCAGAGATTGCTGGCCTCGGTGCCCGTTTTGGGAACCGCTCCTGCCAAACCCGTTCCGGCGGCAACGGAAACACCAATGCTTGAGCTGAACAATCTATCGGTGCGCTACCCGGTGAAGTCCGGCCTGCTGCGTCGTGTTTCGGCCGAGGTTTTGGCGGTGGACCGCGTATCCTTCAAGGTGCCCAAGCGGACCACGCTGGGCCTTGTGGGCGAATCCGGCTGCGGAAAGTCCACCATTTCACGCGCCATCATCGGTTTGGTTGCGCCTGCGTCGGGCACCATCCATGTGGACGGTACCGATGTGTCATCCCTGACAGACGCAGAGCGGTTTGCCTTTCAGCGTCAAACTGGCGTCGTTTTTCAAGATCCCTTCGCCGCGCTGTCACCACGGCGCACCGCCTACGACCAAATCGCCGAGCCCATGGTCATTCACAGTTGGGGCACGCCTGCGCAGATCCGAGACCGGGTGCGGTGGCTCTTGTCGCGTGTGGGGCTGGGCGACGAGCACATGAACCGCTTTCCGCATGAATTCTCTGGTGGACAGCGCCAGCGGTTGTGCATTGCGCGTGCACTCGCATTGGAGCCGGGCTTGATCATTGCCGACGAACCGGTTTCCGCGCTCGATGTGTCGGTGCAGGCGCAGGTCCTTGAGCTGTTCTCCGAGCTGCAAAGCGAACTGGGCCTGACCTAT
>JAEPNQ010000121.1 GCA_017643305.1 Marinibacterium sp. | reverse complement strand
TCTCCCTTCAACCGGCTTCAGTCTTTCGATCCAGACCGACTATGCCGGGATGCCGCACTTCTGCGGGCACCATCGACACAAGGAGACCACGGAAATGGCCAATGGCACCGTGAAATGGTTTAACACCACTAAAGGCTTCGGTTTCATTCAACCCGAAACTGGCGGCAAAGATGTGTTCGTGCACAGCAGTGCCTAAGAACGCTCGGGGCTGACTGGCCTTGCTGACGACCAGAAAGTGGCTTTCGACGTTTAGACTGTGAACCGGCAAGGATAATCAAAGATCATGCCTTTGGTTTTGTCTCACAAGGACTTATTACCCTCCCAGTCCATTCCTTCGGTGCAATGCATCTGTCGACTCACGATGAAAGCTATGGATCAGTATAAATATCGAAAAATGGGACTAGCGCTCCCATTTTCTTTTAGATTTAAGCGCTATTTGTGGGAGCAAGGTTGCCAAGTTCAAAAAACGCTGCAAAAGTCGCTCCGCTAACGAAAGCGTTGCCAGGGGCGTTCTACTGCCGCTCTAAAGGCAACCGTCACTAACGATCCTTGGGAGGACTCAATGAAATCAATGGTCAAAGCCGCTGCACTTGCGGCAGCGAGTACTGTGGCACTTGCCGCACCCAGCGCTGCTGACGAAGTCAACGTCGCCTTCTTCCTGGAGTGGGCCACCCCGAATCTGATTGCCAAGACCACGGGTGATTATGCTGACAGTATGGGCGTCGATGTGAACTGGGTGGACTTCACCACGGGCACGGCCATGACCGAAGCCATGTTGGCTGGTGACATCGACATTTCCTACAGCCAGGGTCTGGCCCCGTTTGTTACTGCGATCCAGCAGGGCGCGCCCCTGAAAATGATCGGTATTGCGGTCGTGTATGAAGCAAACGACTGTTTCGTGCGCAACGAATTGGGCATCGACGGTTCCAACGCGTCTGAGCTGGAAGGCAAAACCGTTGCTGTTCCTCTGAACACAATGGCTGATTTCGCATTCCGCAGCTACATGACCCACTATGGTGTCGACATCTCGACCATGAACATTGTTGATCAGGCTCCGCCCGACGGCGCGAAATCGCTGGCCGACGGAGCCGTGGACATGGCTTGCCTGTTTGGCGGCATTGCCTCTGCCGCCGGTGCCGAAGTCGGCACACCGATCATGACCTCGGAGGAAAAAGTTGCTGCGGGCATCGGTTCTTTTGACGTAGTGTCGGTGACCGAGAAGTTTGCCACCGAAAACCCGGAGCTGGTCAAAGCTTTCATGGATGCGACGGAAGAAGCGAACCAGGCCTATACAGGCTCGGCTGAACAGATCGCTGCGCTTGCCGAGGCTTCTGGCATGAGCCCGGAAAACAGCAAGGCCCAGATCGACGGCTTCATCATCCCGACCGCTGCCGAGCAATTGGAACAGTTTTTTGGTCCAAACGGCATCGCAGCGTCTGCTGCTGCCTCGCTTGGTCTGGTTTTCCAGAACGACAGCGACGGTGCAATGATCGCCAAGACAATCGATGGCTCCTTCCTGGAGTAAATATCAGATTTAAGCTTTTTTCAGGGGGCCGGACGCGGCCCCCTTTTCAAATCTGACGGTGCTGGGGAACACTGGGTCGGTTTTGACGCCGTCGCGTCGCACCCCAAACCTTTATCTTCAGCGCATTATCCCAAGACCAAGAAAGCAACGCGGACCATGGCTGACCTCGTTTGTGAAAACCTCAGTATGACCTTTACCAACCCGCAAACGGGTGCCGCGGTGAACGCGCTTAAGGACATCAATTTCACTTTGAAGAAAGGCGAGCTGTTGTCCGTTCTCGGGCCTTCGGGCTGCGGGAAAACTACGCTGTTGAACCTGATCGCAGGCTTCATCAACGCCACAGATGGTGCCGCTAAGCTTGGTGGGAAGGTGATCGAGGGCCCGGGTGTTGAGCGTGGCATGGTGTTCCAGCAAGGGGCGTTATTCGAATGGCTTCCGGTGTCACGCAACGTCGATTTCGGTCTGCGGATGAAGAACAACGATCCGGCAGAAAACGAAAAGCTGGTCGAAAAATGGCTGGATATCGTGGGTCTGCAGGGGTTCGGTGACACACCGACCTATCAGTTGTCGGGTGGGATGCAGCAGCGTGTGGCATTGGCCCGCTGTCTCATCAATGACCCTGATGTGATCCTGATGGACGAACCGCTTGGCGCGCTCGATGCGCTGACCCGCGAAAAGATGCAATCACTTGTGTTGGAGCTTTGGAAGGAGACCGGCAAAACGATTATGATCATCACGCATTCGGTCGAAGAGGCGTTGCTTTTGGGCGAACGCCTGTTCGTGATGGCCCCGCGTCCAGGCCGGGTACACAAAGAATACCGGCTGCCCTTTGCCGAGCGGGGGCTGACCGAGTCCCTGAGGGAGATCAAGAAAGACCCAAAGTTTTCTGAAGTGCGTGAAGAAATCCTGACGATGATCTGGAACATGGAAGAGGAGATCATGGGTCGTGTTTGAATGGATGTCCGACAACCGCGCCTCGATCGCCGCCGTCCTGATTATTCTGATATTCATCGCCTTTGTGTGGTCGATTGTCGTTGGGCGCAGGCAAGCCCGGCTCACAGCCAATGACGAAGTCTTCGGCGATCCGGTTCGCACAAAAGGTGGCTGGTACTGGGCCGTTACCGGCGTTTCTGCGCTATTGTTGGTCTGGTTCTATTTCTCGTGGGGCTTGGGGCGTGCGTATTTCCCAGACGCCGCAAATGAGATGTGCCAATGCGCCAAGCTTGAAGAAGCTGTGTCGCCTATCAAGGCCGCGCTTCCCATCGGATCTCGGTACTACAAGTCGACCTTGCTCGCGTCGCGAAACTCGGCCCAGTTGGATGATCTGCTGGGCAAACTGCCCGGCACCGTATTCACGGACGCCGAAAAGGCCGAACTGGAAGAGATCATCAATCAAATTCGGGATCTGATTGCAAATTCTTCCAACCCGGAAAACATGGTGCAGGAAACGCGAGATGAATTGGTGGGTTTGGCTGCACGGCTGGATGACGTCAGCGTCACTTTGGACGCTGGCCCGGGTGACATGACGCCTACTTCAGAAGCTTTGGCGCAACCCCGGTGGGGCACCACGTTCACCGAAATCCCGATACTGCCGATCACGTCGCGGGGGATGCTCTTTGATAGCGCTTCGGTCGAAGCCGCAGAGATTGCCTCCGCGTTCAACAAAGTTCGCAACCGGTTCCCGGAAAACGACCAACTGATCGAGGGGATCAAAGCGCGAATTAACGCGCTGAAGGCAACCAATGCCGCGGGGACGTTCGACGAAAAAGTTGCCGAAGAACGTGTGGATTACGTCAAAGCTGTTGAACGGATCTTCAAGCGCCTGGACGACGGGCTGATCTTCCCGGCGGCCGCGCTTCAAGACATCAACACAGCGATTTCCGGGCTTGATGGCGCGGCCAGCCGGGCCAAGGGCGGGTTACGCGCAGTCGATGCGGTATTTTTCCCTGGCGCGGGCATTGTCAAATCCAAAACGCAGTGCACCGAACAAGGCTCCGCCCGTTGGTTGCCAAAACCCACCGATGTCGTCGCCACATTCGCGCGGTTGGCCAACCCTGATCTGGAAAATGGCGGCGGGTACCGTGGTTTCCCTTTGCTTTGGTGGGACTGGATGCCTGTGTCCGGCTACGTGGCGTTCTTCATACCGGACTGGATTGCTGATGTTTGGCCTGGCGAATACGCCAGCCACGGGCCGGATGGAACGATCACACCGAACTTCAAAGACAAGCTTCTGGCCTTCGCCCAGGGGGATGTGAACCTTGGCTATGTCCCGATGCTCGACGGGCACATCTGGGATTCACTGTTCCGGGTTATTGTGGCGCTTGCGCTTGGGATCTTTCTCGGTGTGCCGTTGGGGCTGTTCATGGGCGTTTCGCGCTTCTTCAAGTCGTTCTTTGACCCGCTGATTGAGCTTTATCGGCCCGTGCCACCGCTGGCCTGGGCACCTCTGATCCTGACGATCTTCGGCATTCAGGATGACGGCAAGATCTTCCTGCTGTTTATGGTGGCGTTTGCGATCATGGTGATCTCTGCGCGGACTGGCGCGTCAGGGGTCCAATTGTCCAAGATCCGGGCGTCGCATTCGCTGGGGGCGTCAGACCGCCAGATCATGTGGAACGTGATCTTGCCCAACGCGCTGCCTGAGATCTTGACAGGCATCCGGATTGCGGTGGGCGTCTGCTGGGGCACTCTTGTGGCCGCAGAGATGTTGGCAGGCACAACAGGCGTTGGCTTTATCGAAAACATCGCCCGGACCGTGTCGGATTACGAACTCATTTGGGTTACGATCCTGATCATGGGCATCCTTGGACTGGTGTTCGACCTGGTCATGCGCTGGATCATAAAGAAAACGATTCCCTGGCGCGGCATGGGATGAAGGATGAGCAATGTCGCTGGCCGCCGTACTTGTCTGGTGATTTCAGGTATGTTGATTGTCGATGGCGGTCACCGTTTGTATTCTGCAAACTGATTTGATCCAGCAGATACAAGGGAATGTTCCGTCATTGTTGCGGTGCACACGCCTACACAAACTGGAAATCACCCTAGAACACAACCCGCATCCTGAGACCCAATACCGTGACATTATATTGACCCGGGTTCAGCAACGGATTGTCGATGAACTGAACCGACGGGGTGATCTGAAAACCCGGAGAAGTGGAGAAACAGTAGAAAGCCTCCATCGTTGCTTGGCTGTCCGTGATGCCACGCGCTTCGGCCTAGTTCAGACCAATCCCGGCTAGGTCGGTGTTTTGGGCAAAGTACCCCAAACCTGCGGAAATCAAGCGGTTTTAAAGCGCAGCTGTGCCTTTGGATCAGCCGGCCCGGATGAACGCCATACAGGCATGTCAACGAACCAGGCGGCGCAGAAGTGAGGCGCCGTGATCTTCTGAAAAACAGCGAAAACACGGCTGCGGAGATTGGCGTGAAACTGGGTTACGCCGGTAGGGCGCATTTCACACGGGTTTTTAAATCACGGACCGGGATGATGCCTTTTGACTTCAGGGCGAAGACATCTTGAATGCCTTCAGAAGCCGCATCTGTAGGTCGGCGCGTCACGGGTCGCATTTTCGTTGCGGTTACGGACGGAGGCATGCCACCGTAACGATGACCCGCTGACGAAACAGGAGCTGCCAATGCCCGCCCGCAACCGCTTTGCCGAGCTGCATGACGAGATCACCAAATGGCGGCGTGATTTTCATGCCCACCCTGAATTGCGTTTTCAGGAACATCGCACTGCCGAAAAGGTGGCCGAACTCCTTTCCAACTTCGGATGCGACGAAGTCACCACTGGCGTCGGGCAGACCGGGGTTGTCGGCGTTATCCAAGGACGTGCTCGGGGATCGGGCAAGGTAATAGGTTTTCGCGCGGATATGGACGCGCTGCCAATTCCGGAAACGAATGATGTGCCGCATGCCTCAACGCATCCCGGTGTGATGCATGCCTGCGGTCACGATGGCCATACCGCAATGCTTTTGGGCGCAGCGAAATACCTCGCTGAGACGCGGAATTTTGACGGAACGGTGGTGTTGATTTTTCAGCCGGCCGAGGAGGGTAGCGGAGGCGCCCGCGCTATGCTGGACGATGGGCTCCTGACCCGCTGGGGTATTCAGGAAGTGTATGGCATGCATAACTGGCCAAAAATTCCGGCGGGGCAATTTGCAGTTCGTGATGGGCCGCAGATGGCCGCAACCGCGTTTTTCGATCTGATCATCAAAGGCCAGGGTGGCCACGCTGCCTTGCCCCACAAAGCTGTCGATACCACAGTGGCCGCAGCGCACGTCATCACGGCGATCCAGACGATTGCAGCCCGGAACATCGACCCACTGAAAACCGTGGTCGTGTCCACCTGCGGTCTGCGCAGCGACAGCAACACCTATAATGTGATCCCGGACAAAATCGAACTGCGCGGGACCGTGCGGTATTTCGACCGCGACGTGAACACTTTGGTTGAAGAGCGTTTGAGGGAAATAGCTGAGTTCACCGCGCGGGCCTTCGGGGCAGAGGTACAACTGGACTACAACCTGCGTGTCCCTCCCACGGTCAACACCCCAGAAGCCGCCGCGCGTGCAGCAATGGCGGCCGAAAAGGTCTGCGGCGATGTGCTTCGTGAATTTGAACCGGTTATGCCGGGCGAGGATTTTTCGGAAATGCTGGCCCAACGCCCGGGTGCCTATCTGTTCATCGGCAACGGTGACAGCGCCGACCTGCACAACCCTGGTTATGATTTCAATGATCAGATCATTCCGATGGGCTGCAGTTGGTATGTAGAAATGGCGGAACAAACCATGCCACTTACGTAATCAGGCCAAGCCACGACCTGCTCCCGGATGCAGCAACGGGCCAATCGCTATCATTGATCACTTGCAGTGGCGGTTGCTTGGTACAGGGGTATTCAGCGTCTCAAGCTGGTTTGTGATGGTGTGCCCTATCTTTCGGGGGCAAGATCCCACTTCACTCGGTTGCGACTTGGTCAATTCCGGCTTGGACAGATAACATTTGTTGCCGCCTCGCCAAAAGCAGATTGCATTGCGCCTCGAGCACGGTCCTGTGGCCCAGTTGTTCCAGCCATTGATTATAGTCAAACGGCGGCTAGCTCCTGTTCCAGCGCCCCAAAGGGCTTCCGAGATTAACAGGATTTGGAAATGGATAGTAAGCTGCGCCGCGATAGGGGCCTCACATGATCACCGGAGTGCCGCGGAATGACCGCTAATCAAGGCGTTTCAAACGCTCTGGTCATCGGGGACAGTGGCGGGATCGGCGCAGCGCTGTCTGCGGCGCTTTTCAAACACGGAGCATCCGTCCGGGGTCTGTCAAGGTCTGGCGATGGGTTCGACATCAGCGATGCGAACTCGGTTGAACGGCACCTTGCTGGCATTGAGGAAAAATTCGAACTGATTGTGATCGCCACGGGTATCCTGGCGCCCCAGGGCAAGACCCCGGAGAAATCACTGACCGCCATCGAGGCGGACAGCATGGCCGAGATGTTCGCCGTCAATGCAATCGGCCCGGCTGTGGTGTTACGGCATGTTTGCAGGTTGCTCAATTCCAGCCAGCCCTCGGTTGTCGCGGTCATCACGGCGCGGGTCGGCTCAATTGCGGATAACCGGGCAGGGGGGTGGTATTCCTACAGGGCGTCCAAGGCTGCCGCGAACCAGATCGTGCGCAGCGCGGCCATAGAAATAGCTCGCAAACGCAAGCAGGCCTGCGTGGTGGCGTTGCATCCGGGCACGGTCGACACGGCCTTTACCAGCTCTTACCCCAACCATGATAAACACAGTCCGGCTCAGGCCGCCGCGCATCTGTTGGCCGTGATCGACCGGTTGACGCCTGAGATGACAGGCCAATTCTTTGACTGGGCCGGAGAACCGATCCCATGGTGAAGCTTGTTCTGGTGTTGGGCGACCAGCTAACGCCGTCAGTTGCCGCGCTGCGGGCCGCTGACAAGACGACCGATCTGGTCGTCATGGCCGAAGTGATGGGGGAAGCAAGCTATGTCCGCCACCACCCCAAGAAGATCGCTCTGTTTCTTTCAGCTATGCGGAAATTCGCCAGTGCTTTGCGCGCGGAGGGGTGGCGCGTCGCGTACACGGACCTCGACGACCCGGACAATACCGGCAGCATTTCGGGCGAACTAATTCGGCGGGCTGATGAAGCGGGGGCGCACGAGGTTCTTACCACCCGACCCGGTGAATGGCGACTGGTTGAGGCCCTGCAGAACCTGCCTTTGGACGTCACGATGCTGGAAGATGACCGGTTCATCGCACGCCAGTCCGAGTTCGAAGAATGGGCCAAAGGGCGCAAACAGCTGCGCATGGAATATTTTTATCGTGAGATGCGCCGCAAGACCGGCCTCTTGATGGACGGAGATGCGCCAGCCGGGGGGAAATGGAACTACGACCATGACAACCGCAAACCGGCATCGGAAGACCTTTTCAAGCCGCCTGCGCTGCAGTTCGACCCAGATGAAACCGTGTCAAACGTTCTGGATCTGGTTGAGGCGAAATTTCCCGAGCACTTCGGGATGCTTCGCCCATTTGGATTTGCCACCGACCGGGAACAAGCTAAGGCGGTTCTGACCCACTTCATCGAACATTACCTGCCAAATTTCGGAGATTTTCAGGATGCCATGCTGTCGGGCGATCCATTCCTCTATCACGCCCTGATCTCCCCCTACCTCAATATCGGACTGCTGGACCCGCTGGAGGTGTGCCAACGGGTCGAAGCAGCCTGGGCGGCGGGTGATGTCCCACTGAATGCCGCAGAGGGGTTTATCCGGCAGATCATCGGCTGGCGGGAATTTGTCCGGGGCATCTATTTCCACGCCGGGCCGGACTACACCTCGCGCAATGCGCTTGGACACACCCGCGCGTTGCCTGCAATGTTCTGGGGTGCGGACACCAAGATGGCATGCATATCCCGGGTTATCGAAGAAACCCGCGCGCATGCCTATGCCCACCATATTCAACGGCTGATGGTCACTGGCAATTTCGCCCTGCTGGTCGGTGTGAATCCGGCCGAAGTGCATGATTGGTACCTGTCGGTCTATGCGGATGCCGTCGAATGGGTCGAAGCCCCGAACACAATCGGCATGAGCCAGTTTGCGGATGGTGGTCTGGTTGGGTCGAAACCCTATGTTTCGTCCGGCAACTATATCTCGAAAATGTCCGACTATTGCGGGTCCTGCGCTTATTCGGTGAAGGCAAAAACGGGTGAAACCGCTTGCCCGTTCAACGTACTGTACTGGCATTTTCTGGTGCGGCACCGTGACCGTTTCAAAACCAACCCCAGAATGTCGCCCATGTATCGGACCTGGGACCGCATGTACGAAGACCGCCGCGAGCAGGTTCTTGCCGATGCAGACCGTTTCTTGGCCGAGCTCAGCTGATCTGGAGGTCCCGCGAAACTACGCCATCATAGTGCGCCAGCCTCTGCCGGAAGGAGGGGGTCAAAAATCAGCTTTAATTTCATGCTGAAGGTACGGCCCTTCGCCCAGTTCGACCTTTCGAATGTCTTCCAACGGTTTGCACAGTCTGGGTGATCCCGCCCTTTGGGGGTCGAGAGCCCCTATCGCGTGGCCCGGTTTAATCGCTGTTGCATTCACGATCTCTGGTCTTTCTGGAGAATGCTTTCGGGCGCAGGCGTCACAGGATTGATCGCACGCCGCTTCCAGTGCAGACCGCTTAGGTGCGGGATGCGGCTTACACTACCGGCTCGCCCGGATCGTGGATCGGGTCCAGCACCAATAGTAGCCGGGTCTCCCCACTGCCTTCAATCGGAGGCGACCGGTGCAGCAATCCTGACGCGGGCTGGTCAGGCCACAACGTTCCACGCAGAAGGATTGGCGCACCGGT
>JAEPNQ010000112.1 GCA_017643305.1 Marinibacterium sp. | reverse complement strand
GCCGCCGAAATAAAACGGAATTGCGAACTGGCCACGTAGAATCTCCGGAAGGAGACAAACTGCCGCAAGGTAAGCAGAACCGAGTACCAAAACGCGGTTCACAACATACTCCAGATACTCGGAGGTTTTCTTGCCCGGACGAATACCGGGGACAAATCCGTTCTGGTTTTTCAGGTTGTCGGCCACGTCATCAGGTTTGAACGACACGTTGAACGTATAGAAATAAGCGAAGAACACGATCATCAACGTGAAGAACAGCAGGTACAGCGGCTGGCCGGGCCCAAAGTAGGCCAAAAGAACCGACATCACCGGTCCGGTAGACCCGGCCTGTGCGAAGGCCGAAATGGTCGTGGGCAACAGCAGCAGCGAACTGGCGAAAATCGCCGGTATGACGCCGGCCGGGTTGACCTTGACCGGTAGGTGCGAAGACCCGCCGTCATACACCTTCATTCCGACCTGACGGCGCGGGTACTGAATGTGAATCTTCCGCAGGGCGCGCTCCATGAACACCACAAACGTAATCGTCGCGATGACCATGATAATCACGCCGATTATGACAGCCGGGCTGATCGCACCGGAGCGACCCGATGCAAAAAACTGTGCCAGAGCGGCGGGAACTTCGGCGATGATGCCGACAAAGATGATCAGTGAAATACCGTTGCCAAGGCCGCGTGCGGTAATCTGTTCACCCAGCCACATTAGGAACATGGTGCCGCCGACCAGCGTGATGACGCAGGATGCGATAAAGAAGAAGCCGGGATTGGTGACCATGTCGCCCGATTCCAACGACACCGCCAGCCCGTAAGCCTGCAACGTGGCCAGACCTACAGTACCGTAACGGGTATACTGGTTGATCTTCTTGCGGCCCTGTTCGCCCTCTTTCTTCAGTTGCTCCATCGCCGGCACCATGGCCGTCAGCAGCTGCACGATAATCGACGCCGAGATGTACGGCATGATCCCTAGCGCGAAGATCCCCATGCGGCCCAGTGCGCCGCCGGTGAACATCGACACCATGCCGCCGATACCCTGCCCTGCGGTTTCCATGAACTCGCGCAGCGCGGCCCCATCGATACCCGGAACCGGTATGAAAGTGCCCAGCCGGTAAACGATGAGCAAGCCCAGCGTAAACAGGATGCGGTTGCGCAGATCGGTGGCTTTACCCAGGGCGGACCAACTGGTGTTGGCGGCCATCTGTTCAGCGGCTGATACCATGCTCTGAGGTCTCTCTTATGCAAACACCGCCCTGCGCCGTTTTCCGGCGCGGGCGGCGTAAAGGAAAACTTTGAGTTATGTAGGCGGCTCTTGCGCCGCCCACAACCCGTTACTCTGCCGAAGCGGCAGAAGTGACCGTCAGTGAGCCGCCCGCTTTTTCCACTGCAGCAACAGCGGATTTGGACGCGCCAGTCACGGAAATGGTCAGTGCGCTGGTGACTTCACCCTTGGCCAGAACGCGGATGCCGTCCAGTTTGCGACGCACCAGGCCGCTTTCGACCAGGCTGTCTTCGGTAATTTCGGAACCCAGTTTACCCGCTTCGACGAACTTCTGTATCAGGCCCAGGTTGACCACGGCGTACTGCTTGCGGTTTGGCTTGTTAAAGCCACGCTTAGGCAAACGCTGATACAGAGGCATCTGGCCGCCTTCGTAGCCATTAATGGCCACACCCGAGCGGGATTTCTGACCTTTGATACCACGTCCACCGGTCTTAGCGGTGCCGGAACCGGGACCACGGCCGATACGTTTGCGGGGTTTGGTTGCGCCGGGATTGTCCCGAAGCTCGTTCAGTTTCATTTCGCTTCTCCTAAGCCGGATGTGACCCCGAAGCGTATTGGGCCAACCACGGCATGTTTCGAATGTTTAGGGTGCGGTCAAACCGACCACTGGTGGCGTATAGACCGCGCATCGGTGGCGTTCAAGGGGGGTTCGCATTTCCCTATACATCGGATGAAACCGGCCCGAGGGAAGGCCGGAATCACAAAGGCCAGAGAGCGCCAGTCAAAGCCACCACCGCCGAGTTCCGGTTCAGTGGGCGTTCAGAACGGCATGTTCCCATGCCAGATGACGCATCGCGTGGCGGCCGGTGCCGATTTCGTGCAGTTCGCGGTCGCTGAGCTGGGACAATTCTTTTAGGGCCTGGGTGAACAGACGGCGGCGAAGACGACGAATACGAATAGTTTCGGAGAGTTGGGCAATCGTTGCCCGCAGGGAGAATTCTTGAGTGTTGCTGATCGAAGGGGCCTGGGCCATGGTCGGTATCCTTTAAGGTTAGAACCGACCTCCTCTCCGGCTCTGCTACAGTAATCCTAGAAATGCGCTGCATTGCAGCACTATCAAGACCGTTCACAGAATGTCCGCTATGATCTGAGCGCATGGCAAGTTCGGGTTATGCCAATTCGGTCATACTCATACAGGGTTGCCCGGCAACAAAAACGCCCCGGCGGGAACTGGGGCGCTCTCATGCTTGTATCGAGGACGGGATTAACCGCGTTCTTCGACGATCTCTACCAGATGCGGGATCTTGGCGACCATGCCACGGATCGCGGGGGTGTCTTCCAGTTCGCGCGTCTTGTGCATCTTGTTCAGACCCAGGCCAATCAGCGTCTGGCGCTGAATGGCGGGGCGGCGGATCGGAGAGCCGATCTGTTTAACAACGATGGTCTTAGCCATGGTGATCAGGCCTCCTCGGTCGCGGCGGCCGCGGCGGCCGGAGTTTCATCACGCTTGGGCAGGATATCTGCAACTTTCTTGCCACGACGTGCGGCCACGTTACGCGGCGACTGCTCTTTCTGCAGGCCATCAATGGTGGCGCGGATCATATTGTACGGGTTTTGCGAACCGGTCGACTTGGACACCACGTCTTTGACACCCAGCATTTCGAACACGGCACGCATCGGACCACCTGCGATGATCCCGGTCCCTTCCGGCGCAGTGCGCATGACCACTTTACCGGCGCCGTGACGGCCTTCGATGTCGTGGTGCAGCGTACGGCCTTCGCGCAGCGGCACGCGGATCATCTTGCGCTTGGCGGCTTCGGTGGCTTTGCGGATCGCTTCAGGCACTTCTTTCGCCTTGCCCTTGCCAAAGCCAACGCGGCCTTTTTGGTCGCCCACGACGACAAGCGCGGCAAAGCCGAAGCGCTTACCGCCCTTCACGGTCTTGGACACGCGGTTGATCGCCACGAGGCGGTCAGCAAATTCCGGGGCCTGCTCTTCGCGGTCGCGGCGGCGGTCCCGGCGGTTTTCTCTCTGTTCTGCCATAAGGCATCCTTCCAATGGAGGCGCGTGTGGCGCCGTTTGTCTCAATCGCAGTGGGCCCGAGGCCCCCCGATCATCGAGGCGTCAATCCGCCTTCATTTCGGCCGAACGGCAGGTTGTATCCCGCCCGACGGCATGGAAGAGGAAGGGCGGAATTCAGTCCGCCCATTCCTCAGATTTTCAGACCGCCTTCGCGGGCTGCGTCAGCCAGAGCTTTGACCTTGCCGTGGTACAGGAAGCCACCACGATCAAAGTAAGCTTCTTCCACACCAGCTTTCTTGGCTCGCTCGGCAATTGCCGCGCCAACCTTGGCCGCCGCTTCAACGTTATTCTTGCCAACGATGCCCAGGTCCTTCTCAAGCGAGGAGGCAGAGGCGAGCGTGACGCCACGCACATCGTCGATCAGCTGAACGCTGATGTTCTTGTTAGAGCGGTGAACGCTGAGCCGAAGACGACCCGCGTTGACCTTGCGAAGTTTGTTCCGGACGCGCAGGCGGCGCTTGAGGAACAGGGTTCTTTTACTGTTTGCCATCTCTCTCGCGTCCTTACTTCTTTTTGCCTTCCTTGCGGAAGATGTATTCGTCCTTGTATTTGATCCCCTTGCCCTTGTAGGGCTCCGGACCACGCCAGGCACGAATTTCCGCGGCAACCTGACCAACCTGCTGCTGGTCAATCCCTTCAACGGTGATCTCGGTCTGCTTTGGCGCTGTGATAGTCACACCTTCGGGTGCGACGTAATCGACGTCATGGCTGTAGCCGAGGTTGAGTTTCAGGGTGTTGCCCTGCATCTGGGCACGATAACCAACACCGTTGATCTCCAGCTCCTTCTTGAAGCCCTCGGTCACACCGGTCACCAGGTTGGCGATCTGAGTGCGGGACATGCCCCACTGCTGGCGTGCGCGCTTGGACTTGCCACGCGGCTCCACTTTCACCTGGTTGTCTTCGATGGTGATGGTCACATCGTCAGTCGCGGTGAAGCTGCGGGTGCCTTTCGGCCCTTTCACTTCGACGGTCTGGCCGGCCTGAGTCGCGGAAACGCCGCTGGGCAGGTCGACCGGTTTTTTACCAATACGAGACATCGGCCCCTCCTTAGAAGACGGTGCAAAGCACTTCACCGCCAACATTGGCAGCGCGTGCGTTTGCGTCCGACATCACGCCTTTCGACGTGGAGACAATCGACACACCTAGACCCTGACGGACCGACGGGATGTCACTGACGCCCATGTAAACGCGGCGACCGGGTTTGGAGACCCGCTTGAGCTCGCGAATGACAGGTTCGCCTTCGTAGTATTTCAGGCTGATTTCGATGGCCGGATGGCCGTCAACGCCGGTGACCTTTTCATAGCCGCGGATGTAGCCTTCGTCTGCCAGCACATCCAGAACCCAGGCGCGCAGCTTGGAGGCCGGCGTCAGGACGGTGGATTTGCCCCGCAGTTGACTGTTGCGGATACGGGTCAGCATATCGCCGATAGGATCGTTCATCTCTCTCTCCTTACCAGCTCGATTTCACCAGACCGGGGATCTGCCCGGCCGAGCCCAGTTCGCGCAGAGCGATCCGGCTGACTTTCAGCTTGCGGTAATACGCGTGTGGACGACCGGTCAACTGGCAACGGTTGTGCATCCGTGTGGCGGAGGAGTTGCGCGGCAGTTTCGCCAGTTTCAGGCGTGCCTTGAACCGCTCTTCCATCGGACGGCTTTCGTCATTCGCGATCTCTTTCAGCTCAGCACGCTTGGCGGCGTATTTCTTCACCAGGCGTTCGCGCTTCTTTTCGCGTTCGATCATGCTCTTCTTGGCCATGATAAACTCTCCCAGGCTCAGCTGTTGAACGGCATGTTGAAAGCTTTCAACAGCGCCTTGGCTTCGGCATCGGTGTTGGCCGTGGTGCCGATGATGATGTCCATACCCCAGACTTCGTCCACTTTGTCGTAGTCGATTTCGGGGAAAACGATGTGTTCCTTGATCCCGCAGGCATAGTTGCCGCGACCATCAAAGCTTTTGCCCGCAACGCCGCGGAAGTCGCGGATGCGAGGCATTGCAATGGTGATCAGACGATCGAGGAATTCATACATCCGGTCGCCACGCAGGGTGACCTTGGCGCCCATCGGCATGCCGTCACGTACACGGAAACCCGCAATGGATTTCTTGGCGGTGGTAACCAGAGCCTTCTGACCCGCGATTGCTGTCAGGTCTTCCTGGGCAGATTTGGCTTTCTTGGAGTCTTTCACCGCTTCGGCACCACAGCCGATATTCAGGACGATTTTATCCAGACGCGGGATCTGCATGTCGTTGGAGTAGCCGAACTCTTCCTTCATCGCAGCGCGGATGGTGTCGCGGTACAGCGCTTTCAGGCGCGGGGTGTAATCGGTGGCATCAAGCATCAATCACGTCTCCCGTGGTCTTGGCGAAGCGGACTTTCTTGCCGTCTTCCGTACGGAAGCCAATGCGCGTCGCTTTGCCGTTTGCATCGAGATAGGCCAGGTTCGACATGTCGATTGGCAGGGCCTTGGGCAGGCGGCCGCCTTGAGATGTCTGGGTCTGACGCGTGTGGCGGATGGCAATGTTGATGCCGTCCACAATGGCCTTGCCGGATTTCGGGTCAACGGAAGAAATTGTGCCTTCCTTGCCCTTGTCCTTACCGGCCAGTACGACGACCTTGTCGCCTTTCTTTAGTTTAGCAGCCATCTTACAGCACCTCCGGGGCTAGCGAGATGATCTTCATGAAGTTTTTGGCACGCAGCTCGCGCACAACCGGCCCAAAGATACGGGTGCCGATCGGCTCCATGTTGTTGTTCAGAATGACAGCCGCGTTGCGGTCAAAGCGGATGGCGGTGCCATCTTCGCGGCGGACTTCTTTGGCGGTGCGCACGACAACGGCCTTGCGGACGTCACCTTTTTTCACGCGGCCGCGCGGGATGGCTTCCTTTACCGAGACGACAATAATGTCGCCCACGGACGCATATTTGCGCTTGGAACCACCCAGGACCTTGATGCACTGAACTCGACGTGCGCCGGAATTGTCAGCAACATCCAGATTGGTCTGCATCTGGATCATTTGGTTACTCCTGACCTTTGGGGGGCTGAATTGGCCTGTTCCCCATGGTTTCGATCAAACCGAAAGGTGCGTTGGCTTACGCCTCCAGCACCTCCCAGCGTTTTGTCTTGGATCGCGGCGCACATTCGATGATGCGGACCGCGTCTCCAACCTTGTAAGTATTGTTCTCGTCGTGGGCGCGATACTTCTTGGACTTCCGGATCGTCTTTTGCAGAACCGGGTGCTTAAATCGACGCTCCACCTTGACGGTGATGGTCTGTGCGTTGGCGTCCGAGGTCACGGTGCCGGAAAGAATACGCTTGGGCATCTGGTTACTCCTCGCCTGCGGCGGCTGCCGCCTTTTCGTTCAGGATGGTTTTGACGCGCGCGGTATCGCGGCGCACCTGACGCATCCGTGCGGTGTTTTCCATCTGGCCGGTGGCTTGCTGGAAACGCAGGTTGAAGGACTCTTTTTTCAGATTGACCAGCTCATCGCGCAGCTGATCCGGGGTCTTATCCCGAAGTTCATGGGCGTTCATCGCCATTTTCCTTTCAACATCACCGGCAGGCCCCTTTCACGGGTCACCCTGATTCCGGTGGAGTAGGTGAATGAAGGGGCGGCATACTCGCCGAAACGGCATAAGGCAACCCTGTTTTTGGATTGCCTTGGGGTTTCGAAGTCCGAGGACTGGAATTCAATTGATATGTTCGCGAAACCACTTGTCCACTTCGCGAGTGTAACGGCGCTGTTTACCGAGTTGGCTGTTTATCCCCTGGTGGTCCAGCGGGACGCTCAGCACTTGCACGCTGATCCCGCGCGCGCGGGCCTGGCTGGCAAACTCTTACGTACGCTGACAGGATACGCGCCGCTGGCTGGAGCAGACCAGGAACATCGGTGGATCGGAACGATCGAGGTGTTTGGACGGCGACGTATCGTGCCAGAAGGACCGATCATTGCCAAACGCTTCCTTAATCAGACCGCTGCGGTTGGTCTGGGCTGCCTCTTCAACATCAAGCGCAGCGGTATCCAAGACAACCGTCCCGTCCCATGGTCGCACGCCCGTAGCGCGCTGCAGATCCTGCCGTGTGGACAACAATGCCGCCACATGGGCTCCTGCGGAGTGACCCATCAAGAACATCCGGTTCACATCCCCACCCCAGCTGGCCGCGTTTTTCTGAACGAACGCCACTGCCTTGGCAAAGTCGCGGGTTTGCTCCAGCGGGTCGGCCTCGGGCATCAGACGCGTTTTCGCGGACACGAAAAGACGCGTTTGCCCCAGTGGACCAGCTTGCCATCAACCACGTTTTTACTGCTCTTGTCCCCGACCTTCCAACCGCCGCCGTGCAACATCACCAGGATAGGAGCACCCCTATTGTTGGCGCCCTTAGGCATGTACACATCCAGCGCCTGCTTCGGGTGCGAGCCATATTTGTACTCGTGCGGAGTTTGCGCCAGCGCCACCGATGCTGAAATGAAAACGCAAAAGAGAATCAGAATGCTGCGCATCGTGCTTCCTGTGATTATCCGGACTGCTTTTTCAACGGTTTAACCGTTGGAACCCGTCGCATAAAGACGATTCGCGCGATTACGTCCGCGAGGGCGGTTCACCCCAGCTGTAGTTGAAGCTGACACTGATCCGTTCATCCTCAGCCATGTTCATAGGCACCTCGTGGCGCAGCCAGCTTTCCCACAGCAGAACATCGCTCACCTGCGGGCGCGCATAATGGAACATCCGCTGATCCCCGCGCGCGTCCTTTCGTCGGGCAGGCGCAGCCATCATCCGGCCAGACCGCGGATCTTCCAGCTTCAATGCGCTGGTCCCATCCGGCATGGACACGTAAGTTGTGCCGCTGATCACGCTGTGCGGATGGATGTGGGAGGCATGCATGCCGCCTTCGGGCAGAATGTTGATCCAAATATCTTCGAGAGTGAGCGGTTTGCCGTCCAGGTCAAACTCCAGATCTTCAGCGAAGGCGGCAACATGTTTGTTCAGTAGATCAACAAGGTCTTTAAAAATCGGGAACCGCCACGGCAGATCGGTCAGGGACGCGTAGGACGTGTACCCAGGATATCCGTTTGTTTCACACCATTCCTGACCAGCCTCGTCATCTTCGGCGATCGAATAGCAGGAGGCTTCCAGTTCCTTGGGGTCTGGCGCAGCCCCGAGTTCAGACAGTTGTGCTTGATAGAGGCGGGTTACAAAGAGGGAGGAGATCTGTGCCATACAATCCGGTTTAGCTGGCCACCAAATTTGAAACCAGTAAATTGTACGATCCGAAACCAAACACCTGATTAGTGTCACTCAGTCTGAACCAACCCTAACCTATCGCCCTGACCTGAATCATGCGGAAGCACAACATCAAGCGCGAAAGTCAACCTTGGGACTATCGCATTGTGCACTTCGAGTTTCCCATTCACTGAAACCTCAACAACCCAAATCATAACTTAGGCGCTACCACCACTAGATTCCTTGGACGCGCTGACCACGACATCGAAATTTAAAGTTGATTGTGGCGCTACAAACGGCACTTCAGAGTGTACTCCGTTTCTAGTCCAAGTTTGGGTTCCCGGATTAACGAGCCCCCCTGCTTTTTTCTTTGTCTACCTCGGCAACCGCTGTAGAGATATCGCAGATCACTGAAACGATAAACTATTTCAGATCCATTCAACTCTCCGTTTGATTTGTGCAAAGATTGGTCAAAATTACCCCGCAATCCAACGGAAAACCCCCGCCGCTTTCGCGCCAGGGGCCAAATTCATAGGGTAGGTGCTAACCCACCAATTACCAATCTTCGCGAACCACGATCCGAGTTTTCACCGGCAGTTTCATAGCGGCCAGACGTAGGGCTTCACGTGCGATGTCGTCGGCGACGCCGTCGATCTCGAACATGATCCGGCCGGGCTTGACCTTGCAGGCCCAGAAATCGACCGAACCCTTACCTTTACCCATCCGGACTTCGACCGGCTTGGAGGTGACTGGGGTGTCCGGGAAGATGCGGATCCAGACCCGGCCCTGACGCTTCATGTGACGCGTCATGGCCCGGCGGGCGGCTTCGATCTGGCGCGCGGTGACGCGCTCCGGCTCGGTCGCCTTCAGGCCATAGGTGCCAAAGTTCAGGTCAGAGCCACCCTTGGCCAGACCCTTGATCCGGCCCTTCTGCATCTTGCGGAATTTCGTGCGCTTTGGTTGCAGCATCCTTCAAACTCCTCAGTTGCGGCGGCCGCCGCCGGCACCACGTGGTGCCGGGCCGTCCTGCAGTTCCTGGGCCTTGCGATCACGAGCCGACGGGTCGTGCTCCATGATCTCACCCTTGAAGATCCAGACCTTGATCCCGATGATCCCGTAGGGTGTCTTCGCTTCGGCACCGGCATAATCGATATCCGCGCGCAGGGTGTGCAGCGGCACACGGCCTTCGCGATACCATTCGGTCCGTGCAATCTCGGCCCCGCCCAGACGACCCGCGACGTTCACTCGGATGCCCAGGGCACCCATGCGCATCGCGTTCTGAACGCCCCGCTTCATCGCACGGCGGAAGCTGACACGACGCTCCAGTTGCTGGGCGATGCTTTCCGCCACGAGCTGAGCGTCAAGTTCCGGCTTGCGCACTTCGACGATGTTCAGGTGCAGTTCGCTGTCGGTCATGTTGGCAATCTTCTTGCGCAGCACTTCGATGTCTGCGCCTTTCTTGCCGATGATGACACCCGGACGCGCGGTGTGGATTGTGACGCGGCACTTTTTGTGCGGACGTTCAATGATCACACGGCTGACGCCGGCTTGCTTGCACTCGTCCTTGATGAAATCGCGGATCTTGAGATCTTCCAGCAGCAGGTCACCGTAATCCTTGGTGTCTGCATACCAGCGGCTGTCCCAGGTGCGATTCACCTGCAGGCGCATGCCAATTGGATTAACCTTGTGTCCCATTAGGCGTGCTCCTCAACCTGACGCACCTTGATGGTGAGTTCCGAAAACGGCTTGTTGATCCGGCCGAACCGGCCGCGTGCCCGCGGACGACCGCGTTTCATCACCAGGTTTTTGCCCACAAAGGCCTCGGCCACGATCAGTTCGTCAACGTCGAGGTTGTGGTTGTTTTCAGCATTCGCAATCGCCGACTGCAGGCATTTCTTGACGTCCTGCGCGATCCGCTTCTTGGAGAAGGTCAGATCGGTCAGCGCCCGTTCCACCTTTTTGCCGCGGATCATGGCGGCCACGAGGTTCAGTTTCTGCGGGGACGTGCGAAGCATACGGGCTTTAGCCATTGCTTCGTTTTCGGCCACGCGGCGGGGGTTCTTATCCTTGCCCATGACTTACTTCCGCTTCGCTTTTTTATCAGCCGCATGCCCATAATAGGTACGGGTCGGGGAATATTCCCCAAATTTCTGGCCGATCATGTCTTCACTGACCAGCACCGGAATGTGCTTTTGGCCGTTGTAGACACCAAAGGTGAGGCCCACGAACTGGGGCAGAATGGTGGAGCGGCGCGACCAGATCTTGATCACGTCGTTGCGCCCGCTTTCGCGCGCAGCTTCGGCTTTTTTGAGCACGTAGCTGTCGACGAAGGGGCCTTTCCAGACGGAACGGCTCATTTAGCGCCCTTTCTTCTTGGCGTGACGCGAGCGGATGATCAGCTTCTGCGACGCCTTGTTCTTGTTGCGGGTCCGTTTGCCTTTGGTCGGCTTGCCCCACGGGGTCACCGGATGGCGACCACCAGACGTCCGGCCTTCACCACCACCATGTGGGTGATCAATCGGGTTCATCACAACACCACGCACAGATGGGCGCTTGCCCTTGTGGCGCATGCGGCCCGCTTTACCAAAGTTCTGGTTAGAATTGTCGGGGTTCGACACGGCACCAACTGTGGCCATGCATTCCTGACGCACCATGCGCAGTTCGCCCGAGCTTAGACGGATCTGGGCATAGCCGCCGTCACGACCGACGAACTGGGCATAGGTGCCCGCGGCGCGTGCGATCTGGCCGCCCTTGCCGGGCTTGAGTTCGACGTTGTGCACAATGGTCCCGATCGGCAGACCGGAGAAAGGCATTGCGTTGCCTGGCTTGATGTCGGCCTTGGCGCTGGCGATGACCTTGTCACCGATGGCCAGACGCTGGGGGGCCAGGATATAGGCCTGCTCACCATCGTCATATTTGACCAGAGCGATGAAGGCGGTGCGGTTCGGGTCGTATTCGATCCGCTCGACGGTGGCCGCCACATCAAATTTGTTCCGTTTGAAATCAACGATCCGGTAGAGGCGTTTGGCGCCACCCCCGCGACGACGCGAGGTGATCCGTCCGGTGTTGTTCCGGCCGCCCGACTTCGTCAGACCCTCGGTGAGGGATTTGACGGGGCGTCCTTTGTACAGCTCCGAACGGTCGATCAGCACCAGCCCGCGCTGGCCCGGCGTCGTCGGCTTGTACGACTTGAGTGCCATGCTTTCTGTCTTC
>JAEPNQ010000133.1 GCA_017643305.1 Marinibacterium sp. | reverse complement strand
TTCCCCTCTTCCACGTCGCGGGCACCATCGTGGGCGGGCTCAGTTGCTTTATGGCCGGTGTCGAACTGCTGGTTATGACACCTGCGGGCCTGCGAAATCCGACCATCGTCGGAAGTTTCTGGCGGCTTGTTGCGAAGTACAAGGTGACAATCGTTGGCGGCGTCCCGACTGCAATTGGCGCCATCCTGCAAACGCCGGTCGAAGATCACGATATCTCGCGTGTCCGCGCAGGGGCGACAGGTGCATCCCTGCTGCCGCCGGCCGTTGCACAGAAATTCAATGAAGTCACTGGCTGCACTCTTTTTGAAATCCTCGGTATGACGGAAGCTTCCGGCCTTATCAGCATCGATCCCCTCAGAGGTTCCGGCACCCCAGGTTCCGTGGGCTGGGCGTTGCCATACACGACCGTTGAGGTCCGGAAATTGGAAAGCGAGGGAAGCTTGGGCGACGTCTGCGATACCGGAGAGATCGGCGTCATCGCAATCCAGGGGCCTCACGTATCTCCGGGCTACAGCGATCCCAAGCACAATGATGAGGTTTTCGCCGGCGGTGTTCTGAACTCGGGTGATCTTGGATACAAAGACGCGCAGGGGTGTCTTTATGTTGCGGGCCGCTCAAAGGATCTGATCATTCGCAGCGGTCACAATATTGATCCGGTGATGATCGAAAATGCCATGAGCACGCACCCATCCGTGGCGCTGGCGGCGGCAGTGGGAATGCCTGATCCCTATGCCGGAGAATTGCCGATGTGTTTCATTCAGCTTCACCCGTCAGCGCAGGTCAGCCTGTCAGATCTGACAGAACATGCCCAACAGACAATTGATGAAAGACCAGCCTGGCCAAAGATTATTCAGGTTGTTGATGAGATCCCTCTGACCTCTGTTGGCAAGATCTACAAACCCAGCCTGAGGTGCGATGCTGCGATGATGGTCGTCTCAAACTTGCTTCATGACGAAATGCAGTTGCCCGAAGCCCAGGTAACGGTCGAGGCCGGAGGACCCCGTGGGTTGTGCGTGACAGTGTCGCTGTCAGAAGTCGATAGGTCATCTACATCCCGCATCGAAGAAAGACTTGGGGACTTCCTGTTCGAAACACGCGTCACTGTCGCGTAATCCGGGCCGCCTCTGAGAAGCGCATTGTAGATCAGCAAGAACACTGCGTTGCACGCATCCCAGATTTGCGACTGAGGTATGCTCGTTCTGGGATGGGAAAGAATTGGCTTAGACAATTTGAGGGATGTCAGTCTCCGCCGCTTTGGTGATCTGTGGGGCTTGTTGTTTAAGTGATTACTCTGGAAGTTCCTGCAGTCACTGCTCTTTGGCGTAGCCCTGATGCTGTTTTCGCGTGGCAGCGAACACAGTAACTTATTATTCTTTCACCTCAAAACTTCACATTCGCTCGCGATAACTTCATCTTGGAGTAAGATTTTCTTGGATTTTCCGGGATCAATTGGGAGCAAGCGCGCGTCCGATTATAGCATCGAGGTCGAGCCCCTTGGGCAGGGTCCCAAATGCACCGCGATAGCGTGGGGCGAGTCGGCTGGCGCAGAAGGCATCGGCAACAGCGCTGTCTCCGCGGTAGGTTAAAAGCGCCCCTTGCAAAGTCAGGGCCATCATCTCGGTCACCATACGCATCCGGCCCTCCAGCCCCTCCGGGTCGGCCAATTCATCGCGCAGCTCGTCGATTGCCCGGTCAAGATTGGGATGGTTTCCGCGCGCCCTCTCTAGTTCCGCCATCACGGCGGGGATCGCCTCGGCCTCGCGCCCCATGGCCCGCAACACGTCCAGCCCCATCACATTGCCCGACCCTTCCCAGATCGAGTTGAGCGGCGCTTCGCGATACAGCCGAGGCATGATGCTCTCTTCGACATAGCCTGGGCCCCCGTGGCATTCGAGCGCCTCGACCACAAGGCTGGGGCATCGCTTGGTGTTCCAGTATTTCGCCACCGCCGTGCCAATGCGCGCCAGTGCCGCCTCAGCCGGGTCATCCATGCGGTCCATCGCCTGTGCCACCCGCAGCCCGAGCGCCAGCGCGGCCTCAACCTCAATCGCCATGTCGGCCAGAACATTTTGCATCAGCGGCTGCTGGATCAGACGTTTCTGGAAAGCCGATCGATGCGAGGTGTGATGCAGCGCCTGTACCAGCGCCTGCCGCATGATCCCCGCCGAGGACATGGCGCAATAGAGCCGGTTGCCCGTCACCATCTCGATGATCGTGCGAATGCCGCGGCCTTCCTCGCCCACCATCACGCCCCAGGTGTCCTGAAACTCCATCTCCGTCGAGGCGTTGGATTTGTTACCGAGCTTGTCCTTCATCCGCTGGATGAACAGGTTGTTGCGCGTGCCGTCGGGCCTCCAGCGGGGCACGAGGAAGCAGGAAATCCCCCTACCTTTGGTATTGGCAAGCACTAGAAACGCATCGCACATCGGCGCCGAGCAGAAGAACTTGTGCCCTGTCAGCAGGTAACCATCACCAGACGGCACGGCTATGGTTGAATTAGCCCGAACATCCGATCCGCCCTGTTTCTCGGTCATGAACATGCCGATCATCGCGCCAGTCTTTTCGTTCGCTGGGATATCGCGCCGGTCATACTCGGTGGACAGGATGCGCGGCATCCATTCCGCTGCAACTGCGGGCGCCATGCGCAAGGACGGCACGACCGAAAAGGTCATCGCCATCGGGCACATCACGCCGCCCTCTGGCTGGCTAAACATATAGGTCAGAACTGATTGGCCCACATGCTCTGCATTGCCCTCGTTATGCCAGGCAAAGTTATGCATTTTGTTGGAAATCGCGAGGTCCATCAGGTCATGGTAGGCGGGATGAAACTCTACCGCGTTGATCCGCATGCCGTAACGATCGAAGGCGCGCAGTTCAGGGCCATGACGATTGGCTTGGCTCGCTTTCTCAAAGGTCTCGTCCAACCCGGTCAGATGTCCGACATGCGCAAAATGCGTGGCATGACCGTCCCCGCCCATAGACGACACCCAGTGTCTCAGCGCGCGGTCATCTGCCCAAAGGTCCTGATCGCCCATGTGGGGCGGCATGTTGTTGACCTCATGGGTCGGCAAATGCGCAATCGGATCGCGTGGTGTCATGATGTCTCTCCCTGCGGAGAGACTAGGGGACATTACTGGCTTTGAGCAAACCCAATTTCTTGAACCCTGTGTGCGGCGGGCGAAGCCTTGAACATGTCCAAGGACGCGCCGAGCTACCGGATCGCGAAACTTTAGGATGAATGAAGCGTACGCTCGTTCGAACATCGCGATACCCAGATCCGGCTGATGCCTAACTGAGAGACACTCCGGAGCGCTGCAAAGCACCACTTTGAACAGCTTGAGGCAGTGATTTCCGATTTGCGCAATGGCCTCGTTAGGGACATCGTCTCGGGTTTTCGATTGGTTTGTGGCGAAGTGGACCGTACCGGCGCCGCATTGGCTATGGTGCTTCGGCGTTGGGAGCGTTCTTGGGTCGGTACAGCCCTCAGAGGCCGATTCAATTCACTTTGGTTTATATTTGGTTTAAATAAATGATTTCTGGTTTTGAATTGGTTTAGTGTACCATAATGTCGCAGACACTTGAAATGTGCCTGACGGGAAGCAATGAAAGCTGGAGCTATGGAAGAGCAAATTGCCGAACTAGCGGCTAAGATCACCGAATTGGAGGCGTCCGCATCGGTTACGAACACGATGTTCGCCGAAACCTACTACTATCTGACAATCCCGTTGATGATCATCATCCACGCCGGATTCCTGGCCTATGAGATGGGTGCATCGCGGCTGAAGAACGTGCTTGCGTCGGGCGTGAAAAACATCCTCGCCTTCGCATTCATGGTACCGACCTTTTACTTCTTTGGTTGGTGGGTCTACTGGGCCTTCCCGACGGGCATAAGCCTGTCCGCCGGGCCAAACGGCATTTCCGGTCTGGAATATGCGAATTCGATCGCCTTGCCCTGGGTGGAATACATGGGCCCGCACATCGCCGACAACGCATCCGGCGTGTTCTGGGGCGCATTCACGCTGTTCGCAGCCACGACCGCCTCGATCATGTCGGGCGCGGTTATCGAGCGCATTCAGGTGGCGGGCTTCGTCATCCTGGCCATTGTTCTGGGCAGCTTCGCCTGGGTTGTCGCAGCCGCCTGGGGCTGGCACGCCGACGGCTGGCTGGTCGCCAACTTCGGTCTGCATGACTTCGGCGCCGCGGGCCTTGTCCACGCCGTCGCGGGCTTCTTCGCGCTTGGCGTCCTGATCAACCTCGGACCACGGATCGGCAAGTTCAATGCCGATGGCTCGGCCAACCACATCGGAGCGCACAACCTGCCCTTCACGGTGACTGGCCTGATGCTGATCATCGTCGGGTTCTGGGGCTTCCTGATGGCCTGTCTGATCGTGCCCGGCGAAGCGTGGAGCTGGTTTGGTGACAAGTTCGCCACCATCTACGGCACGCCGATCACCCTGTCGTCGCTGAGCTTCAACATCCTGATGGGTTTTGCAGGCGGTATCATAGGCGCATGGATGGTCACCCGCGATCCGTTCTGGATGATGTCGGGCGGTCTGGCGGGTATTATCGCCTGTGCCTCGGGTCTGGACATCTACTGGCCACCACTCGCTTTCGCGATGGGCTTTGCCGGTGGTGCGATCCTGAAGCCTTGCGCCGCTTTCCTCGAAAAGCGCGGCATCGACGATGCCGTCGGTGCGGTAACCGTGCATGGTACGATCGGTCTCTTTGGCCTGATCATGCTGGGCATCTGGGGGGCCGGGTACCCGGCGCTGCAGGGCGAAGGCGCACCGACTATCTCGCTGATCGGGCAAATAGTGGGTGCAATCACCTTCTTCCTCTTGGGCTTCGTGCCAGGTTATGTGGTGTCGTTCATCCTCAAAAAGTTCGGGCTGCTGCGCGTTGGCGAAGAGGCCGAGATCATTGGGCTCGACCATGCCAAGGTGCCGGTCGCAGCCTATCCTGAAGGCATCGGCGCTTCGGCGAACCCTGCCGAATAATCTAGAAACAAGGAGACAAAACCATGGGATCTGCATTTTCCGACTGGGCGCTCTTTGAAGGTCCGATCTACATGGGGGCGAACACCTCATGGGAGGTCATCTGGACGCTGATTGCGGCAGGCTGCTGCATCATCGCTCTCATCGTCGGCAGCCGCCACGAGCTGGACGCCTATCGGCGCATGAAGCAGGGCAAGAACTTGGATGAAGGTCCGCTTTGATCTTCACCAACATTGCCAAACAGGGGGCCGCCGATCTGGCGGCCCTTTGCATTTGCGGGATATTGAGACCAGGATGACTGCACCCATGGCTGCACCCGATATCCCCTTTTTGGACCTCGTCGCCCCCGGCTTTTCCACGCGGTCGCCTCAGGTCTTGCAGGCCCGCGCGCTACACTGGTGCGCCCGAACGCCTTATGGCGTCGCCGTCTTACGCCACCGGCAAGCCGGACTTGTTCTGCGCGACCGCAGGTTCCGGCAGGGCAGCCACGCCTGGCCAGAGATTATAGGACTGCAGGGCAGTTTTGCAGAATTCTGGACCCGTAGCGTCATCTCGCTCGAAGGTGCGCCGCACAAAGCCCTGCGAGAGCGGGCGCAGGCCGCGCTGGCCGAGCCGCATATTCTGGCGCTGGAAGCTGCTTTTACTGCCACGGCAGAGACGCTTTGTGCCAACCTGCGGGACTTTAAGAGCTTTGACGTGGTGGAAGGGTTCACCGAACCCTTCGCCGGGCACGCAATCGCCGCACTTCTGGGGCTGCCGGCGGGCGATGCCGCTGCGCTGGCCCATGACGCCGCTTGCCTTGGCCTGGCCATGGGGCCGGATGCAAGGCAGCATGAGCCCCAGGTCAACGCCGCCTGTGACCGGCTCGCGGCACTTGCCGTCCGCCTGATCGAAGCGCCGCCGCCCAACAGTTTCGTCGCCCGTCTGCTGGACGGCCCACGACTCGACCGCCAGGCCATGATCGACCTCGTTGTAATTGCAATCTTCGGCGGTGTGGACACCACCCGCGCCCAGCTTGCCTTCGCGGCGTATCTCTTTGTTCAACACCCCAGACAATGGAACTGGCTACGGCACCACCCCGAGGCCATGCCAGCCGCCATCGAAGAAGTGATCCGCCTGCGCCCGACGACCACCTGGGCCACCCGCGAGGCGCTGGAGGACGTCAAGCTGGATGAGGTGACAATCGCCCGAGGCGAAACGGTGCATATCCTCGTTCACGCCTCGGGAACCGATCCGGCCACAGGGCATGATGGCCATTTCGACATTACAGCCCGGCGCAAACCGCATTTCGGCTTTGGCGGCGGCTCGCATCATTGTCTAGGTCACCTGCTGGCGCGCACCGACATGGCAGCGGCCCTGCGGGTCTGGTTACGCCTTTGGTCACGGATCGAGCTTGCTGGCACGCCAGACTTCCTGCCCGACAGCGGCAACACAAGCCCGGTGAAAATGCCGGTACGCCCGATCTGGGACCGTTAAAGCCCAGCCTCGCTGTAACCGCGCACGTCGTCTTCCAGCTTGGGCCAGATTAACTCGTCGTATCAGTCCGGCCGCCCCGGAACTGTGTCAGGACCGAAGAGGCTCAATCGTAGTTCCCTTTGACCCGCTCTTTCTTGGGGTCGAAATGCGGGAAAGGCACGACGCGGGCTTTCAGGCGCTTTTGCTGCCCATCAAGCTGGCCAATCTCGATCTCGGTGCCGATCTCGGAATGTTGAGTGGCCACCCGCCCAAGTGCGATCACCTTGCCAAGCAAAGGGGATTTCATCGCCGAAGTAATCTCGCCGACCTGGGCTTTGCCGACACGCACACAGTCGCCCGGCGAAGGCACCGTGCCGCCTTCGATCTCAAAGCCGACCAGCTTGCGGTGCGGATGCGCCTTGCGCTCTTCCAGTGCCGCGCGGCCGATAAAATCGTCTTCCTTGGTTTTCAGCGGCACCGTGAAGCCGATCCCAGCCTCGTAGGGGTCTATTGTGTCGTCGAACTCGCTACCGGCAAAAATCAGCCCCGCCTCGATCCGCATCATGTCCAGCGCCGCAAGGCCCAGCGGCGTCAGCCCGTACTCCTGCCCCGCCTCCCAGATGGCGTCAAAGACTTCAACGGCATCCTTGGGATGGCAGAAAACCTCGTAGCCCAGTTCTCCGGAATAGCCGGTGCGGGAGATCACCACAGCCTTGCCGGAATAGTCCCCAATCCGTGCCACTGTCAGCCGGAACCACGGCAGCTCTTCCACGGCAGGCTGGGTCGGCGGCGTCCAGAACACCTCGGCCATAATGTCTCGCGAATGCCGGCCCTGCACGGCAATGTTATGCAACTGGTCGGTCGAGGGCCGTACCCAGGCGTTCAGCCCGCGCTTTTCGGCCTGTTCCTTCAGCCACAGCCCACTGGTGTCGTTGCCACCGATCCAGCGAAAATTGGTGTCACCCAGCCGATAAATCGTACCGTCGTCGATCATGCCGCC
>JAEPNQ010000074.1 GCA_017643305.1 Marinibacterium sp. | reverse complement strand
GGAGGTCGATCTGAAGACACGCCGGAGCCTGCGGGATCTCAATCGCTTCCGGAGACGATAATGCCAACCTTCACTGCCCTGACCACCTTGACCGGGAAACCCGCTGCCCAAGCCCTAAGCAACGCGCTGGAAGGATTGGATCCCGCGCCCACTGGCGTTGGTGTGTTCGAGGTCGAAGACAGCTCCGGCTTGTGGGAGGTTGGCGGCTATTTCACCGAACCACCCGACGACATCGCCCTGCATCTTCTGGCCGCCGCCCACGGCGCGAAACCCTTTGCCATTTCCGAACTGCCTGAAACCGACTGGGTTGCGCATGTGCGCCGAGAACTAGCACCCGTGGAGGCCGGACGTTTCTTTGTCTACGGCAGTCATGACGGCGACAAGGTGCCGGATGGCTGCGAGCCCCTGCTGATCGAAGCGTCGATGGCGTTTGGCACCGGCCATCATGGCACTACGCTAGGCTGCCTCCGGGCGTTCGACGCGTTGCTGACCGATGGTCTCGTCCCCGGCAGCGTTGCCGATATCGGTTGCGGCACGGCGGTTCTGGCAATGGCAGCCGCACGGGTCTGGCCCGGTACCATGCTGGCCAGTGATATTGACCCGGTCGCCGTCGACGTGGCGCGGGCAAATGTGGCAGCAAATGGGCTGACCGGCCAGGTGGCCTGTGTCGAAGCAGCTGGCTTCGATCACCCTGATCTGGCCACTGCCGGACCCTTTGACCTGATCTTTGGCAATATCCTAAAGGGTCCGCTGGTCGCGCTGGCCCCGGACCTTGTCGGGGCGCTGGAGCCAGGCGGTCACGCGATTCTGTCTGGAATTCTCAACGAACAAGCCGAAAATGTGGCACGGGTTTACTCCGAGCTTGGAACCAATATCCTCAAACAGGAGGTGATCGGTGACTGGACGACGATAACGCTCCGCAATGTGGCGTGAATGTGGCTTAGTTTCAGGGCGTTCAAAGCATCTGCCACATTTCAGCATTACCTCCACCTCATCCGCTGGCGGGGGCCAGTGCGGAGGCTGCCATGTTCCAAGAGTGCACTCCTTTCGACCGGCGCGTGGACCGGTCGAACAGCAGGTATCTGGCCATGTCGCATGGGGTCGTCACGACGCTGCGCGAGGATCGGCTGATCGTCGTTCAACCCGCTCGCCGCACAGTTCCCTTCCCGTTCAAGTTTCTCTTGATCATGTTTACTGCCCTGTTTCTGTTCAAAGCCTTCCTGCTGGCGTGGCTGAAGCGCGACACGTATGGCAACCGCATCGCTGATCTGGCTGCAGGGACCTTTGCCGAACAGGCTGGAGCATGGGTCATGCAAATCGAACCGGCATCGCAATTCCTGGCCCATCAGATCAAACCATACCTGCCCTGATCTTTTCCGAGTGAAGATGCCATCCCTGGTACGGGCCGAAGCGAACCCGGCGCGTCAGACCAGACATTCCCGACCAACCCCACCAAAAAAAGAAGCTGCGCATACCCACCGGATTGCGCGGCTTTTCCGGGCTAGCTTATGTCAGGCTCAATAGTGGGTCGATCGTGCGACGTCGTCGATGTCACCGCGGATCAGACCGATATCTTCCAGCTCACGATCACTGAGCTTGATCAGCGCATTGCGGGTCACCCGTGCGTCATTCCACGCGGCCACGGCACTCAGTGCCGAGGTCAGAAAAGAAACAATACGGCCGGTGCGGCCGTTGGTGACGCGGGCATATTCGATTGCAGCCATATCTGTATCCTTTCGGGGGGTTCGTTGCTGTATCTGTGTCCATTACAGGCCGGCAGATATGGAGCCTGGTTCCGTGGTACAAGCGGCAAAATTTGCATTGTTCTTATGCATTTTGTGCATGGCTCTATCTGCTGGTAAAACCCTAAAAACAGTCCGGAAATCTCATTTAATCGGCGTCATCGTCTGACTTCTAACAGATCGTTCTCCGCCACCATGTCGCACTTGGAATGCTTAGCGCCGAAAACCGAAACGGAGCAAAAGCAAGGCAAAACAACTTGGCGGATGTTCGCGTTTCGTGCTAGTGCATCAAAAAGGCAACAAAAATGGTAACGGGCGGGCGGAAGATGCGGATTTTGGGCATTGATCCGGGTCTCAGAACCCTTGGATGGGGCGTAATCGACGTCACCGGCAATCGACTCAGCCATGTTGCTAGCGGCCTTTGCAAGCCGGTTGGGGCCGATTTGGCCACCCGTTTGCTGAATCTCCACCAGCTTCTGTCCGAGGTTGTCACCCGGCTGTCGCCCGATCAAGCCGCGGTGGAACAGACATTTGTCAACAAAGATGGCAGCGGCACACTAAAACTGGGCCAGGCCCGCGGGATCGCGATGCTGGTCCCGGCACAAGCGGGCATTCCGGTTGGGGAATACGCCCCGAACACGGTGAAAAAGACGGTTGTAGGCGTGGGCCATGCCGACAAACGCCAGGTCGAACATATGGTCCGGCTGCAATTGCCCGGCGCAGCACCCCAGGGCCCTGACGCGGCCGATGCTCTGGCGATAGCGATCTGCCATGCGCATCATGCACCGGTGCGCGAGCTGAGGAAGCGCGCATGATCGGGCGCATCAGCGGGCGACTGGATTACCGCGCCGATGACCACGTGCTGATTGACGTGCGCGGCGTGGGCTACCTCGTGTATTGCTCCGACCGCACGCTCGCCGCCCTGCCCGGCACGGGTGAGGCCGTGTCGCTCTTTACAGACCTGTTGGTGCGTGAAGACCTGCTGCAGCTTTTCGGCTTCGCGTCTCTGGTGGAAAAGGAATGGCACCGCCTGCTGATGAGCGTTCAGGGCGTTGGGGCCAAAGCCTCCATGGCGATCCTCGGCGCGCTGGGCCCCGATGGGGTCAGCCGTGCGATTGCGCTCGGGGATTGGAACGCGGTCAAAGCGGCCAAGGGGATCGGCCCCAAAACCGCCCAGCGCGTGGTCAACGAACTGAAGGACAAGGCACCCACCGTCATGGCCATGGCCGGGCAGACCGCGCCGACCGCAGTCATGGAGGATGTTGAGGTCATCGAAATGCCCACTGTCGCATCTGCCCCAGCCCCACAGGCCGATGCCGGGACGGCCCAGGCCGAAGCGCTGTCCGCCCTAAGCAACCTCGGCTATGCGCCCGGCGAGGCCGCATCAGCCGTGGCCCAAGCGCTGGCCGATGGCACCGAACCGGACACCAGCACGCTGATCCGCGCCGCATTGAAACTGCTGGCTCCGAAAGGCTAGACGCACCGCCATGGCCCCTTACACACCGCCAAACACCGCCAACCTGACCCCGGAGACGCCCCTTGGCTGAACCGGACCCAACCCTGCGCCCCGATCCGCTGCCAGAAGACCACGACCGCGCCATGCGCCCGCAGGCGCTGGACGAATTCATAGGTCAAAGCGAAGCGCGTGCCAACCTACGGGTGTTCATACAGTCCGCCCGTCAGCGCGGCGAAGCGATGGACCACACCCTGTTTCACGGTCCGCCCGGTCTGGGCAAAACCACGCTGGCCCAGATTATGGCCCGCGAGCTGGGTGTAAATTTCCGCATGACCAGCGGGCCAGTTCTGGCCAAGGCCGGGGATCTGGCTGCGATCCTGACCAATCTTGAAGCGCGCGACGTGCTGTTTATCGATGAAATCCATCGCCTTAACCCGGCGGTGGAGGAGGTCCTGTACCCTGCGCTGGAAGATTTCGAACTGGATCTGGTGATCGGTGAAGGCCCCGCTGCACGCACTGTTCGCATCGAACTGCAGCCATTTACGCTGGTCGGTGCCACCACGCGCATGGGCCTGCTGACAACACCGCTGCGAGACCGGTTTGGTATTCCCACACGCCTGCAATTCTACACCACCAACGAACTCTTCCAGATCGTACAGCGTAATGCCCGCCTGCTGGGCGTGCCTGCCGATGACGCAGGTGCACAAGAGATTGCCAAGCGCGCGCGTGGCACGCCGCGCATTGCTGGCCGCCTGCTGCGCAGAGTGGTGGACTTTGCCATCGTCGAAGGCGACGGGCGCGTGACCGAGGCGCTGGCAGACAATGCGCTCACCCGTTTGGGGGTGGATCATCTGGGTCTTGACGGGGCCGACCGCCGTTATCTGCGCCTGATTGCCGAAAGCTATGCAGGCGGGCCCGTGGGCATCGAAACACTATCAGCCGCTTTGTCAGAAAGCCGGGACGCTCTAGAAGAGGTGATCGAACCCTACCTGCTGCAACAGGGCCTGATCCAACGCACCCCACGCGGCCGCATGCTGGCGCAGGGCGCGTGGACCCATCTGGGCCTGACCCCGCCCAAGGGACATAACGACCTGTTCGGCTGACCCGGGCACCGGGCAGATTTGCCCAATTGCGCCCAGCTCCAGTCCTTTTTATGCAGGCCCCAGCGCCACATAGGAAGAAAGCCCGTGACCCCGGACCAGATCGAAGCCCTGTTCACCCGCAGCGATGGCACCTATGCCTTTGCCCGCTGGGGTCGGCCTATTGCCCCAATCGTATTCGGCGTGACCGACGAAGCCCTGTCTGTCATTAAAGGCGCATGGGAGGCCGTCGCCATGCTCGCCGGACACACCGTAGCCGAAACCGACCCGCAACTGGGCGCGAATATTATGATGTTTTTCTTCCATGACTGGGGCGAGCTTCTGGAAGTTCCCGGCCTCGGTCGCCTGATCCCGAACCTTGACTCGATGGTGGCCCAGCTGCAATCGGCGGATGCCAACCAATACCGGATCTTTCGCTTTGACGACGCGGGCGCGATTCAGGCTTGCTTCATCTTCCTGCGCATGGACCGGGTCCTATCCAAACAGCCTGCCGAAACGCTCGCGCTGAGCCAGGTGGTGCAATCCTTCCTGCTCTGGTCTGACCACGCGTTTCAGTCACAATCGCCGCTCGCCCTGGCGGGCGAACGCACTGTCCTGCGTCCCGACATCGCCGACGTGATCCGCGCGGCCTATGACCCTGTCATGCCCGCCACGGCAAACGACCCAAGCCACGCGTTGCGATTATCCGCTCGCGTCAGTAAACATCACTAATTCATCGCCGGAGCGCCTGACGCATGACCCCGCATACCTACAACGTCACCGTATTCTATGAAGACACCGACATGGCTGGGATAGTGTACTACGCCAACTACCTGCGCTTCATCGAACGCGCTCGGTCCACTATTGTCGAAGAAATGGGGATTGACCAGTTGGCCATGCGCGCCGAGGACATCGTCTTTGCCATCAGCCGAGTGGAGGCGGATTACAAAGGCTCCGCCCGTCTCGGTGACCGGCTGTTTATCGAAACCACACACGAAGCCGCCAGCGCCGTGCGCTGGGTATTCAACCAAACCGTCAAACGCGACGGCGTGGTGATTTTTGCGGCCAAGGTGACAGCCGTTTGCATGACAACCTCCGGAAAACCCGTGCGCCTACCGGCAGAGGTTCGCGCATTGATTGGTAAAAGCTAAACCCAGAACGCTTGCACTGTTGGCTTTTTAGAAAAACTTCGGGTAGCTTGATGGCCAATAAGGCCGAAAAACGGCCGTCATGACAGAGCAGGCATATGGAAACCGAAGCCCTCACCTTGGCGCAGGAGATAGATTTCTCGCTGTGGGCGCTTTTTGCACGTGCGACCATCACGGTGAAGGCCGTTATTATCATGTTGATCGTAGCGTCTTTCTGGTCCTGGTCGATCATCATTCAGAAACTCATTACCTATCGCGCCGCCCGCGCCGAAGCCGACCGGTTTGACCGCGCCTTCTGGTCCGGGGAACCGCTGGATGGTCTGTTCGAAGAACTCGGGGCCACGCCCAGCGGGCGGTCGCAACGGGTTTTTGCCGCTGGCATGACCGAATGGCGCCGGTCGCACCGGTCCGATGGCGGGCTGATCGCCGGAGCGCAAGCCCGGATCGATCGCTCCATGGACGTCGCCATTAACAAAGAAGCCGAAGGGCTGCGCAAGGGTCTGCCAATCCTCGCCACCGTTGGCTCCACTGCGCCGTTTATTGGCCTGTTTGGCACCGTTTGGGGCATCATGAACGCGTTTATCGAGATTGCCGAACAGCAAAATACCAACCTTGCCGTCGTCGCGCCGGGGATTGCCGAGGCGCTCTTAGCCACGGGTCTGGGCCTGCTGGCCGCCATTCCAGCGGTGATCTTCTACAACAAACTCAGCGCCGACAGTGACCGGGTCGTCGCAGGGTACGAAGCCTTTGCCGACGAATTCGCAACGATCCTGTCGCGGCAATTGGACAACTGAGCCATGGGCGTCACGATCCAGCCAGACGACAGTGCAGGCCGCCGCCGAAGACGTCGGGGCGGGCGCACGCGCCCCATGGCGGAAATCAACGTGACCCCGTTTGTGGATGTTATGCTGGTGCTGCTCATCATCTTCATGGTAGCCGCGCCGTTGCTGACCGTCGGCGTGCCCGTGGAACTGCCCAAGACCGCAGCAACCGCCCTGCCCGGCGCGACCGAAGAACCGCTGACCGTCACCGTAACGTTGGAGGGCGAGGTACAGATCCAGACCACCACTGTCCCGCGCGAAGAACTGGTCAGCCGGCTGCGCGCCATCGCGGCCGAACGCACATCAGACCGTGTGTATCTAAGGGCCGACGGGGGCGTTCGGTACGACGTGGTCATGCTGGTCATGGGCGCGCTAAATGCCGGTGGTTTTTCAGACGTGGCGCTGGTCACCGACACGGGCGGCCCGACGCTGGACGCACCGGAACGGTAAGGCTGCACCTTGGACGCGGGCACCAAGATATCGGGGATCGCGCATCTGGGGCTGATCGGCGCCGCCTTGTTTGGCGGCGTGTTCAGCGACACGCCCCCACCGGTCGAGGTTCAGGAAGTCTCGGTCGTCACAGCCGAGGAATTCGCCCTGTTGCTGGCCGCGCAAGAGCCGCCGGAAACCTCCACCCAGCCCACAGCCCCAACGCTGCCCGACGTCACCCCCGAAACCCCTGAAATCAGCCGCCCCGAGGACCCGCCCGAAATTGACCAGTCCCGGCCTGAACCCACCGACGCACCAGAGGCCGAAACCACGCCTGAGGTCCTGCCAGACCCGCTACCCCCTCAACCGGAAACGGAACAGGTTGACACCGCCCCGACCATAGAACAGCCCGCCGAAACCGACAGCCCGCTCCCCCCCGCCAGCGTCGCCAGGCCCGAACCGCGCCCGGCCGAACGTGTCGCGCCACAACCTGTGGCCGCCCCGCCGCCCAACACCCGCACCGATGACCTGCCGCGCCCCGATACCTCCCCCGACCCTGGCGCAGAGGAACCGCGGCCGCAGGAAGACGCCGCCGCGCCCGAAGAAGCCACCGACCGGATTTCGCCCATAACCAGCGACAGCGACGGCCTGGCGCCTGCCACCTCCATCCGCCCACCATCCAGCAGACCCCAGCGCTCGTCCCAACCGGCAACCACGCCCGTTGACCCGGTACAGGCCGCCGTGGCCGAAGCCCTGTCCGACACCCAAAACGATACCCCCACGCCGGTCCCCAACGGCCCACCGCTTACCAGCGGCGAAAAAAGTGACCTGATCTTTGCCGTGTCACAATGCTGGAATGTCGGCTCGCTCTCGACCGAAGCACTGGCCACCACCGTTGTGGTCGGCGTGCAAATGACCGAAGAGGCCACACCGATTGTATCCTCGATCCGGATGCTAAACTTTTCGGGCGGATCCGACCGCGCTGCGCAACAGGCCTTTCAGGCTGCGCGCCGTGCCATTATCAGGTGTGGGGCCAGCGGCTACGGCCTGCCAAAAGAAAAGTATGGACAATGGCACGAGATCGAAATGACCTTTAACCCGGAAAGGATGCGCATTCGATGAAGTGGTTTGTTTTGGCCTTAACGGTTCTTGTGGCAATGTTCGCCAGTTTTGCCACCGCGCAATCAAACGGGCCGCTGCGGATCGAAATCACCGAAGGCGTGATCGAACCGCTGCCTTTCGCCGTGCCCGACTTTGTCCCAAACGGCGCGCCCGCCAATGAATACGCGGCCAACCTCAGCCGTGTGATTGCTGCGGACCTGTCAGGCACAGGGCTGTTTCGCGAAGTGCCCGTTTCCGCCCATATCACCCGGATCACCGATTTCTCCGCTCCAATAAAGTTCACCGACTGGAAGGCAATCAATGCACAGGCCCTGATTACCGGGGCAGTCAGCGTGTCCGGCGGCAACGCCAAGGTGCAATTCCGGGTGTGGGATGTGTTTTCGGGCGCCGAACTGGGCAATGGCCTGCAGTTCGCAGGCCCTGTCGATGGTTGGCGGCGCATGGCGCACAAGGTTGCGGACGAAGTTTACAGCCGCATCACCGGCGAAGACCCCTATTTCGACAGCCGCGTCGTGTTCGTGAGCGAAAGCGGGCCCAAGGATAAACGGCGCAAGCGGCTGGCGATCATGGATTACGACGGCGCCAACCTGCAATACCTTACAGACAGTTCCGCCATCGTGCTCGCACCCCGCTTTTCGCCCACCGGCGACCGGGTTCTTTACACCAGCTACGAATCGGGCTTTCCGCGCATCTATGTACTCGACATCGGCAAGGTCACCCGCCGCGTACTGGAAAGCACTGATGGCATCATGAGCTTTGCGCCGCGCTTTGCGCCTGATGGGAAAACGGTGGTGTTTTCGCTCAGCCAGGGAGGCAATACAGACATCTACACGATGAATGTTTCAACCGGGTCCCGTTCCCGGCTGACCAGTTCCCCATCCATTGAAACGGCGCCCAGCTACTCACCTGATGGAAGCCAGATCGTGTTTGAAAGTGACCGGTCGGGGACACAGCAGCTCTATGTCATGTCCGCCGCGGGTGGTGAAGCGCGGCGCATCAGTTTCGGGAAGGGCCGCTATGGCACGCCGGTCTGGTCCCCACGCGGCGACCTGATCGCGTTCACCAAGCAGGCGAGCAACAGGTTCCATATTGGTGTGATGCGAGTCGATGGCAGCGAAGAGCGCCTTCTGACCGCTTCCTTCCTGGACGAAGGCCCGACATGGTCCCCGAATGGCCGCGTCATTATGTTTTCGCGGGAAACACAGGGCGCAAACGGGCGGTCGTCTCTCTATTCCGTGGACATCTCAGGCCGTAACCTGCGCCCGGTGCGGACCCCGGACGGGGGATCAGGTCCCAGTTGGTCCCCGTTGCAGCGGTGATCCGCTGGTGTACATTCCATTGTGTGGGGTCTTGTGCTAAAGATTTAGGCATATAAATGCACGAAAAGAGCAGGTGAGGCGAACAGAATGACAGGTTTTCGAATTACGGCTCTTGCAGCGGTGGTGGTTTTGGTTGCGGCTTGTACTTCTCCTTTGAATGACGGCAACGCGGTCGATCTCAACGGGACCGGGGCGGGTGCGCTGGGCTCAGTCTCCGATCCCACGTCCATTGCCTATTTTCAGGAAGCGATCGGGGACCGCATTCTGTTCACGGTAGACCAATCCACCCTGTCTGACGAAGCCCGCGCGGTTCTGGATGCCCAGGCTGTTTGGCTGATGCAGAACCCCGAGTATAGTGCCGTGATCGAAGGCCATGCCGACGAACAGGGCACCACAGATTACAACCTCGCCCTCGGCGCACGGCGCGCCAATGCAGTCCGCGAATATCTGGTGTTGCGTGGCGTGGCTGGCAACCGGCTCAAGGTTGTCAGCTATGGCAAAGAACGACCTGTTGAGGTCTGCAGCGAAGAAAGCTGCTATGCAAGGAATCGGCGGGCCGTTACGGTCCTTTCGGGGGCACTGACAGGATAACGATCATGCGTTTTGCCTTTGCCATGTTGCTCTCTGCCTGTGTGTTTTGGCCAATAACCACCACTGCACAGCAAGCTGGCACATTGGCCGATATCCGGCAGGAATTGTCCGTTCTTTATATAGAAATCCAGCGGCTCAAGCGGGAGCTCTCGACCACCGGCGCGCCATCTGTGGATGTCGGCGGCAATTCAGTGCTGGAACGTGTTTCAGCAATCGAAGCCGAATTGCAGCGCCTGACCCAGCAGACCGAGCAACTGGATCACCGCGTCCAGCAGATTGTGGCAGACGGCACCAACCGCATCGGCGATCTGGAGTTTCGGTTGGTCGAGCTGGAAGGCGGCGACATTTCCAAATTGGGCGAAACCACCACACTGGGCGGCGCAACGACCACGCCGACATCGCAACCCGCCACCGACAACACCCCACAGCTCGCTGTCGGAGAAGGCGCCGATTACGACGCAGCCCAGGCCGCTTTGGACGCAGGCAACTACCGCGAAGCTGCTGACCGGTTCGAAGCATTCAATGCGGCCTATCCTGGCAGCCCGCTGGCGGCGCAGGCCGCGCGCAGCCAAGGTATGGCGCTTGACGCGCTGGGCGACATCCGCGAAGCCGCACGCGCTTATCTGGCCAGTTTCAGCGCGGACGCCACCGGTCCTGTCGCCCCCGATGCGCTGACCGATCTGGGCGCAGCGCTGGGCCGTTTGGGGCAAACCGAACAAGCCTGCGTCACGCTGGGCGAGGTCGAAATCCGCTTTCCGCAGTCATCGGCTGTTCCAAGGTCCCAACAGGAAATGGCCGCGCTGGGCTGCTCTTGAGCACGGCCACATCCGATATCGTGCCAGCGGTCCGCAAAGCGCTGCAACCGGGCCCGCCTGCACGCTTAGGAGTTGCTGTGTCAGGTGGCGGGGATTCCGTGGCTCTGTTGCATCTGCTGCACGAAACTTTTGCCGACGAAGATGTCGAGCTTTTCGCAGCGACCGTCGATCACGGCCTGCGTCCCGAAGCGGCGAAGGAAGCGTCCCGGGTCGCGGATATGTGCGAAACGCTCGGGCTCCCGCATTCCACGTTGCGCTGGCGCGGCTGGGATGGTTGCGGCAACTTGCAGGATCAGGCGCGTCGCGCCCGGTACCGGCTGCTGACGGACTGGGCCAAATCCTACCAGTTGTCACATATTGCGCTGGGCCATACTGCGGATGATCAGGCTGAAACGGTCCTGATGCGGCTGGGCCGTTCATCGGGGGTGGATGGTCTGTCCGCCATGTCCCACCGCCGCATCTTGAACGGTATCAATCTGGTACGCCCACTGCTGAATGTCGGACGATCAGAGCTGCGTGGCTACCTCGAGGAAAAGGACGTGGGCTGGGTCGAAGACCCCAGCAACAACGACGAAACATTTGACCGTATCAAGGCCCGGCGGGCGCTGGAAGCGTTGGAGCCACTGGGCATCACCAGCCGGTCGCTGAATGATGTCGCCCGCAACATGGCCCAGGCGCGCGAGGCACTGGACTGGTACAGTTTCCTCACCGCGCGGGACATCGTTGTGATCGATGGCGGTGATGTCCTGATCGAACATCGCCGCCTGCGCACGCTTCCCGAGGAAATCATCCGTCGGCTTCTGATCCGGGCCGTCTGCTGGATCAACAGCGAAGAATACGCCCCGCGCAGCGCCTCGGTCAGCAATCTGGTCGCCTGCGCACGCGATCGCAGGCCTGCCACCCTGGCTGGATGCCAGATGCTGCACCATGGCCCGCATGTCTGGATCTGCCGGGAATTCAACGCAGTTCGGTCACTGCATTGCGCAACCGATACGGTCTGGGATAACCGCTGGTCCCTGGATGGGCCCAATCTGCCCGACTGTAGGGTTGAACCCCTCGGTCGCAGGGGCATCTTGATGTGCGAGGGCTGGCGCAGCACCGGGCGGCCCTACGCCTCCATACTGTCATCCCCTTCTGTCTGGCAGCACGGCGAACTTCTGTCTGCACCGCTTGCCGGATCGTCTCGGGGCTGGAAGGCCAACCTGATCGGCGGGGCCGAGGATTATTTTTCGGGCCTTTTAACGCATTGAACCTCGCCCAATCCTAGCTATCTTAGGACCAAGCAAGGTCGCGTCCGTCGCGGCGGACCGGTATTAGGAGAGCTTTCTTGGGAAACGCACGAAACATTGCCTTCTGGGTCGTCCTGTTTTTGCTGATCCTCGCGCTGTTTAACTTATTCAGCGGATCAGGCGGGACTCTGCAAAGTCGTGAAATCAGTTATTCTGACTTTGTACAGTCGGTCGAAAACGGGGAAGTAAGCCAGGTCACCCTTGATGGCGAACAGGTTCGGTTCCGGGCTGGCAACGGTCAGGACTACGTGACCATAAAGCCTGAAGATGCAGAAATCACCCAACTGCTGATCGAGGCCGGCATCCCGGTCAAAGCCGAACAGCAACAGCAATCTGGGTTCCAGACCTTCATCCTGTCACTTCTGCCGTTCCTGCTTCTGATCGGTGTGTGGATCTATTTCATGAACCGCATGCAGGGCGGCGGCAAAGGCGGAGCTATGGGCTTTGGCAAATCTCGCGCCAAACTGCTGACGGAAAAGCAGGGCCGCGTGACCTTTGACGACGTGGCCGGCATTGATGAAGCCAAGGAAGAACTGGAAGAGATTGTTGAATTCCTGCGCAACCCGCAGAAATTCTCCCGCCTCGGCGGCAAGATCCCGACCGGCGCGCTGCTGGTGGGTCCTCCGGGTACCGGTAAAACGTTGCTGGCCCGCGCCATTGCAGGTGAGGCGGGCGTACCCTTCTTCACCATCTCCGGCTCGGACTTTGTCGAAATGTTCGTCGGTGTCGGTGCATCCCGTGTGCGCGACATGTTCGAACAGGCTAAGAAGAATGCCCCGTGTATCGTGTTCATAGACGAAATTGACGCCGTTGGTCGCCATCGTGGCGCTGGATATGGCGGCGGCAATGACGAACGCGAACAGACGCTGAACCAGTTGCTGGTGGAAATGGACGGGTTCGAAGCCAACGAAGGCGTCATCATAATAGCGGCCACCAACCGTAAGGATGTGCTGGACCCCGCGCTGCTGCGCCCGGGCCGGTTCGACCGCCAGGTCACCGTCGGCAACCCCGACATCAAGGGCCGCGAAAAGATTCTTGCCGTGCATGCACGCAAAACCCCGCTGGGCCCGGACGTAGACCTGCGCATCATCGCCCGCGGCTCGCCCGGTTTTTCCGGCGCCGATCTGGCCAACCTCGTAAACGAGGCTGCGCTGATGGCAGCCCGCGTTGGTCGCCGCTTCGTCACGATGGAAGATTTCGAAAACGCCAAGGACAAGGTGATGATGGGGGCCGAACGGCGCTCCATGGTGCTGACGCAGGACCAGAAGGAAAAAACTGCCTATCACGAAGCGGGTCATGCGCTGGTCGGTCTAAAAATGCCGAAATGCGACCCGGTTTATAAAGCCACGATCATCCCGCGCGGCGGCGCCTTGGGCATGGTGATGAGCCTACCGGAAATCGACAAGCTGCAGATGTTCAAAGACGAAGCGCACCAACGCATCGCCATGACCATGGCGGGCAAAGCGGCCGAGATCTTTAAATACGGCGCCGACAGCGTGTCGTCCGGTCCTGTCGGCGACATCCAACAGGCCAGCCAATTGGCCCGGTCTATGGTTATGCGCTATGGCATGTCCGACAAGGTTGGCAACATCGACTACGCCGAAGCGCATGAAGGCTACCAGGGCAATACCGCAGGTTTCTCTGTATCGGCCCAGACCAAGGAAACCATCGAATCCGAGGTCAAACGCTTCATCGATGAGGGCTATGATACCGCCTACAAAATCATTGCTGAGAATGAGAAGGAGTTTGAGCTGCTGGCGCAGGGTCTTCTGGAATACGAAACGCTGACTGGTGAAGAAATCAAACGGGTCATGCGCGGCGAGCCCCCGCACGCGCCAGACGACGAAGACAACAACCCGGATCAGGGTACAGCCCCCAGCGTGACGGCAATTCCGAAAACCAAGACCAAGAAAAACCCGCCGGAAGGCGGGATGGAGCCGGAACCCACTGCCTGAGTGTGATGACGGATTTTGAAACGGCCCGGTCATCTGACTGGGCCGTTTTTGTTTCTTGACGAGCGTTGGTAAATCGCCAATTGCGGCATACAATTGCATACAGAAGTATCGCGCCCCAAAGGTTTGGCGTCAGTTACAGAACCGAAGGCGCGTATGCGAACCGGCGGTCTCCCGCGCGAAACCTCACCTCCTTCCTCAACACGCGCGACGACCACCAGATCATGAACACGCATGGCGCGCTCCACATCTGGGAAAACGAATGCCAGCAGGTCCTGCCCCTATAGCTCGATATGCACCCGGTCCGCGCCTCCACAAGCAGAACCTTCGCCCGCCCCATCCTGTTCGCACTGGACTCGGAAACCACCACCGCCGTCTGCACCGATTACGATGCCGCCATGCAAACCGACTACCACACAAAAGCCGACAGATCCTTTCTGTTCCCCTTCCGTCGGCTGTTTTTCACTCTGTACACTGGCTGATTTTCTGTATCCTGTCCGGGCATATCCCAAAGACGGAGAGCGCTATGCCAACCCTGCGCAAAACCGAGTACGAAGGCGAAGTCACCTGGCTCGGTCGGTCCGATGCCGCAATTGACAGCCTGCGGTCACAGGCTTGCACCACGATGGACCTGGGCTTTCACGGCCTGTCCGGTGCCCGGCACGAAGGCGAAAAACGGCCTTCTTGCGTGCGGGTCAAGGGGCTCTACGACGAAGGCACAGAAATCCGCAACGTCCGCCAGTTGACCATCCTGTCCGCAGAAGAACTTGACACGATCGCCAAGGATATGGACCTCGACCAACTCGATCCATGCCTTGCCGGCATCAACATCGTGCTGAGTGGGATCCCGGATTTCACTCACGTCCCGCCAAATTCCCGCCTGCAGAGCCCGTCTGGGGCCACGCTGACCATCGATATGGAAAACCTACCCTGCGTTTACCCCGCCCGAGAAATCGAAGCCGACGCGCCGGGCCATGGGGAAGCGTTTCTCAAGGCTGCCCATGGCCGCCGAGGCGTCACCGCCTGGGTCGAACGGCCCGGCAACCTGAGAATCGGGGACAAACTACGCCTGTTCATTCCCGCCCAAAGGGCCTGGTCCCCCTAACCCAAAACGCGAAAAGCTTGCAAAAATGCGATTCGCGGGAACTCGACCGCCGTTGAGTTCTGCTATCGCTGCCCAGCAGCTGGAATTTATGGTCTGCGATCACCCAGATCAACAGGATCACCATCTCGGTCATGCGCATACATTAGGTTTGGCTGTTGACCCAGAACCTTGCCAGCGCAACGGTGCGGATCAATCAGTCGTCCCGGACCTTTGAAATCTCCTCCGAAGCCCTGCGCAAGCTGATCAAGCGCAATGGGGAGATCGAGGCCCACCCAGAAGCCGCCTTTTCCCACAACATCCGCGCCAAACTGGTCGCCACAAACAAACGCCTGCAAACTGCGGTGCAGGCAAACGCGTCGGAAACATCCGCAGCGGAATAGCACCACAGGTTTCCGATCCGCGCCTGTTGCATCCTCTCGCGCCGTTTCGAGAGCCGAAAATGTCGGAATCCGGTGGTGTTTGGTGCCAATCGCCACGGTATGGAGCGGTATACCGGCGCGCCGGTACCGGGAGATCTGGAGAAAGCCTGAGCCAATGAGCTACAAAACCGACATCGAGATTGCGCGCGAAGCGAACAAAAAGCCGATCCAGACCATCGGCGCAAAACTGGGGATCTCGGCAGATGACCTGCTGCCGTTCGGTCATGATAAGGCCAAGGTCAGCCAAGATTTCATCAACTCCGTTCAGGACCGTAAGGATGGCAAGCTGATCCTTGTTACCGCGATCAACCCGACCCCGGCGGGCGAAGGCAAGACCACCACAACCGTGGGTCTGGGCGACGGCCTGAACCGGATCGGCAAGAACGCATGTGTCTGCATCCGGGAAGCTTCGCTCGGCCCGAATTTCGGGATGAAGGGCGGCGCGGCGGGCGGCGGCTATGCCCAGATCGTACCGATGGAGGATATGAACCTCCATTTCACCGGCGATTTTCACGCTATCACCAGCGCGCATTCGCTTCTGGCGGCGATGATCGACAACCACATCTACTGGGGCAATGAACTGGAGATCGATACCCGCCGCGTCGTCTGGCGTCGGGTCGTGGACATGAACGACCGCGCGCTGCGCCAGATAACGGCCAGCCTGGGCGGGGTCACAAACGGCTTTCCGCGTGAGACCGGTTTTGACATCACCGTTGCGTCCGAGGTCATGGCGATCCTCTGTCTGGCCAAAGACCTGGAAGACCTGGAAAAGCGTTTGGGCGACATGATCGTCGCCTACCGCCGCGACCGGTCTCCGGTTTACTGCCGCGACATCAAGGCTGAAGGCGCGATGACCGTTCTGTTAAAGGACGCGATGCAGCCGAATCTGGTGCAGACACTGGAAAACAACCCGGCCTTCGTGCATGGCGGTCCCTTCGCCAATATCGCGCATGGTTGCAATTCGGTCATTGCGACTAATACGGCGCTGAAAGTGGCGGATTACGTAGTGACCGAAGCCGGTTTCGGTGCAGATCTGGGTGCCGAGAAGTTTATGAACATCAAATGCCGCAAGGCCGGGCTGGCGCCCGACTGCGTGGTGCTGGTGGCCACCATCCGCGCGATGAAAATGAATGGCGGCATCGCCAAGGCTGATCTGGGCGCGGAAAACGTGGCCGCCGTGAAAGCGGGCTGCGCCAACCTGGGGCGGCATATCGGCAACCTGAAAAGCTTTGGCGTGCCGGTGGTTGTAGCCATCAACCACTTTGTCACCGACACTGATGCCGAGGTGCAGGCGGTCAAGGATTACGTAACGGAACAGGGCTCCGAAGCGATCCTCAGCCGGCATTGGGAACTGGGGTCGGAAGGATCCGCCGAACTGGCCACCCGCGTGGCCGAGATCGCGGATGCCGGGCAAAGCCAGTTTTCCCCGATCTATCCAGACAGCCTGCCGCTGTTTGAAAAGATCGAGCGCATCGCCAAGTCGATCTATCGCGCTGATGAAGTGCTGGCTGACGCCAAGATCCGCAACCAGTTGAAGGACTGGGAAGCACAGGGGTACGGCAACCTGCCGATCTGCATGGCAAAAACCCAGTATTCGTTTTCGACTGACCCGAACCTGCGCGGTGCGCCCACCGGCCACAGCGTCCCGGTGCGCGAAGTGCGCCTGAGCGCGGGCGCCGGGTTTGTAGTGGTGATCTGCGGGGAAATCATGACGATGCCTGGCCTGCCTCGCACGCCCGCAGCGGAAGCGATCCATTTGAATGCAGACGGCCAGATCGAAGGGTTGTTCTAAGCGCCGGGGTGGGCTCTACCCACCCCGCAACATGCACGCAGGGCAGGCCAGTAGCTTGTCCAGACATAAGGGTAAGACATGACGGCTGAGATCATCGACGGAAAAGCGTTTGCTGCAACGGTTCGGGAAAAGGTGGCGGGCCATGTCGCGCGACTAAAGGAAAAACACGGCATCACCCCCGGGCTGGCCGTGGTTCTGGTGGGCGAAGACCCGGCCAGCCAGGTTTATGTGCGGTCCAAAGGCAAGCAGACCGTTGAAGTCGGGATGAATTCCTACGAACACAAACTGGACGCGGATACGTCCGAGGCAGATCTACTGTCGTTGATCGACCAGTTGAACAACGATCCGGCGGTACATGGCATACTGGTACAGTTGCCCCTGCCAGATCATTTGAATTCCGACCTCGTGATCAACTCCATCGACCCGGTCAAGGATGTAGACGGGTTCCACATCTCCAATGTTGGGTTGTTGGGGACAGGCCAGAAAAGCATGGTGCCCTGCACGCCACTCGGCTGTCTTATGATGCTGCGGGACCGTCATGGGTCGCTCAGCGGACTGAATGCGGTGGTTCTGGGCCGGTCCAATATCGTGGGCAAACCGATGGCACAGCTTTTGCTGGGCGACAGCTGTACCGTGACCATCGCACACTCTCGCACCAAGGATTTGCCCGAAGTCGTGCGCGGTGCGGATATCGTGGTTGCCGCTGTTGGCCGCCCGCAGATGGTGCCGGGCGACTGGATCAAACCCGGCGCAACCGTAATCGACGTGGGCATCAACCGGATCGAAAAACCGGAAGGTGGCACGCGGCTGGTAGGCGACGTGGATTTTGCCAGCGCCGGCGCGGTTGCCGGTGCTATCACACCCGTTCCCGGTGGTGTCGGGCCGATGACCATTGCCTGCCTGCTGGCCAATACACTGACGGCCTGCTGCAGAGCCAACGCTCTGGCCGAACCCGACGGGCTGACCGCCTGATACGGAAGTAGTTTTTCTTTCACTGGACGTCTTCAAGCTGCAACCAGGTTGCACCGTTTGCGGGAATGGACTCTCTACCACGACAGTGGTGTTGTTTTCACGCCCGTTAAGAAAGGCGTCGACCATGCTACCGCGATAAGTACCCAACTTTTGATTTGGGCGTTTTTTGTTCTGGTGTCGTATTTGCATTAGGCATTTTGGCAACGCATTGGGCAACGCGATCTTTGGGGCGTTACCTGGCACTGCTGGGTGACGCAAAAATCACTGCGATCAAGTCAGTCTGCAGGCCGAAGCCCTGTTTGATCTGCAGGGTGCGACAGCAAGATCCAGAAAATTCATACTTTCTTTCCCAATCTGGCATTGTATAACCCTTGGCATGATCAGGCCCACGCATATCCAGTTCCAGACCGTTGCCGATGCGGCAACGCTGCGTGGCCTACTGCTCCTAACCCGCCTCTGAGCGAGCCCTTTGGCGCGCCCGCTCAGAGGAGGCAGCTTGCGCGCCATTCGGCTAGGACAGAACTGAAGAGACATTCCAATGACACAAGCATCCAACAAAGATCGCGTATGGATCTTTGACACCACCCTTCGCGACGGTGAACAAAGCCCCGGCGCGACCATGACCCACGACGAAAAGCTCGAAATCGCCTCGCTGCTGGACGAAATGGGCGTCGACATCATCGAAGCCGGATTTCCAATCGCCTCCGAAGGCGACTTCAAAGCCGTCAGCGAGATTGCGCAGAATTCGAAAAATTCCATGATCTGCGGGCTCGCCCGTGCGAATTTCGCCGATATTGACCGCTGCTGGGAAGCCGTGCGTCATGCGGCACAGCCCCGCATTCACACATTTATCGGCACCTCACCGCTGCACCGGGCGATCCCGAACCTCACCCAGGACGAGATGGCCGAAAAGATCCATGAAACGGTCAGCCACGCGCGCAACCTTTGTGACAATGTGCAATGGTCACCCATGGATGCTACGCGCACCGAATGGGATTACCTCGCACGAGTTGTGGAGATCGCCATCAAGGCGGGTGCATCGACCATCAACATCCCCGATACGGTGGGTTACACCGCGCCGATCGAAAGCGCCGACCTGATCCGCCGCCTGATCGCCGAAGTGCCGGGTGCGGATGAGGTGATATTTGCCACCCATTGCCACAACGACCTGGGTATGGCGACCGCCAACAGCCTGGCCGCCGTGGCCGGAGGCGCGCGACAGATCGAATGCACCATCAACGGGCTGGGCGAACGCGCGGGCAACACGGCGTTGGAAGAGGTCGTGATGGCGATGAAGGTGCGGGGCGATATTATGCCCTATTACACCGAAATCGACACCACCAAGGTCATGAATATTTCCCGTCGGGTGGCAACGGTCAGCGGGTTCGCGGTGCAGTTCAACAAGGCCATCGTAGGCAAGAACGCCTTTGCCCATGAAAGCGGCATTCATCAGGACGGAATGCTGAAGAACCCCGAGAACTTTGAAATCATGCGCCCCGAAGATGTGGGGCTTGCCGGGTCCAGCCTGCCGCTTGGCAAACATTCCGGCCGGGCCGCCCTGCGTGATAAGCTGGGCCAGCTCGGGATGGAGGTTGGCGACAACCAGCTGAAAGATATCTTTGTGCGGTTCAAGGAGCTCGCCGACCGCAAGAAGGAAGTCTATGACGACGACATCGTAGCGCTGGTCCGTGCGGGCGAAGACCCGGAAAACGACCGGCTGCAGATCGTGTCGATGAAAGTTGTCTGCGGCACCGGCGGCCCAGCGGAAGCCACCATTGAAATGGATGTTGACGGCAAGGAGGTGATTGCCACCGAACAGGGCGACGGCCCGGTGGATGCCTCCTTCAAAGCCATTCGCAAGATCCACCCCAACACCGCGCGGCTGCAACTGTATCAGGTAAACGCCGTAACCGAAGGCACCGATGCGCAGGCCACGGTCAGCGTCCGGCTGGAAGAAGACGGGGTCATCGCCACCGGCCAGTCGGCAAACACAGACACGGTGGTCGCATCGGCCAAAGCCTATGTCCATGCTCTGAACCGTTTGCTGATCCGGCGCGAAAAATCCGGTCCGGGCGTGGATGCCCGCGAAATCAGCTACAAGGACGTGACCTAAAACAGCGGATTTTCACCCGGTCCGGACTTCGTTGTTTAGTTCGGGCCAGTTCTGAACTATGCAGCCAGTGAACCCGATAACAAGGTGCATTTTCATGCTTCGATTTCTACTCGCTCCCATGGCTTGCCTGTGTCTAGCCGCGCCTTTGGCCGCGCAGACCCTAGACCGGATCAAGGAAACCGGTCAGCTTCGCCTCGGCTTCCGCACGGATGCCGCGCCGCTGTCTTTTGCCGATCCGGATGGCAACCCAGCGGGGTATTCGCCGCTGCTGTGCGGCAAGCTGGCTCAGGGCATCACCAACGCGCTGGAGCTGGAAAACCTGAACGTCACCTTTGTTCCGGTTGACGCCGAAAACCGGTTTGACAAGGTTGTTGCGGGCGAGATCGACCTGCTATGCGGCGCGGCCACCATCACGCTGAGCCGTCGTGAGATCGTGGATTTCTCCGTCCCGACCTATGTGGACGGCACAGCCGTCATGCAGCCCCGCGATGCGTCGGGTGACCTGACCCAGCTGGCGGGAAAATCCGTAGGCGTGCGTAAGGCCACAACCACCGAAGAAGCCCTGAAAAATACACTGTCGGCCAGCGGTCTGACGATGGATGTTGTCATCTTTGATGACCACCGGGACGGTATGCAAGCCATGCTGGACGGGTCGATTGAGGCCTATTTCGCCGACCAGTCCATACTGCTGTTCCTCTATGCCGCCACCCAAGAGTTTCAGGATTTCCGGGTTTCACCAGAAATCCTGACCGTTGAAAAACACGGGCTCGCCATGACCCGCGGCGACAGCGATTTCCGGCTGTTGGTTGACGGGTTGCTGGCG
>JAEPNQ010000089.1 GCA_017643305.1 Marinibacterium sp. | reverse complement strand
GGTGGATTTTCGATCAGTGAAAACCCGTCTTTTCGCTTTAGCTATCTGGACAATGGATCGTCGGAGATGATGGTGCGCGCGGTGGACACGGACGGTACAGAATTTGTCCAGCGGTTCGCGCTGCAATCAGGCACCTAAATGCTGCGCTGGATCGGCGCGGTCACTTTGGCCTTTGTCGTGGCAGCAGCCGGGGCATGGGCGGGCGAGGTGCCGGTCCCCGAGGACTACCGCCAATCCGGATATCGCGCGCCAGTGCCGGACCTTGTGCCCGGCGCGTTGACCATCAATGATAACACCGCCCATGCTCTATGGTGGAGCGGCGCGGTGGCCTTTGTTGATGTTATGCCCGACATCCCCAAACCCAAAGGCCTGTCCGAAGATACCGTGTGGCAAGGACGGTCGCGGTTTTCCGTGCCCAGCGCGATCTGGCTGCCGGATACGGGTGCCGGCAGCCCCGATGCCGAAACTCTGGCGTATTTCCAAACAGGCCTGACTCAGGCGACAGAGGGCAACAAGGCATCACCGGTTGTGATTTTCTGTCAGGCTGAATGCTGGATGTCCTGGAACGCAGTGCGGCGTGCCGCCAAGCTCGGGTATAAACGCGTCTACTGGTATCCGGATGGAACGGATGGGTGGATTGCACAGGGCTGGCCCACGAAGAAACTGAAACGGTTTCAGCAGCAGTGAGGGGGCAATTACATGAGCGGCTTTGAGCTCGTCGCGACCCTGTGTCTGGCTGGGCTTTGCGCCGCTCGGGTCATCCCCGCACCTGTACCGCAAAGCGAAGACGCATGTACCGCCAGCGCCAAGACTATTTTGGAAAACCGGCGCGAAACACGGCCCGGCAGCACGATTGATGCCATGGACTGCGTACCGCTGGAAGACCTCGCCGGAAAGGCGGCTGCGGTGATAGAAACTGCGCCGGGCCATTTTGTGCATTTCGGACAGGTCGAAACGATGGGGCCAGGCTCGGTCGGAGATTTTGCCAACACGGGTTTCATCATCGGGACAGAGGCTGTCGCGGTGATTGACGCGGGCACAACACGCGCGTTGGGGGAAGCGCTTTACCTCGCCATACGCCAACAGACAGACCTGCCAATCAAGTGGCTGATCCTGACGCATATGCACCCCGATCACGCGTTGGGCGCGGACGTCTTTCAAGAAGCGGGGGCGGAGTTGGTCGGCGCACAGGCTCTGAACCGGTCACTGTCCTTGCGGGCCGATCCTTACCTGACCAACATGGACCGTCTTCTGGGTGCAGATGTGATGCATGGTACGACGGTGGTTCTTGCTGACCGTCTGGTGTCTGACCGGTTACACCTGGACCTGGGCGACCGGGTGCTGGAACTCGTGGCACATGAAATCGCGCATACAGACAATGACCTGACTGTTTTTGACCAGCAGAGCGGCACATTGTGGACTGGAGATCTGGTGTTTCTGGAACATACGCCGGCGCTGGACGGGTCGATCAACGGTTGGATTCGGGTGCTGGAAAACCTGCCGGACATCCCCGCCACGCAATTGGTACCGGGCCATGGCCGGATGGTACACAGCCATCCCGAAGGCACACAGCCAACGCTTGTGTATCTAGGCGGATTGCGGGATCAAGTGCGAGAGGCGATTGCAAATGGCGAAAGCCTGAACACGGCCCTGCGTCATCTGGGCCTCGGGCTGGAGTCTAAGTGGCACCTGTTTAATGAGTTCAATCCACGCAACGCGACCAATGCCTATGTCGAACTGGAATGGGAATAGACCCCTTGGGTTATTGGCTGCTTGTGTCACCGGGATGATTCTGAGCGCTGCGCCGCTATGGGCCTGTGCTGCCCAGCCAGGCGCGTACCCATTGGCCTCGTATGACAACGTTCGGCAGCGCCGCGCTATCACAGAGACGCTTGAAGACATTTCCGAATATTTTGGCGTGACCTTTCATGAGGTGTGCGTGAGCCAAACCTTGTTCCAAGGACAGGCTGACGTCTTACGTGGGGAACTGACGCTGGGCCTGCGATTTCTGAGTTTCTACGCAGGCCGGGTGGACGGTACGGCAAGTCTCGTCGTCCTGCTAGCTCATGAAAGCGCGCATCTGTTTCAACAGGTGTCAGGGTGGTTTGACGGACATGTCGGGGCATCACCAACGCTGCGATGTATTGAACTGCATGCTGATTTCCTGGCTGGCGGGTATGCAAGGCGATACTATGAAGCCCGCAACGGTCCGGTCACGGAGGGTGCGCTTACGCAGTTCTTTTCCGACACGCACGGACCGTCCATTTTCTATGGCTTTGGCAATCTGAACAACCGAACCACGGCGCTGCGCGGCGGGCCATCAGAACGATTCGAAGCATTCGCGCACGGGTTCGACATGGACCCTGCGATACCGGCCCAGGATCGCGACAAAGGCTGGAGCCAGATCAATGCAGGGCTGAATTGCGCGTGAATTTGCGGCAGAAGACGCAAGGCTTGACTGTGCGTTACGACTAAGGTCGAATGGGCAGACATGGTCGGAAGCCAGTATCTTTTTGAATAGTCTTAGGGAGGAATTATCATGGCATGGACTAAGCCCACCAGCACCGCCATCGCGTGCGGCATGGAAATCAACATGTATGGCCCGTCGGAAGACGACGAGTTCGGGGAACTGTTCTGATCTGATCTATGCAAGTCGCGGTGCTTGGCGCCGGGGCGGGTGGTGGATTGCCGCAATGGAATTGTGGCTGCAGAAATTGTTCTGATGCCAGAGATGGCATAATCCCACAGATGACCCAGTCGTCTGTGGGTGTTTCTGTCGATGGTAAGGACTGGGTTGTTCTTAATGCCTCCCCCGATATCCGGTCACAGATGGCGAATAGCGTCGATATGCGTCCCAGAGGTGTGCGTCACACACCAATGCGCGCAGTTGTCCTGACCAACGGAGATATTGACCATATCGCCGGGCTGCTGACGCTGCGCGAAAAGACGGCATTCACGGTCTTCGCAACATCGGAAACCGCCTCTGTACTGGAAGACAGCCCGGTTTTCGGTGTGCTGGATCGTGAGCTAGTTTCGTTTGCACCCGTCGTGTTGGGGCAAGAATTCTCGCCGCTGCCAGGCTTGAAGGTTTTGCCGTTTGCCGTGCCAGGCAAAGTGCCGCTGTTTATGGAAGGTGATGATCTGGACCTAAAAGCCATGGGCGAACAGACAATCGGGCTGCGCCTGACTGCTCTGGGGCGGGTCATGTATTACATCCCCGGCTGCGCCGAAATTCCCGACTGGTTGCTGGACAAACTGGCTGACGCCGATCTGTTGTTGTTCGATGGCACGGTCTGGATGGACGACGAAATGCAGCGCACTGGCACCGGCAAGAAATCCGGCGGACGGATGGGACATATCTCCATGACTGGGACGGAGGGCAGCCTGGCACGGTTTGCCGGTCTGGACGGATGCCGCAAGGTTTTCATCCATATTAATAATACAAACCCGGTCCTGCAACCGGACGGGCCTGAACGGGCCGAGGTGCAGGCCGCAGGCTGGACCGTCGCACAGGACGGCATGAGGATTGCTGTATGACAAGGCACGCGGCCAGTGCAGAAGAGTTCGAGGCGCGGCTGCGTCAGATCGGGGCAGAACGTTATCACGACCGACACCCGTTTCACCGCAAGCTGCACGGTGGGAACTGTTCGATGGAACAGGTGCAGGCCTGGGTGGTCAACCGGTATTATTACCAAAGCCGGATCCCTATGAAAGACGCGGCTTTCATGTCGCGGGTCGATGACCCAGCCCTGCGCCGTGCATGGCGCAGTCGGATTGAGGACCACGATGGGTCTGCGGACGAGGAAGGCGGTATCACCCGGTGGCTGAGGCTGGCCGAAGCCGTTGGGTTGGACCCCGATTATGTCGCCTCTACGCGTGGTGTTCTGCCGGCAACTCGGTTTGCGGTGGATGCCTATGTGCGGTTCGTGCAAGAACAGCCATTGCTGCCTGCGATGGCGTCGTCGCTGACCGAACTGTTTGCCCCCAAGATCCATAAACAGCGGATCGCCGGGTTGCTGGAGCATTACGATTTCGCCAATTCGGAATCGATTGTTTACTTCCGGCACAGGTTGACAGAAGCCCCCAAGGACGTGGCCTTTGGGTTGAAATGGGTTTTGGACCATGCACAGACGGCAGAGGCACAGGACGAAGCGGCCAATGCGCTAATATTCAAAACAAATGTTTTGTGGTCACAGTTGGATGCGCTTTGGTCGGCCTATGTGGAACCCGCGCGCATCCCGCCCGGTGGCTGGACCCCCGGCGAAGGAGCGTTGAAGTGACCGCGAATCGTGTTCCAGTTTTGCCGCGCGGCGTGCGCTGCCATCACGACAAGGTGCGCGATGCGAATGTGCTGCTGGCCCCGGAAAAAGTTTTGATGCTGGACGGAACCGGGCATGCCATTCTCACCTCAGTTGATGGCAACCGTTCACTAGACAGGATCGCCACACATCTGGCCGAGGTTTACGCCGCGCCAAAATCCGCGATCCTGGGAGATGTGATCGAATTTCTGGACGATTTGGCGGCGCAACGCCTAATCGATTATGCCGATGGCTGAGACTGTCCGGATCCCCGCCCCGCTGGCCTTGCTGGCCGAACTGACGCATCGTTGCCCGCTGTCCTGCCCTTATTGTTCCAACCCGTTTGAACTCATAGCACGGGAACGGGAACTGGATACGGACACCTGGGCCGACATCTTTCGTCAGGCGGCTGAAATTGGCGTATTGCAGTTACATCTGTCCGGCGGCGAACCTGCATCACGCCGGGATCTAGTGGAGCTTGTCGAGGCAGCGCGGGAGGCCGGGCTTTACGTCAACCTCATTACCTCAGGCATCGGGCTGACCCGCGAGCGGCTGGAGGCGCTTGATGCGGCCGGGGTGGACCATATTCAACTGTCCTTGCAGGGCGTGCGGGCGGAAACGGCGGATTACATCGGCGGCTACAAGGGCGGGTTTGACCGCAAGATGCGGGTCGCGGACCAGATTGCCGAGATAGGCTTTGCGCTGACGCTGAACGCGGTGATGCATCGCCACAATCTGGATGATCTCCCGCGCACGCTGGAGATGGCCGTGGAGATGGGCGCGCGCCGGATCGAAGTGGCCTGTGTGCAGTTTCAGGGCTGGGCGCTGAAGAACCGCGGCATGCTGCAGCCGTCCCGCGCGCAGGTTTACACGGCCAAGGCAACTGTCGCCGAAGCGCGTGCCAGGTATCGTGGCGTGCTGGCGATTGATTTCGTACCGCCGGATTACTTTGCCGATTATCCCAAACCCTGCATGGGCGGCTGGGGGTCGACCGGGTTGAATATCGCGCCGGACGGCACCGTGTTGCCTTGCCACGCGGCGGAAACCATCCCGGACCTGACATTCCAAAATGCCAAGGACACGCCCTTGTCCGAAATCTGGTACAACGGGGCCGCCTTCAACGCGTTTCGCGGAACCGACTGGATGCCGGAGCTGTGCCGCAGTTGTGACCGGCGCGATCTGGATTTTGGCGGGTGCCGCTGTCAGGCGATGGCGCTGGCCGGTGACCCAGCTGCAACTGATCCCATTTGCCGCAAGTCCCCCCATCGGGCGCTGGTCGATGCCGCGATCGAAGCGGACACCGTTCCTGCACCGGGCCAGCAGTTCGAGTATCGTAAGCTGTGACCGAGGTCGCACTTCTCCCCAGAGCCGGCAGGCATGCCAGGAGCGTCGCGCCATGAATGCCGTTAATCCCATTATGCGCGGCAGCTCAGCGCTGGTCAGAACGGCAGCCATCGAATCCACCGACCCTGACAAGGCCGCCGATCTGATCGCAGCGTTGGGTGACGAAGAATTCGCCCATGTATTCCTGTTTGTCGCGTACAGCCCCACGTTTAGCCGCTTTGTCGAGGCAGCTGCAGACTGTGTTGGCGGGCGTCTTAGTGGTTGCACGACGGCTGGGGAAATCAGTCCGTCGGGGTATCTGGACCAGGGGGCCGTTGCGGTCGCGCTGTCGGCATCGCATTTCGCCGTCCGATCCGTGGCCATCCCAGACCTCGACAATCTTGATGGCGACGCGATTGTTAATGATCTGCTTGACGCGCGGTATGCCCTGTCAGCGGAGTTCCCGGATTGGCCGTCGGAGTTTGGACTGAGCATTTGTGACGGGCTGTCGACCCAGTCGGAAAACCTGCTGCTTCAAATGGCACCAGGGCTGGCCGGCCTGCCCTTTGTTGGCGGTTCCGCAGGTGATGCGCTGGCTTTTAAAGACACGCCCGTAGCGCTTGGGTCGCAATGTTGGAACAACGGCGCGGTGATCTCGGTCGTACGCAGCCGCTGTCCAATCCGGGTTTTCAGCCTGGACCATTTTCGGCCAACGGAAAAGCGGATGATCGTAACCAGCGCGACACCGGGCGACCGTCTTGTGCATGAGATCAACGGGAGCCCTGCCGCAGTCGAATATGCCCGAATGCTGGGGCTGGATGAGGCTGACTTGTCCAACAGCGTGTTTGCCGCCCATCCTATGGTGGTACGGATGGGTGCCAAGCACTATGTGCGCTCCATCATGCGGATCGCGCCAGGCTCATCTCTGGAAATGGCCTGCGCTATCGACGAAGGCGTGGTCCTGTCGATGGCCGAAGCCACCAAAATTTCCAGCCACCTGGCCAATGAATTGGACAGGTTGGATCAGGGCCAGAAACCGGAGGCGGTGCTGGCCTTTGACTGCCTCTGGCGACGAATCGACGTAGAAGAATGGCAGCTGTCCGCGCAGGTTTCCAAGATCCTGAGCGAAAATCGGGTAGTCGGGTTCAGCACTTATGGCGAACAGATCAACCGGATGCACGTGACCCAGACCATGACCGGGGTTGCGCTATACCCCTGCGATCCAAACTGCGCCTGAGACAGGTCTTAAGGTGGCCCTGAAAGGGTTTCCGTGTATTTGAAACACGTTAAATCCAGCAGTCATAACTTGGATTGGTCGCTCACATCAGATTGTGTCATCACACCTTCCCTACTCCTTCATACCTACATGGCCGGGCCTTTTCGGCATAAGGCGAGCATTTCATGTCTGGCGATCTTTCTAGGCTCTTGGCTGTGTCCATGGAACGGGTTGTGGCGGCGCCGTACCTGTTCAGCCACCTCGCCGAAGCGTCGCAAGCTCGGCGCCGCGTCTGGCGCGCACAGACGGCGTTGTTCAGGCGGATGTAAATGGCGCTTGGGGTTGCGGCGGCGTGCGACTTGACCCCGCCGATCGACCGCCTGACGTTCGGATCACTGAACTGCGCCACCAATCTGGGATTCATGCACACCGCGCGCCCGCTAGCCCATGTGCGGGCAGAGCATGTTCTGGCCTCCCGCTTAGCCGGGTTGTCAGGACCGGTGGACGAGGTCACAGCGGATACGGGCGGTCTGGACCTCATCCGACAGGAGGCCAACTTGGGGGTGGAGCTGGGTTTCAAAGGTACCATTTGATCCATCTCGCCCAGATTGCACAGTCCAAAGCCGCTTATCGCCTTTCGCCACCCGATGTGACATCGGTCCAGAAATTGGAGGAGACCACACGTGATGTTGCACTCGCCAAAATCGACGGCAATATGGTCGATGATCCGGTGATCTCACGCGCGCGGGGCATTCTTGCAAGAGACATGGAAACGACCGATGATTGATAAGCCAGACTTGATGAGTACGTTTTTGGGCATTGCCACGCTATCCGCTCCGACCGTATCGCGGAGCGCGTCGAAGACCGCCCAGCTTTCTTTGTTTGTCGGTCGGACCTGCCGCATGGCAGGTGTGGACAAACCGCTGGCGTGCACATCGCCAATCTGTGCGCAATAATGAGGACCGGACATGAATGATATCTCAGCTGACTGGATCGGCCACACACGCAAAGCCACCGAAACCATAACCGACAGGCAGGTGCGAGAATTTCGAGTGACGTTGGATGGGGTTCTAGACGGCGGCGCACCGCTGGCCGGGCTGCATTGGTGCCTGACCCCGGAAATTTACCCGCCCGCCGATCTGGGGCGGGATGCGCACCCGAAGCTGGGCCTGTTTCTGCCCGATCTGGGCCTGCCGCGCCGGATGTGGGCCGGTGGGCGGCTATCCTACAAAGGCGAAGTCACGGCGGGAGACACCGTAACGCGCGAAACCCGCATCCGGGACATCAAGTTCAAGGAAGGGCGCACAGGCAAGCTGGGCTTTGTCACGCTGGACCATGACTATACCGTTGCAGGCGGCCTGCGCGTATCTGAAGAACATAACATCGTCTACCGCGATGACGCGTCCCCGGACGCGCCCGGGCTGGTGCCACCGCAGGCCGAACCCTGGACGCCGCTGAAGCGAATAGACGTGCTGCCCGATTCGACCTTGCTGTTTCGTTATTCGGCAATGACATTCAATGGCCACCGGATCCACTACGATCCTGCCTATGCCACCAGCGTCGAAGGCTATGCCGGACTAGTCGTGCACGGCCCGCTGCAATCGACTTGGATGCAGATCATGGCTACCGCCCTTCTGGGGCATCTGCCGACTGAGTTTTCTTATCGCGGCTTGTCGCCCCTGACCTGCAACCGTCCTGCCGCGATCGAAGCCATCGCAGCAGATCAGGGCCTGTCCCTGCGCGTGCGCGATCTAGACGCAAACGTAGTGACGATGGCAGCTTCGGCGAGGTGATTGGGCGGTATAACCCCGCACAGCCGGAGAATAACTCAGCACCCATCAATCCGTGAAACGCCACTTCAAGGCTGCGTTCCAGACGATTAAACCAGCTGCCTGTCCCAAAGCCCAGCGCCACCAGTTCGTCAGCCAAAGTCAGCGTCCGTTTTTTTGCTTCACAGGCGCGGGTCTGAACAGCTGCGCACAAGGTAGACTGGGCGCGAGGTAACCGGGCCCTCTCTTCAACCGATGTTGCTCTGACAGCGCGAAGCTGACAGCTCAGCGTTGGTTCAACAGTATCTGATCGCCACTGGAGACGTTCCAGTTGCGAACAAAGCCCGTTATCCCACTGGCGTTCAGGGCGTTGCGTGCAGGTGCGGTGGATTTCCCGCCCCCCCCTTCCGACCATATCCTCGAATCTGTTGCGCGGGCCGAACGCCGGATGGGCAACCTGAACGGGCCGGGTTTGCCCAAGCGGGTTTTTGATACACGACTGGCCAAGCTGCCCGAAGGGGAAAGCGAGGTGATGGAACAGATGCTGCTGGGCAGACTGAACAAGGAATTGCCAAGTATCTGGATATCAGCCCCAGGACCGTCGAAGTACACAGGTCGCGTGTTTTTGAGAAAATGCAGGTGCGCGGCATTGCCGACCTGTTTCGCATTCTGGCCGAGATCAGCCATACTTTTGCACTAACTCGCACGTTTTTTTAGCTTTGCGCAAGAAACAGGCGAATAAATGGTGGTAAACGTTATCGAGCCAAAGGTTCTGGCCAGAGAGGTCCTAACCCTTGACCGAAAGCAATCCGCCGGCTCCACCGAGCCAAGACAGTTACCACTATGATGGTAAAGGAAACCAGGATAGCACACGCTTCATGGTGATCTTCAGTAGTGAGGAGGCTGCTGCTGTCGAAGGCTGGCGTTAGAAGCCTGGGGTGCAATGCAGGCTACGGCGTGGGGTTGTGGTAGTGCACTTGGCGGCCTGCCCCGCGACGCGACCACCGCCGCGACCAACGTGATGCCAAACTCCGACAGTTTCGCGGTCGAGCTAGCCGATGCCCCGCTTTCCAAGCGGACGCCTCGCAACCCGGCAATCGTGGGCGGGCATCGGCTCCTTTACAATCCGAAATTCCTGGTCTGACGCAGAAGGATCAGTTTAAGGCAAACATCTGATCATCGAAAATTGTGGCCAGATGATCCTGCATATAGATCCGCAGCCAGGGTGTGAACCGTTCGGGCGCAGCCCGGGTTTCGTCTGCCAAACGGTCCAGCGCGACCCAACGGATATCTGACACCTCATCGGGGTTTGGTGACAGGGTCAGGCTGTCCGGCGCGGTCGCGCAGAACACATCAACCAGCTCATGTTCGATCAGGCCGCCGCCGACATCGGCGCGATATTCCAGCCGGGTCCGAAAGGCGGGGGTCAGGGCGACTATGCCCAGCTCTTCACGCAACCGGCGCACGGCGCAGGCCTGCGCGTCTTCACCCCAGTCGGGATGCGTGCAACAGGTGTTCGCCCAGAGGCCCGGCGTGTGGTATTTGCCCAGCGCGCGCCGTTGCAGCAGTACCTTGCCATCACGGATCACGAATACAGACACGGCCTTGTGCCGCAGTCCTCGCTGATGCGCGGCCAGCTTTTCAACGGGTTGCAATTTACCGTTCACCCAGGCCGGGATCATGATGGTCATGTGTAATCTGTGCTGACCAGGCCGGTCAGATGGGCGATATTTTTCAGCCCAATCTTCACATGAGCCATTGGGCGCGCCTTAACCAGTTTCTTGTTCATGTAGGCCTCGAAGGTCAGGCGCTGAACATCAATGTCGTGGCACAGCGAAACGAACCGTTCGCGCCGGTTATCCGAGCGGTAATAGGCGTTCTGCATTGAGGCCAGCACGCGAAAGACAGTTTTGTGTTCCTGCATGAACAGCCGCCGCGCCAACTTGAGCGCCGAAACTTTGCCCGATGCCAAATACGCGCTGGCCGCAGAGGCCGCAACCGAACCACCGACCATGGCGTAATAGATGCCTTCGCCGGAGCTGGGCGCAACCACGCCCGCCGCATCACCGGCCAAAACCACATCCCGCCCGTTGTCCCAGCGGTCAAGCGGTTTGAGCGGGATGGGTGCCCCTTCGCGCCGGATCGTTTTGCAGCCGTCAAGGCCTGAAGCGAGGCGCAGCGCACTGGTGGCACCTTTCAGATCGAACCCGTTCAGCCCAGTGCCCATGCCGACGCTGGCCGTTTTGCCATGCGGGAAGACCCACCCATAGAAATCTGGCGAAATCTCGCCATCATAGATCACGTCGCAGCGGTCCGGTTGATAGTCCCCTACTGGTCCAGGGGCTTCGATGATCTCATGATAGGCGATGACGTATGGGATTTTGTCGCCACCCGGCACCTCAGCCCGGGCAACGTCGGACCGGGCGCCATCGGCCCCGATAACAAGCCGGGTGATCACAACGACTTCTTCGCCACTGGCTTTGTCGCGATAGGCGACATGGGTGCCATCGGCGTCCCGATCGATGCGCAGGAACGTACCAACGCGCCGTTCGGCCCCGGCCATCTGCGCGCGGGCCCTAAGGAAATCATCGAAATGTTCTCGGTCGACCATACCGACAAAGCCGTTTTCGATGGGTATATCCACGCGACGCCCGGTAGGTGAAATCATCCGGGCCGTGGTAATCTTGGCCACGAGTTGTTCATCGGGAATGTTGTAATCTATGATCAGACGCGGGGGTACTGCCCCACCACAGGGTTTGATCCGGCCTTCACGGTCGATGAAACAGACCTTGTATCCGGATCGCGCCAGTTCCTCGGCTGCTGTTGCGCCTGCCGGGCCTGCGCCCACCACTACGACATCAAACATGGGTTACTCCCCCGCAATCAGTTGTGTGTTGTGCGCCCTTGGCTGTACCGCCTTCACTGCCAATCCAGCGGCTGCCACAAACAGCGCCGCCTCGGCGACAAAGACTAAGCCAAAGGCTAGATGATCGGTCGTCGCAAGCCGCAACAGATCTACGGCACCTGCGCCGATCAGCCCGCCAAACCCGGCGGCAAGGGCCTGTGCCGCACCCCAAAGGCCCATCCGCGTGCCTTCGCGCCCGCCGCCATCGTCGCCCGCCAGCGCCATCATCGCGCCAATGGCCGCTACGGCGAACATGCCGTTGAAGAACCCAAGCCCGACAACGGCGGCCTGCAGTGGTGCGCCCGGCCCGATTGAACCCAGCGCGGCAATGGCCCCAAGGCTCACTGCCGATCCAAGACAACCGGCGGTGACCCAGCTCCGCAGACTGCCGATGGACAGACCGGTAACCGCAATGCCCACCACCAGCATACCGAGGAACACCCCACCATTCTGAGCACCAGACAGCGATGTGGACTGGCCCGGAGTGAATTGGAACACAAGGCCCGCGTAAGGTTCGAGGATCAGTTCCTGCATGAAATAGGCGATCATCGACAGGAACACGAAAATCGTGAAGCGGCGAGCCTTTTGATCAGACCAGATTTCACGCAGCGCATCGCCGAACGCCGCCCGGTTTCGCGCGTCGCGACGAACCGGAGCCAAGCCCCGCTCGATCCGGAAAATTGCAAGCCAGGTCAGGATGATGGCCCCTAGGACCACCGCGCCTACGATCCTAAGCAACCGTTGCGCTGTATAGGGATCGAGCAGTGCGCCAACCACGCCGGCTGTGACCGCAATGCCAGCGATCATCATCAACCAGGTGATAGTGGCTGCCGCCGCGCGCCGTTTGGGTGCGGTTGTGGTGGCCAAAAGCGCCAGCAACGATGTGCCCGACGCCCCCACGCCCAGCCCGATCACCGCATAGGCCAGCACCGAAAGCCCCAGCGCCAGCACGAATTGCGCAGCAAACAATTGGATGACCCAGGCGGCGGCAACAGCCCCCGCCCCCAAAAACGCCATGCCGCCCAGAATCCACGGGCCACGCCTCCCGGTTTCGTCCGATAGAAACCCCCAGTTTGGACGGGTCATCTGGACGCCGTAGTGCAGGCCTACCAAGAGGCCGGGAAGGATGGCGGGCAAGGCCAGCTCCACAACCATCAGGCGGTTCAGGGTCGACGTTGTCAGCACTACGATGCTGCCAAGGCACATCTGCACCAGACCCAAACGGACGATGCCAAACCATGAAAGGGTTCCGGCCTGTGTCACAGCACGCCCTCCAATCCGCGCAACCCAAAGGCCGCAACCATCATTCCAATGACGTAAAGCGACACGCCGGCACCATTGTACCAGGGCGCCTTGGCCTTGGGATCTTGCAACAAGACCCGCATGGACAGCCCCTGCCCCACCAGCAGCGCGACGATCGCGGCGGCAAAGATCGGTTTGCCCCAGGCAAAGAGCAGCACGGCCACGATCACCTGTGGTATCGCCATGACCAAACAGGCCAGCCGAGCCGCGCGTTCGGGCCCCAAAACAACCGGCAACGACCGGATTCCGAGCGCCCGGTCGCCTTTGAGCGCTTTGAAATCATTCAGCGTCATGATGCCATGCGCGCCCGCGGCGTATAGCGCCGCGATCACCACCACCGGCCAGGTCGGGGCGCCATCAGCCATGACTGCGGCACCGGTGAACCATGGCAAACCTTCATAGCAAAGTGCCACCAGCCCCGGCCCCCACCAGCCCGATCGCTTCAGCCGCACGGGTTCTGCGGAGTAGGCCCAGGCAGCGATCACACCAAATACAGTGGCGCCGAAACCCCAGGGGCCCAATTGCCAGCCAACAAACAGGGCCAGGGCGCTCATTGCCAGAGCAATCCATGCGCCCCACATGCCCGGAATGCGGCCAGATGGGATTGGGCGGTGTGGTTCGTTGATCAAGTCTACGTGACGGTCGCACCAGTCATTGGCAGCCTGGCTCATCCCACAGACAATTGGCCCGGCCAGAATGAGGCCGAGCAAGACCAGCCCAACCCGGTCCATCACCGGCTGGCCCGAGGCGACGACGCCACACAGATAAGCCCACATCGGTGGGAACCATGTGATCGGCTTGATCAGTTCAAGCGCGGCGAGCGGCTGCGGCCATGTTAATGTATGTAAGCTCGACTGGTCACTCATATGTCAACTTTGATTGACAACTTTAGTCAATGCAAGTCATTCGAGCATTATGCGTCGCCGGATTTGTCCTCGATCCCGTATTTATTGAGCTTCACGTAGAGGCTCTGACGGGACAAACCCAGCATTTCCGCCGCCGCCGCCCGATTGTTAGCGGTCAGTTCAATGGCGGTTTCGATACACATCCGTTCAATCACGTCCGTAGTCTGCGACACGATTTCCTTGAGCGGCGCGGATCCGACTAGATTGACCACGCTGTCAGCCGGCATGGTTTCGGGACGTTCAGGCGATGCGCGGGCCATGTCCGTGGTCGATGTATCGCGGAAAATTAGCCCGATGGTCGGATTGGCCGAATCCGCCAGCAAGGTGGCAGATACTTCCACCGGGCGGCTGACTCCCACGTCGCTGCAAAGTTTGGTGGCATAGCCTTTCAACCCGCCTTTGCGCGCACTGTTGTCCAGCAACACATTCAGATCCACCTGACCGCGCAGCAGGTTGTCCGCAACCGAACGGCCCTTGATATCTGCCGAGCCGGCCAGATCGACCATCCGCAAGAATGCTTCGTTGGCGTGGCGGATGACGCCCTTGCTATCAACAAAGATAATCGCCTCAGGCCCGCGTCGAAACAGTATGCCGAGGTTTTCAACCAGTTGGTCACTGACGGGCACTTCGGTATCACCTGTATCCAGCCGACAGATCAGCATACGGTGCCCGCCAGCCCGGAATCCCACCGGCACGATTCCGATTTCCTTCCCGGACTTGCGCGGTTGGGCAACAATCCGTGCGCTGTCTTCGGCCGAAGCCAGGGCAAAAATGCTTTCCACAAACTCGTCGCGGTTGCGGTTCTTGAGTTCAGCGGCAAAGGGTTTGCCCTTAAGGGCGTGCCGCGTATCGCCCAGAATAGTGGCGGCGGCTTCGTTCAAATCCTGGATCTGGCCCGAGGCAACCTCGACCAGCACAAAAGCCTCGCGCGCGACGCTCATCAGCATCCGGTAGCGGGCATCATATTCGCGTTGTTCTTCGTAGCCCTGTTCCAGTGCCAGCTGTGCACGCACCAGCTTTTGCTGAGTTTCGACTACGTGGCCCAGGTCCCGACCCAGCATCAGGATGGTATCTTCGACGCGGTCGCTTTGATGGACCGAATATTTGACGGGATACTGCCATTCTTGGCCGTCGCAGTGGTTTAGCTCAACCCGAATAACCTGGGATCCGGACCTTCGCCCACTCAGCACCCTCTGAAACTTGGGCTCGCATTCCTCAGTCAGGTAATCCGCAAGGTTGTTTCCGACCCAATGATCCAGGGAGGTTACGGGCAGGTTGCCTTCGTTAACCACTGCCGACATCACCACGCCCTTGCGATTGATCACAAGAGCAATATCGGCCACCTCGTGCAGGATCTCCGCCAGAAACGCAGGCTCGATGATCGGCAAAGAATCCGCCAACCAAGGATGTCCTTCGCCAGAACTCATTTTTCTATAGTCAACAACTTATCTGGGTCGGGCCCTTCTTGCCCCAAACCCGCAAGAGCAACTTTGAAATCAGAAGTAATCAAGTCTGCGCCCGTGTTCTCCATTGACGGTTTCGAACATTCGGTGACTTGGCCGCCGATCACCAAGCGCGGCGGCCTCTCAATTTGATTGCGGACCTGAGAAACAAATTGGACCGCTGAGTCAAGGGTAAAGCTATTGGCTGCCGATATCAAAACCGCGTCATATGCTCCGTTCGCAAGCGTTCGGATCATAGCCTGCGATGAGGTTCCAGTCTGCACTTTCACCGAGCAACCCCAGCGCCGCAATTGCGACGCCAGAACGATTGAGCCGATCATATGCTGTTCGTTCGGCGCAGTCGCGACCATCACGTGCAGCCGGGCCGGACCAGACCGGATGTCCCATGCGTCGGTAAGTAGCTTGCAAAGGGCATGCATCCGGGCGCCCACCAGCGTGACATCCACAAAGCTAAGATTGTCGGACACCCACAAGGCGCCCGCACGCCGCGCCACTCCGGGGATACAAGTATCGATAACGCAAGATGGCGTCAGACCCGGCAGGGCCAGAAAGGAGTGAATTTCGCTTGAATAGACTTCTTCAGCCGCCAGAGAGATATCGAACAAACGGTCGACAAAGACAGTTTCTGCAGGGACAGCGGGTTTATCTAGACGAGCCAGCACTTGGGTCGCAAAGGCTTCCAACTGGCCCTTGT